>JAIFMY010000056.1 GCA_020048155.1 Bacteroidota bacterium
CAGGGTTCAGACGTTCATTTTTCAGTCCGTAGTATGCTATTTTCTGGCTATCAGTAAGGCCGGAAACCAAGCCTTCCATAGCATCGAAAAATTCAAATTCGTTCCTGATGAGTACGTCTACCAGATTGGACTTGTCCAGCAAATTTTGATTTTTATCCTGGTTGTTCATGTTTACTTGAATATTTATTTTACTATTCGATACGTCTTGCATATAAAATCCGCTATTGCTGTTTTGTACATTTATGGAATTATGCTTGTTTTGTGGCTCGCCATGTGGTTTATTTTCATTTTCCATAACTGTTTTTATAGATTTTTGTTTGTTTGGTGAATTTTCACTTTCTATCGTTTCCAGGGCAAATATGAGGTAATTAAAAAGTTTTATGAAAGGCTTGAAAACCTCATCCAGTTTTTCATATTTAGATATTTTTGATTTACAAAAGTCTATTCTTTGTTGATTTGTGAAATGGTTTTCTGTTAAATCAACCAAATATATGTCCATTTTGCGGGCAAGTACAGGATTCTCATTTTTGAACCGATGTATGTACTCCATGTCAACTTTTCGGAAAATCATATTTTCAGAATTCTGCACTTCACTTTGCTTTTTTATTGCATCTACCAGTGGTTTGTAAGCCACATCGCGCAGCATCTCGGGTGTAAGGGTATTGGTATTTTTGAATAGTGTTGTTATACCGCTTATGGCATTGAGTATTTGGTTATACTCTATTAGTTCTTGTTGAATTTCTGCTATCAATGCCATATTTTCAATCCCTTTCATGCTGGTGTTGAGGGTACGCACTTCTTTTTCCCAATGCTCTACATACATCAGGCGGTTTTGCGGACGGTATATATTGGCATCGGGCAGTACTATCGGGTAAATACGGTCGGTAAGCTGTCCGTTTTGTTGTATTTGTACTATCTCGTACATACAGTTGGGCGAGCGCAGGTATTTGTCGCTGATGATTACCACTATGGCACTGCCCTGTCCTATGCGCTGCATGAATTCCTTGATGTTGCCCTTGTAGCCCAAGTGTATTTTGTCGCGTATCACAGGGTATCCGGCCTGAGTAAGCACAGCATACATTTCGTCGGCCATGTTTTCGCTATTGCCACCCCAAGCGTAGGAGATAAATATTTCAGGATTTTCCATCGTAGAAAGAAGTTTTATGAAGCAAATATACATTTTTTAACGATTCACAAAACCTTTGGAAAATAGAATTTTAGAGGGTAGAAGGCATGAATGATGCTTTGAAGTTTGGTAGGCCACGAAGGCACGAATTTTAAGCGAATGGGAAAGATTTTCAAGTACTTAATTTGCTGATATGATTTCGTATTTATATCGTGAATTCGAGTCAAAATAATCCATAAATTCGTTATTTTTGTATGAGAACTTTAAACGAATGGGATTTGAATTCGAATACAACTAAAATATCTTATAAAAAGGCATTGGAAATGCTACATGCAGGAACGCACGTAGTGCAAGAAGATATAGTCTTTACTGATGAGTTGGTAGACTGGCTAGATGTTCAAAAACTCAACGATGCGGGCATTCGGGTTCCCAGGCACCTTATACATTATGATGACGAAACAATAGATTATACCGACCACCCATCCATCGAAACACTGATAAACGAGCAATCATATGCTGAGGTATTTACAGTATCGTTCGATCCGGAAATTGGCAAATGGATACGGAAATACGATATTGATTACAATATCCTCATCAATGATTTCATGAAAACTATTTATAAATCGGCACAAAAGGTGAAGTAAATTAGTTTCACGATTCGATGTCCTACGGACGATCGAATGTGGAATAGACACCTCACACTAAGGGCACCCCTCTGAAAGAGGGGAATTTGTTTGCGTCCTACATTCCCCGCCTATGGCGGGGTGGCTGAAAGCCGGGGTGGTTATTATCCTAAGACCTCCAATCTTCTGGCAAGACATTGGAGCGTCAAAATCGATGAGAGGTTAATACTTTGTTAACTGCCTGAATTCAGACATTTGTCATCTAATTCGGGATTTATTCAGGCTAACTTTGATCTATTATTTGATTAAATATCATGTCTGAAAATAAAATATATTGGAAAGAAGCTGTGGAACGGATAAAATCCGGAGAATGTGTTTCTGATCTTATCATAGATTTCCGTGGCGAAAAACTATCTACCTGCCAGGCCCTATGCCTGATGGAATGCGGGGTGCGCATACCTGAGGAACTGATGCCCTACGACACCGAATTTGAATATGCTGATATACCCCAGCTCAGCAGCCAAGATTTGCCAGCCATAAACGCAGCTTTCATGCACAAAAAACCTTGCATTGATTGCGCTGAGATAATGAGTGGTGCGCTTACGGATTATATAGAGGCTTACTAGCTATTATTTGGGGATTTTATAAAAATTCATCTCATCGAGGTACTGCCATGCATGAAACGGAATGAAAAAACGGATGTTTTTTCCTTCGGCTATTGCATTGCGAATCATCGACGATGAAACCTCCATCTTGGGGGCATTTATCTCTTTGTATTTCAAATGATTGAGCGGGGGTACTGCCAATTCCCCATTGCGCGGATACACCAGTATTTCGTAGTTGTCGGCTATTACCTGTGCATTTTTCCATTTGTGCAGGGTGGCAAATACATCTGAGCCCATGATGAGTACAAACTTATGCTTGGGGTGCTGCTCGCGCAGGTATGCCAGCGTATCTATGGTGTACGAGGGCGTGGGCATACGAAACTCTACATCTGTGGCACGAAAGCGCGCATCGTCGTTGATGGCACGAAAGACCAGTTCCAGGCGCTGATACTCGTCCAGCAGGCTTGCTTTGTCCTTCCCCGGGTTTTGCGGACTTACCACAAACCATACTTCCTGCAAATCGGTGTATTCGACCATGTAATTGGCCACCGCCATGTGCCCGATGTGCACCGGATTGAACGACCCGAAATACAGCCCTATTTTCATACCCTTGGTTTATATTTTAACTTCCAGAAACTCAGAAATGATTTGTATGGCTTCGTTGGTGGCTTCGTCTACCACCTGATTTACAATTTCTACATCGAACTGCGGGGCAAATGAAAGCTCGAAAGCAGCCCTTTCAAGCCGCATTTCTATTTCTTGCGGGCTATCTGTTCCACGGTTTTCAAGCCTTTGGCGCAGTGCCTGTATGCTGGGTGGGGTGAAAAATATAGCCAATGCATTTTCTCCGAAAATCTCTTTCAATCGCATTCCACCTTTTACATCCAAATCGAAAAGCGGGAAATGGCCTTTTTGCCAGATTCGGTCGAGTTCAGAATTGAAAGTTCCGTAATACCTACCTGCATACACTTCTTCCCATTCCAGAAACTGATTGGCTTCTATCTTGCTTTTAAACTCTTCGGTGCTTACGAAATAATAATCCTTTCCGTCTGTTTCGCCCTCGCGTGCCTTGCGATTGCATGCCGATATGGAAAATTCCAGCAAATGAAAACTGCTGAGTACTTTTTTTATGATTGTGGTTTTGCCTGTACCGGATGGGGCACATACGATTACAACTTTACTCATGACCCTTTTTTACAAAATATTCATCAATTGTTCTTTGATCTTCTCCAGTTCATCTTTCATATCTACTACCAGACGTTGTATCTGGTTTTCGTTGGCCTTTGAACCCATGGTGTTTATTTCGCGGCCTATTTCCTGGGCTATGAATCCAAGTTTTTTACCCGTATCTTCTTTCAGTTCAACTGTTTCTATGAAATAATTGAGGTGATTTGTGAGGCGAACTCGCTCTTCGGTAATATCCCATTTTTCCAGATAATAAATAAGCTCCTGCTCGAAACGGTTTTTGTCTATCTGCTCGTTTATGCCTATTTCGCTTAGAGCTTGCATAAGTCTGGTTCTGAGGGCATTCTGGCGAGGTATTTCGTAGGTTTCCACTTGAGCCGAAAGGCTTTTTATGGTTTCAATACGAGCCACTATATCGTTTTTGAGAACCAAACCTTCTCTTCGTCTGAATTCGAGCAGGGATTCTACTGCCTTGTCTATGCCTTTCAATATGGCAGCCCACTCTTCGGGGTTGCTGGCCTGGGCATCGCTCTTGTACACATCGGGCATGCGCAGCGCCATGTGCATAAGCTCCACCGCATTGGGGTCGGCACCATGTGCCTGGGCTATTTCGCGTAGGGTTTGTATGTATTCGCTCACAAGGTTGCGGTTGAGCGAGGTTACTTTTTCGGTTTCATCTGCTTCTATACGAATGCTCAATTCCACCTTGCCGCGTTCCAGGCGCTGGGCTATGAGGTTTCGCATTTCAAACTCCTTATCGCGAAAGGCATTGGGAAGGCGCACACTCGCATCGAGTTGTTTGCTGTTCAGCGATTTTATTTCTATCGAATATTTCCGGTTGTTGTAATCGGCTTCAGATTTACCAAAGCCTGTCATGGAACGCAACATATGTTCGTTTTTTTTGCTTTTCTTTGAGCTGCCGAAATTAGCAAATTATTTTGAACTATGATAAACACACTCATATTTGACCTCGATGGTCTGATAATCGATTCTGAACCATTTTGGAGAAAAGCCGAAATCGAAATTTTCGCCACCCAAGATATTCACCTCACCGACGACATGTGCAGACAGGTGATGGGGCTGCGGGTAGACGAGGTGGTGAAGTACTGGTTTTCGCATTTTGGTAAAAAAAACACATCGACCAACGATATCAAAAACCGCATAGTGAACAGGGTAAACGAGCTCATAGAACAAGAAGGCACTGCCCTGCCCGGAATAGTGCAATTGGTTGAGCTTGCTCACTCCATGCAGTTTAAAATGGCCATCGCTTCTTCATCGGACCTTGTGCTTATAGAAACTGCCACACGTGTGCTCAATCTCAATAAATATTTTCCCCTGCTTCACAGCGCCCAGTTTGAACAATACGGAAAACCGCATCCCGATATTTTCATACATACTGCCGAAAAACTGAATGCAGCTCCACAAGAATGCCTGGTACTGGAAGACTCTGTGAATGGCGTGATAGCAGCCAAAGCAGCCCGTATGAAAGTGATAGCCATTCCGGAAATGCATTTGCTCAACGACAAACGCTTTGGCATAGCCGATTTTGTGTTCGATTCGGCAGAAAAGATAAATCAAGACTTTTTGCAAAAAATTTGGAATGAATAAACGCTTGGGCTACTCGGTACTCATATCTACCAGCCGTTTGCGGTATTCCGACAATATTTTGGATTTGGAAAGAAAGCCCAGATAGCGGGAACCATCGAGTATAGGCAAGTTCCACGATGTGGTGCGGTTGAATTTATTCATTACCGTATCCATATTGTCGTCTATATACACTACTTCTTCCGGGAAAATAATCAGGTTTCGTATTTTCACTTTTTCGTACAAAGTAGGGTCGAACATGATGGAACGAATATCGTCGAGCAGCACTACCCCACGGAAAACTCCGTTGTAATCTACCACCGGAAAAATATTGCGTTTCGATTTTGAGACGGCTTTTACCAAATCGCGTAGGAAACCATCGGCAGGCACCGACTCAAAATCGGTTTCTATGAGCTCTTGCAGGTTCATGAAATTGAGTACCGCTTTATCCTTGTTGTGGGTGATGAGCTCCCCTTTCTTGGCAAGCTGAAAGGTGATGATGCCATGAGGCTGAAAATATTTGACGGTGATGTATGAAATGGTGGTAGCCAGCATCAATGGTGCAAATAGCTCGTAGCCTTGTGTAATTTCGGCTATCAGGAAAATTCCGGTGAGCGGAGCATGCAGTACCCCTGCCAATACTGCCGACATGCCCACTAGCGAAAAATTGATGGTGATGAGATGAATAAAAGGTTGCAACATATTGGCCGTATACGTAAAGAGCAATCCGAGTACTGCCCCGCAAAAGAGCGCCGGTGCAAAAATTCCGCCTATTCCGCCTGCTCCAATGGTAATGGAAGTGGCCAGGGGCTTGGATAGTATAAGTAGCAAAAGCACAAAAATAACTACGCCCGGCTGCCATTGGCTGAAACTTCCTGCGCTCATTTGGGTATAAGCCTGCCCGTTGTGCTCCAGTATCTCCTTTACGGTATTGAACCCTTCGCCATAGAGAGATGGGAAAAGAAAAATGAGCAATCCGAGCAAAACGGATCCCAGCGCCATGCGTTTCCAGTGATTGGTAATACCATCAAACCGGCTTTCCACCCAAATATAACTTCTTGTAAAATAAACAGAAACCAAACCAGCCAAAATACCAAGAAGTACATAAAACGGCAGTGCTGCAGCATTGAAAGGCTCTGTAACTTCAAACTTGAACATGATTTCGCTTTCAGCCAACAACTGCGTGGTGATGGTGCCTGTAACACTGGCCAGCAGAAGGGGAATAAGCGTAAAACGGGACAAATCGATGAGCAAAACTTCCAGCGCAAAAACCACCCCGGCTATGGGGGTATTGAATATGGCCGAAACCGCTCCAGTAGCTCCGCAAGCAAGCAACAGGGTTGTGTTTTTATAGTCGGTGCCCAGTATTTGCCCCAATGTAGAGCCAATGCTGGAACCACTAATGATTATGGGTGCTTCCAATCCGGCAGACCCGCCAAAACCAGCTGTAAACCAAGCGCCTATGATGGCAGAAAAACTGCGGTGTTTATCGAGTATGCTATTGCGTTTGGAAATGGCAAACAAAATGCCTGAAAGGCCAAATTTGCCCATATCGTTCACCAAGAACTTTCGAATAAGCATGGTAATAAAAAGCCCTATCGAGGGCAGAATAAAAATCCAGAAGGTATGGCTAGCAATGCCCAAATCTGTGGTTATCCAATCGCGCATTTTGAAAACGCCGGTGCGCAGAATGAGTGCTGCCAAGCCAGCTGCAAAACCTATGGCCATGCTCATAACCAGCATAAAACTGGGCATGCTTATCTGCTTGGCGCGCCAATGTAAAAATCCGTCCCATTCGGTAAGTCTGTGGCTCATCAGGCTATTATTTTATACAAATATAATCATTGTAAAATATTCATACGTCTAATTGTTCATTCCATTCAGAGGCAGTTTTACTGCCATTCCATTATACTAGTACAAACGTTTTAAATATGATATTTTTCATAGATTTTCTTGATTGGGAAATTAAAACTTTTACATTTGTAGTAAACAAAATTTGTATAATCTTCAAAATATTGATCAATGGAATTCAGCCTTACTGAAGAGCAGCTGATGATAAAGCAAGCTGCACGCGATTTTGCCCAGAACGAATTGTTTCCGGGTGTAATTGAGCGCGACGATAAAGCCATGAAACCTGAACTGCAAATAAAACGCATGGCAGAGCTTGGTTTTCTGGGTATGATGGTAGACCCAAAATATGGTGGAGGCGGTATGGATACCGTTTCTTACGTATTGGCTATGGAAGAAATATCGAAAGTAGATGCTGCCTGCTCTGTAGTGATGTCGGTAAACAACTCGCTGGTATGCTGGGGGTTGGAAACATATGGTTCCGAAGCCCAGAAACAAAAATACCTGACCAAACTGGCTAGTGGCGAGGTAATAGGTGCATTTGCCCTTTCTGAGCCCGAAGCAGGATCGGACGCTACCCGCCAACGCACTACTGCAGTTGATATGGGCGACTATTACCTGCTCAATGGTACAAAAAACTGGATAACCAATGGCTCGGATGCTACTTACTATCTGGTAATAGCTCACACCAATCCTGAGAAAAAACACCATGGCATAAATGCGTTGATTGTAGAGCGCGGTATGCCAGGCTTCACCATAGGTCCGGCAGAAAACAAAATGGGCATGCGTGCCTCACACACTCACTCTCTTATGTTTCAGGATGTGAAAGTTCCGAAGGAAAACCGCATAGGCGAAGATGGTTTTGGGTTCAAATTTGCCATGAATACCCTCAATGGGGGACGTATAGGCATAGCAGCACAAGCATTGGGCTTAGGTACAGGTGCACTCGAGCTATCTATCAAATACGCCAAAGAACGCAAAGCTTTTGGTAAACCCATAGCCGAACATCAGGCCATAGCATTCAAACTAGCCAACATAGAAGTGGAAATGGAAGCAGCACGCCTTTTAGTATTAAAAGCAGCCTGGCTGAAAGATCAGCATAAAGATTATACCAAGGCTGGTGCCATTGCTAAATATTTTGCATCGGAAGCTGCTATGCGTGCTACCACAGAAGCAGTGCAGATACACGGTGGATACGGTTATGTGAAAGATTTCCACGTAGAAAGGCTGATGCGCGATGCTAAACTGACCCAGATATACGAAGGAACTTCGGAAATTCAACAAATTGTGATTTCACGCGAAATACTGAAGTAAGTAGTTGATATACTGAAATATAACATTGCCATAGTTCATGGACTTTGGCAATGTTTTTTTGTGTGTACTTGATTGTATTTTACAGTTAGAAATAAAATAATCAAAGTGAAGAAATCTGCTCTTCAGATAGACCAGTAGCAACTGCAATATCCTTCATCGAAATACCATGTTGTTTCATGAAACGGGCACTTTCCAAAATCTTATCCTGTGCCATTTTTTCTCTCGATTCAGCTTCTTCTTTTTCCTTCCGAAGCTCCATTTTCTCCTTTAAATGCCTATATTCCTGATCGTCGAAAATCATGTCTATTTCCTCCTCTGCCTGCAGCTGTAGTCGGAATGAATCATCGAGAACCGGCGTTTGTAAGTAACGTGCAATCCCTTCAAATTCCTTCGGAACATCTTGTAAATCCAGAATATAATGATTCTCTGTAATCCAAGCCTGATTAAACAAAGCCAAAAACTGTTCGAGTTTAGTCACTCTTTTTTCGGGCAACCTGCGTATTTGTAAGATATGTGATCTGTGATTTAATTGGTTGATAAAATCACTTTCCAAGTGTAAGGGCTCCTTATTAATAGAGTTTACCACCTGATGATTGACGGTAACAGCCATATAAGGTATTTCATCCAGGTTGTATCCTAAAATGTAAATGGTAATGATAGGATATGATACTTTTCTGTCCTTTCCATCTGAATCTTTTTCAGATTCCGCTTTCATGTAATTACTTCCCAAATAATTGCGAAATCGAAGAATATCAGTTATATATTTCGATTTTTGCAATTCAATCAAGACAGTGTGTTTCGTGCCATCATTTTTCTTAATGGTAGCTTTAAAATCTAGCCTGAACAAAGTAAGTTGATGCTTATTATCGGGGAAAACCGTTTCTTGCTGGTTAAGTTTAAGCTCCTCAATTTCTTCATCAAGAATTACACTTATTACCTTTGTAGCCCAACGGTTGTTTTCCATCAGGTATTTAAACGCTTTGTCGTATAAAGGATTAATAATCTTCATCAAAACATGTGTTTATGCACAGATACAAAAATATGATGTAAAATGAATATTCGAATAGGATTGGACTATTCTGGTATGGCCACTTCGCTGGGGAAGAAATTTTTACGTACCCTTACTGTATTTCCATTGCCCTGAAATTCCATTTCGTCGAACAGAAACTGGCATATAAAAACACCACGTCCGTTGAGCTCATACAATCGGTCTTCCTGCAAGTTGCTTTGCATTTCCTGCCAATTGAAACCGTTGCCTTGGTCCATAATTATCCATTCACAATATTCTTCATTCATCAAAAAATGAACTGTCACTTCTCGTTCAGCCAGATTCTTGTTTTGAAGTTTTTTTTGTAAAAGCTCCTCAAACTCGCCATTCTGGCTGGCCAATTGTTTTTCAGGAGAGGTTATTTCGAGGTTACCATGTTCTACGGCGTTGGTGAGCAGCTCCATAAGCCCCAGTTCAATGCTTATTTTCTCATCATTTGAAAACAAATCGGCCGTTTCGCTGAGCAGAAAATCGACCACTTTAGGCATTGACCCATCTTCGCTTTTGAAATGCAGTTTCAACTCCCTTTTGCTTAGCCTGCCAGGTATTTCAGGGTTGCCTATACGGCGGTTTTTGATTATACGTTCGTACTTAGTAAGCAGCTCCAGCAACTCGTTTTGGCGAATAGGTTTTTTGATGTAATTATTGGCGCCCAAATGAAAAGCCCTGATGGCATATTCTTCGGTACTGAAGGCGGTGAGCATCACAAAAATGCTGTTAGATTTTCGAGAACGGACGGTTTCCAACAGTTCAAGCCCATCCATTACAGGCATTTGTATATCGCAAAGTATGAGTTCAGGTTTGAAATCTACATAAATATCAAGAGCCTCACTGCCATTTACAGCAATTCGGTAATCATGTCCTTCCATTTCTATGGCATTGCGGAGGTACTCTCTCGATGCCAAATCATCTTCAACTATCAGTATTTTCATGATTTGTGCTTAATGCATTCCTTTCAACACATTGCAAAGATAATCAATGAGCAGATTTATTTACTCAATTGTTAAAAAGATTTTACTCAAAGTTTCTTAATCATTTTTACGGTCACACTCTTAGTGGTTTTATTGTATACCCAGTCGTAAAGCACTATGGTGAGTGTTTTGTTGAGCGCATCTGCAGGCATTTCTACTGTGAGTTTGTCGTATTTACTATCATATTCAGTCATTAACCAAGTATCGCCTACATATGCATGATATTCAGATAGTCCGGTAGACGAATCACCTATAATAAAATCTGCGACTAATTTATTATTTACCCATCGCACATTGTTGAGATATTTAATATTGGGAGGTATGGTATCTATGAGTAAAGTAAACTCTCCGCCAGTATTAGGTTTGCCTACACACATATTGTTGGGGTGAAATGCGGTTCGGAAGTTTTTATGACTGGTTCTTTCGTGCAAATATACTTTGCTGCTGTATTTTACCCATTTTTCGTTCAAACGCAATCCCAGGCTAAACGTATTGTTCATAGGAATTTCTTTTGACATAAACCATAATTTATCGGAAATCGCATCTTCATGCATTTTTTTTAACAAAATATCCGATTTGGAGGGATAATATATTGTCCCATTTGTCATAGAAATGGTATAGTTTACATTTTCAAAGTGGTAGTTTGAATCAGGGTGCAAATATTCATCCCAATCCAAAGGGGTCTCTGGGATGATATTTTTTACATTTATCTGAAAATTACATTCCGATTTATTTCCTGCCACATCGTATACCACCATTTTTATGCGGTAGTTGGTAGCCATTTGGGGATGAAGAATGCCGTATTGCGAAGCTTTCACGTTGGGGATTTGCAAATAAGGCGACGAAAACAATAAATTTATCTTTCTTCGTGCAGTTCGGTATGCGCCCAGGTCTTTCATGGCGTTCACCTTGCGGTAATCGTCGAACGAAATGCTATCGTACACCAATTCATATCTTAGGCTATCGTTTACGAAAAGCTGCCATTTGTATGGATTTAAGTCCTTTGAAGAGTTATCCACCATGTCCCAAGCCACTATTCCAAAACCAATTTTACCGCTACATGAATTAAGGCTTATCAGCGACGGAGCTTTGTGATTAGCGGTAGATGTAGCCGAAAATGCACTAAGCTGTTTATATTCATACGTTTCAGACACATCATACACGGAAATTGAAGAAATAACCGGCTTGGTTTTATCAGCAGGGGCGTAAGCATAGTTCCACACCTGAAGGGCCTTGGCGGTAGCGTAATCACGAATTTCGAAGTGCAAATGAGGTGCATAACTTCGCCCTGTGTTTCCGGAAAGACCTATTACTTCGCCTCTTTTCACTTTCAAAACATCAGGGGCTAAATAAATTTCAACATCAGCCATTTGTGCCTGATAGCACCATTTCATCAGTTCTGCCCAAATAGGTTCGCTCATTTGCTGCAAATGTGCGTATACCGACTCACGTCCATCGTAGTGAGCTATATAAACCACTTTTCCATATCCATAACCCGAAATCTTGATACGAGAAACAAAACCGGAATCAATGGCATAAACCTTCAGTCCATTTTTACCGTAAGTAGAAAAGTCGAGTCCCGTATGAAAATGATCCGGACGAATCTCACCTACTAAGCTTGAAACGGCGGAAATTTCGCCCAAGGGCGGAAAATAATTGGATTGTTGCGCGCTCAGAATATTTGCAAAAATGGCAAAGAACAAAAGATTAAAGTAAAAGATAAGGTATTTAAATTCAAGCATCATAATATCAGATTTAAAAAAAGTAATGAACCTTAAAATTGGGTAAAATAGACTTGCACCCAAACAAAATTTCGTTATATTTGTGCGATAAATTAAACAAAAAAGAATCGTAAATTTTCTTTAGAATAAAAAAGTTATTAACTTTGTATTAATTCGATACCGGAATGAATGAAAAATTGGACATAATTCTTAAGTTGCGAGAAGAAATGCTGGTACTAATGAACGCATACCGGGAAGAAAAGTTGGAAAAAGCCCAGTTTTTGGACAAATACAACGAGTTGAATGAAGAACTGAAGAAAAAAGACGAAATAATAGCTGAACTACAAAAAAAATACGAAACACTTAAATTTGCCAAAACGCTTGAAACAACTGCAAAAGACAAGCAGCATGCCAAGCTCAAGATAAACCAGATTGTGCGGGAAATAGATAAGTGCCTGGCGCTACTCAATAAATAGAAAGACTTACGAGTCAATTAAAATAAAATGGACGACAGACTTAACATAACAGTTGTAATTGAAGACCGGAAATACCCGATGACTATCGAAGCTTCTGAGAAAGAAGAAGAGAAAATCAGAAGGGCTGTAAAAGAAGTGAACAACCTGATAAATTCTTATAAAAATAAGTATGTACACCACGATGCTCAGGATGCATTGGCTATGACCATACTCACCATTATGAGAAAACTACTGACATGTGAAGAAAACCAGAGTAAAGAATTAATTGAACACATAAGTACTTTGTACAGCGAAGTGAAAAGTTTTAATACTGAGCAAGTACGCTAGACATACTTTATACAAGAAAACGTTCTTTGAATATATAATTTTGCCCGCATTATTGCTATAAAGCGACTGAAAACTCAACACTAATAAACACATTGGTGCGAAGCTTTGGTTTACGTAGGACAGGCCTCAACCTCTTGTAGGTTCTCTTCATTGAGACAGTGGAAGTTCGAAATTTTCCGGTTCGTGCCGCCCATGCTTGTAGGGGTTTTCTCAAGCTCGTACTTATTGTCAATGATGCGGGTTTTTTATTAACCTTAATTGTAATTTTTTATATGATAATCGAGATAGTAATTGGTGTGGCCTCCTTCATGTCAGGCGGTACACTTCTATATGTTTTCAGGCACCGTTCTTTCATCAAAAGAAGTGCCCAAGTACTCCGCGATGCTGAAGCCGAAGGCGAAGTAATCAAAAAAGATAAGATTCTGCAGGCAAAAGAAAAATTCCTGCAACTAAAATCTGAACACGAAAAGGCTGCAAATGAGAAAAATAACAGACTAAACCAGTTCGAAAATAAACTCAAACAAAGAGAAGCTACACTCAACCAACGCCAATCAGACCAAGCCAAGAAACAAAAAGAACTTGATACACGTGCTACTGAACTAGATACCCTAAAAGCTACTTTCGAACAGCAAACGTTGACGTACCAGTCAAAACAAGAAGAACTTGAGAAACTGCATTTACAACAAGTTGAAAAACTCGAAGCCATTGCAGGTATGAGTGGCGAAGACGCCAAAAACCAGTTGATTGAAAGCATGAAAGAAGAGGCAAAAGCTCAAGCTATTACCAATATAAGTGAGATAGTTGAAGAAGCCAAACTCAATGCACAAAAAGAAGCCCGCCGCATAGTAATGCAAACCATTCAGCGAGTAGGTACCGAAACAGCTATTGAAAATGCAGTAACCGTTTTTCATATTGACTCCGACGAGATAAAAGGCCGCATCATAGGCCGCGAGGGTAGAAACATTCGTGCGCTTGAAGCTGCTACCGGTATTGAAATCATTGTAGATGATACCCCAGAAGCCATTGTTTTGAGCGGTTTCGACCCTGTACGACGTGAAATAGCCCGTTTGGCTTTGCACCAATTGGTTACCGACGGTCGTATACACCCTGCCCGCATTGAAGAAGTAGTGCAGAAGGTCGAAAAACAAGTGGAAGAAGAGATTCTGGAAGTAGGAAAACGTACTACCATAGACCTGGGTATACATGGTATGCATACTGAGCTTATCCGCTTGGTTGGTAAAATGAAATACCGCTCATCATACGGACAAAACCTGCTGCAGCACTCTCGCGAAGTGGCAAACCTTTGTGCCATCATGGCATCGGAACTTGGTCTGAACTCGAAACTTGCCAAACGTGCCGGTCTGCTGCACGATATAGGTAAAGTTTCGGATGAGCAACCTGAATTGCCACATGCCATATTGGGTATGAAACTGGCTGAAAAATATAAGGAAAAACCTGAAATTTGCAACGCCATTGGTTCTCACCACGACGAGGTGGAAATGACTACCCTACTGGCTCCGATTGTACAAGTGTGCGACGCCATCAGTGGTGCTCGTCCGGGTGCTCGACGCGAGGTAGCCGAGGCTTATGTAAAACGTCTGAAAGACTTGGAAGCATTGGCTCAGTCGTACCCGGGCGTACTCAAAACCTACGCTGTACAAGCTGGTAGAGAGTTGCGCGTGATTGTGGGTAGCGAAAAACTTTCGGACAAAGAAGCTGAAAATCTTTCGTATGATATAGCTCGCCGCATTCAGACCGAGATGACTTACCCGGGACAAGTGAAAATAACCGTAATACGCGAAACCAGAGCTGTAAGCTTTGCTAAGTAACTCTTTGAATACAAAATATAAGCCTGGGTATCATGTACTCGGGCTTTTTTGTTTTATTTTCTCGCAGATTTCGCCGTTTCACCCACAGATTTCCACAGATTTTTTTTGATTACTTCTGCGAGAATCTGCGCTAAAAATCTGCGCTAATCAGCGAGAAAGAAAAAATATATCTCCGTCCTATTTCTTCTTCTTCATTTCGTTTTTCATAGCCTCCTTATCCAAATTCTCGGCTACTCTGAATTGTACTATACGGGATATCAAATCGTACGGAATAGGCTTGTTTGCCGGAAACTGAATGGCTCCTTTTGATGTGTTGTATGCATGAAGTTCTTCTTCGAAATGGCTTACTCCAGATGGCCCCGGATAAAATCCATAATGTTTCTGAGCTACAGCAAAATGCACCAAATTGCCGTACAAAAAGAATGTAGGCATTCCATAGCTCATTTTCTCAGTAGCTTCGGGGGCAGCCATTTGAATGGTACCTCTTATGGTTTCAAGTATTTCACGCATTTCTGCGGGAAACCCTGCTATATACTCATCTATATTACGAGTTTGATCTTGTTTCATCTGCATTTTAAAATGGGTTTATCAATTATTTGCAAATGCTTCTTCTAGCATCGCTATCTCTAGTTTTTTCATCTCTAAAAATGTCCTTGTTACAGCAGCAGCTTTTGCAGGAATGCCGCAAGATAGCATTTCGTGTAAACAAACAGGAACTACCTGCCACGAAACTCCGAATCTGTCTTTCAACCAGCCACATTGCCCTTCTTCTCCCCCTTCGCATAGCTTTTCCCAGTAGTAATCCACCTCCGTCTGATTTGCACATTGTATAACCAAGGATATGGCTTCGTTGAATTTGAAAACAGGGCCGCCATTTAATCCCATGAACTCATTTCCGGATAGGTTAAAAGACACGGTAAGCACTGTACCTTCGATTTGTTGATGTTGTTGGTATCCACCACTGTTATAGTAAGTTATATTTCCAACTTTTGAATCTGGAAAAACTGAAGTATAGAAACGGGCAGCCTGTTCTGCCTGATTGTTGAACCATAAGCAAGTACTGAGTTTTGGCAGAGAAATATTCATATTCAATTCCATTAAAAAGTTGCTCTCAAATTAAAAATATTTTAGATATGAAGCATTCAAAATACATGTTTATTTATATTTTTGTTTAATGACTGTTGCGAAACAATACCCATTTTTATAGAATAAAAGAAACACATTCAACAAATCATAACCATGACCACAGTAAACATATACTTAAACTACAAAGGCAATTGCGAAGAAGCATTCCAATTTTACAAATCAGTATTTGGTGGTGAATTTGCTTCGCTCAGCCGTTTTAGTGAAATGCCGCCTATGGAAGGAATGCCGCCATTGAACCCAATCTATGCAAGCCAAATAATGCATGTGAGCCTTCCCATAAGCGCAGAAACTACACTCATGGGAAGTGATGTGGGTGAATTTTACGAGGCACAGTTTGTGCAGGGTAACAATTTTACCATTTCTATACATCCGGAAACGAAAGAAGAAGCGGACAGAATATTTAATGAACTCTCAAAGGGCGGAACCGTAACCATGCCATTGAATATGACATTCTGGAATGCCTATTTTGGCATGTTTACCGATAAGTTTGGTATAAACTGGATGATAAATACTGAACTGGCTCACCAGGAATAATTTGCTCATAATTTCAAAAAAAAAGCCAATGCAAAAGTATTTTCATTGGCTTTTAATTTTGAATTACTAATTTTTCAGTTCATTCGAAACAAGCCATACTTTGCCATACACCACAACGCTCTAAAGCCATCTTTCCAATTTATTTTTTTACCTTCGTCGTAGGTTCTTCCATAATATGAAATACCTACCTCATAAATCCTGATTTTTGGAATTCTTGCAATTTTAGCGGTTACCTCAGGTTCGAATCCAAAACGATTTTCTTTAAGTTTTATCTCTTGTATGATATTGGTTTTAAACATTTTGTAACATGTTTCCATATCGGTAAGATTTAGGTTAGTAAGCATATTGGAAATAAAAGTAAGAAGCTTATTTCCAATGGTATGCCAGAAGAATAGAACCCTATGCGGATTTCCACCGGCAAAGCGCGACCCATAAACCACATCGGCAAAACCATCGAGTATGGGTTTTAGCAGTATATTGTATTCTTGTGGATCGTATTCCAAGTCGGCATCCTGAATGATCAGATAATCGCCGTTGGCACTGGCTATTCCAGCTCGCAGTGCAGCCCCTTTGCCCTGGTTTACGTCAAAACTCAGATAACGTATGCGCAAATCATTGTTTTCGGCAATAAATTTTTGAATAGCTTCTTCGGTTTTATCTTTTGAACAATCGTTTACTATTATTACCTCCTTTTCGATATCGGAAAGCAGTTTTACTTCTTTTATTTTATTTAAAATCAGATGAATAGTATTTGCCTCATTGTAGGCAGGGATAATGATGGATAATATTTTCATGAAAAGAATGCTATGCGAGTTTTAATTTTTTACTAATAAATAATTGGTTCTAAGAACTTTGCTACGTGTGGCAGCATTCAGAAACTTGATATTGAATTTGCTAACCGAAAAATGTGGGTACGATTTTACAATCTTATAATCGAGTTTCTGCACTTGTAGCATTTCTTCCATATCTTTTTGAGTGGCAAATATATATGTACCGCTCGGATAAATCGGCAATGAATCTGAATTGGCTTCGGGCACTATCCGTCGGGCATAAAAATCGAGACTATTGGATTCTGTATTCAACCACATAAACTTATCAGGTGGTATATTCATTTTTAGTATTTCACGCCCTACTACACTACTACTCTGATATTGAAGCATATTGGGATATACATGCATTGAAAAAACAAACCCAAGTGCTACTGCAGTAATCAAAGTGGGCAAAACCGTTTTATGGAGTTCATCTTTGGTATTAATAAGACTATATACAAACACCACAAACAATCCGATTGGCACTAAAATCACCAACCAATTGTTTTGAAAAGCAAATGCAAATAACATGAAAATGGCGACGTACAAAATGAAGAGTACTCCATTTTGCACTTTTCGCCATATTACCGCCCATTTTGCATAACTTGTAAAATGCTCGTGCAAAAATACAGCAGTAAGAATGGCTGCAAAGGGAAATAACGAAAAGATATAATGCGGCAACTTGTAATTCGACATAGAAAGCATAAGGAATCCAAGCACAAAGCCACCCATGGTCAGAAATTCTTGTTGAGGTTCAGCTTTGAATCGTATTTTCCACAATTGATAAAACTTGTATACGAGAGCCGGAATGAAGAAAAGAATCCAGGGCAAAAAATCGAGAAGAATAGAATGGAAAAAAAAGAAAAATCCGGCATGATTGTTCCAATATATTTCTCCGGTAATACGTCCAAAACTTTGTGTCCAATAAAAAAAACGAACTCCCGAAGGGCCTTGCAAGCCATACACGGTTTTTTCGGGGTGCATATCAAATTGGGTATACAGGCCGTAGGTCATAGGAGCTAAAACCACTGCTATAGTCAGAAGCATCAAAATCCACTGCCAGCGGAATATATCACTCCACTTTCTTTTCAGAAGCAAATCTGAGCCTATAGCTATTGCCACAATCACTATTCCAAAAGGGCCTTTGGCAAGCATCGCAGCAGCCACTCCCAAAGAACCTAAAAACAGATTTATATATTTCTTTTCGTGAATAAAAACAGAAATCTGCCAAACTGCAAATATCACAAAACCGGTAAGCAAGCCATCGGTGCGTACATCGTTGGTCATGAGGTAAAAACCGTGGGTGGTGCCCAGTATGGCTGCTGCCAGCAATGCACTCCGCTGGTTGTACCAATATTTGGTGAAATGATAAGTAGAAAATAATGCCAAAAGCAAAACCAGAAAAGCAGGAAATTTGTACCCAAAATTATTAATACCAAACACTTGCATAGAAGCAGAAGCCAGCCAGAACAGCAAAGGAGGTTTGTCCAAATAATCTTCCCCCCGATGATATACATGTAGGTAATTGCCAGTTTCGAGCATTTCACGCGATATGGAGGCATATTGAGCCGCATCTACATCCATCACATCTATTTGCATGAATGCCAGATATATAATACCTATAGCTGTGAAAAGTATGTAATATGGATTTTTGAAAAAACGAATAATTGAATCAAACATCTCTCAAATATTTTAGCCTGCAAAATTAGGCAATTAGCCTGCATTATATATACTAAGTCGTGAAATAATTGTTTCATTCTTGTACTTCGTAAAAGTGAGTGTAAAATCATTTTTACTTACTAGGCTATAATCCAGCTAGATAATTTTCTATAAACAATCTTTGTAATGTTCCGTATTCATCCAAAAATAATTATGTTAACATTTCTTAGTGTTTTTTCCACTTCAACAATAAGCTATGAAGTAAGTTCTTAACTATTTTTAGACTGTAATACAAAGCATAAAGAAAGAACTCTCTATTTATGAATAAGCTAAAACACATTCTCAGCATCATTCTAAAATCTCTTATATATATTATTACATTACTCATTATTATTATACTAATTCCGGCATGTCCGCTTATTGTTTCAAAGCCAGATACTAAAACAATAGCACAACGCATAGAATCGTTTCCAAGCGGACAATTACCTGTAGAAAAACCTATCACAATATATTGGAATGAGAATCTGGTGCCTTTCATTGAAGCAGAAACCGATGAAGATGGTGCATTTGCGCTAGGTCTTGTAAATGCACACCTAAGACTAGGGCAAATGGAACTTTTTAGAATGATATATCAGGGCAGAACAGCAGAAATGGCCGGTCCTTGGCTTGCGGATATTGATGCTGCCCTTCGAACCATTCAATTCGACCGCAATGTAGACGAGATGATTCGCCTTCAGACTGATAAAACACGCCTCTGGGTAGAAAATTATGTCAGGGGGATTAACTATTATAAAAGTTTAAAATACGATGCCCCTTTTGAAGACGAATTTTTGAATCTTGATACTTCTGCATGGACAGTGCACGATGTATACGGGGTAGCTCGCTTGCTCTCTGCCGATTTGACATGGGGTGTATATGCACAATTCCTTAGTATATCCAAAGAAAAAGATTGGGAAAAGTTATGGGCAGAATATCTGAAATTTGGCCAAAAATCTATCCCCTCATACCCCACCGGTGGGTTTAATGGGATGATGAAACTGATAGATGAAATATCAAAATCTGGTAGCAATTCGCTTGTAGTTGGCTCACAAAAAACTTCTACCGGGGGTGCACTCATGGCCAATGACCCGCATCTGGGTATTTTTACACCCAATATGTGGATTATGGTGGGATACAAAACACCTTCCTATCATCTGGTAGGCTTTCAGATTCCCGGAATACCTTTTGTAGGAGTCGGCAGAAACATGAACATTGCCTGGGGTGGTACCAATATGCGATCTATTTCTTCACACCTGATTGAGCCTGATTCTGCAGCCCTTTTGGAAGTTGAGATGCGGACTGAACGTATACATACACGCTGGTGGTTCGACAAGGAAATACAAATACGTACCACCAAATATGGACCTATTATTTCTGATTTAAAAATGTTTGAATCCAACAATCAGATCGTGGCACTTCAGTGGCTTGGGCACGACTCTTCAAACGAACTGGAATGCTTTTTAGCAGCCAACCGTGCCTCCGACTTCCAACAGTTTAGAGATGCTTTCAAAGAATACAAAGTATCAGGACAAGCAATGACATATGCCGATAATAAAGGCAATATTGGCGAAGTTCTTGCCTATGCTCAGCCTTTGCTCACTGATAACAATTCCTATACACAGCTCATTAAATCATTTGACAATTCAGTTGTAAGTGTGCGGAGTTCCTACCAACTTCCTTTTGCATATAATCCACCTGCTGGTTTCATAGCTTCCGCCAATAATATGCCATTTGAAACCGATATTCCAATTGCTTTAGAATATTCGGGATACAACCGCATGAAGCGTATGGCGGATATTTGCACAAACTCCGACTCCATAAGCATAGAAACACTTAAAGTGTTGCAAACTGACGTTTGGTCTGACATATCTTTGGTGCTTAGAGACTCTCTTTTGCATGTGGTAAATAACCAAACAACACAGATTGAAAAATCTTTTCCTGAAATGTGGAAAGAGTTCACAACTTTCAATGGCGAATTTCACAAAGACTCACGCGCTGCACTTGTATTTTTCATGGTTATGTATCAGCTCACTACCGATTTATTGCCCCTGCACTATACCAGCGAAGCATATATAAAACTGATGAAAAATGATAATAATTGGCTCAAAGCAATGGAGGCCATAATAAGCAAATCTGATGCAAAAACTTTAGCTGCTCAATTGTATACTGCTTTCAAAAAAGCTCAGAAAGACACTGATAATCATAGAGTATGGGGCGATGTGCACCGCCTTGAAATTGGTCCGTTTATCTCCAGAATTCCTGTATTAGGTAAAAAGTTTGTAAAAAACGAAATGCCTGCTAGTGGAACTACAAATACGCTTATGAAAACAGCGCATGAGTTTACTAATGAAATAAACAGTACATATTATGGCTCTTGCTCTCGTCACATAAGCGACCTAACAGACCCTGATGCAAATTGGTTCCTACTTTTAGGAGGTCAGGACGGCGATATTGGTAGTGCAGCAAATGCCGATCAAATTGAACTCTGGGAAAAAGGTGATTATATACAAATGCCCTTGCAACTGGAAACTGTACGCAAATTATACAATTTCCATGTTACAAGGTTTATTCCTGCAAATTAATAAACTCGTCAGAGGTTTAAATTATCCCTATTTTATCAGAACAAATTTTAAAATTTAAGATATAATGGAACACCCATACCTGCCCTTATTGTGAATTCGGTATTTGTGTATGCAGCACATGGGTGTTTCAAACAATATAATATATTATCTTCTTAAATATCAGAGTAAATCACTCGCTAAATCGGCCAATGCACTGCGCTCGCCTTTCATCAGGTTTACATGTGAAAATATGCTTTGTCCCTTCATTTTATCGGTAAGGTAACTAAGTCCATTGGATTTGGTATCCAGATACGGGCTATCTATTTGGTAAATGTCGCCAGTGAAAACAAATTTGGTGCCTTCTCCTGCTCGAGTGATGATGGTTTTAATCTCATGTGGGGTCAGGTTCTGGGCTTCGTCTACTATAAAGAAAATATTAGACAAACTGCGCCCCCGTATGTAAGCCAAAGGCGAAATTACAAGCTTTTCTTCTTTCAGCAGTTCATCGAGCTTATGAAACTCTTTGCTTTGTGGACCGAAACGGTGCTTTATTACATTCAGGTTGTCGAAAAGCGGTTGCATGTATGGTCCTACTTTCTCGCTAGCATCGCCGGGCAAATAGCCCAAATCCTTGTTTCCCAAAGCCACTATGGGGCGTGCAAGAAATATTTGATCGTAATCACGCCTTTGTTCTATGGCGGCAGCCAATGACAAAAGGGTTTTCCCGGTTCCAGCTTTTCCGGTAATGGAAACTAGCTGAATATTTGGGTTTAGCAGGGCATTGAGGGCAAAAGTCTGTTCTGCGTTACGTGGTGTGATACCATAAGCCGTTTGTTTTTCAACTCGCTCAATCTTTCCGCTAAGCGGATTGTTGTATGCCAAAGCACTGGCATTGTTTCCTTTCATGATGAAGTATTGGTTGGACTCAAGTTTGAATTCCAACTCAAGGTCCTCGGGACGTACATTGCTGGTTTCCTGATAAAGTTGGTTTATGATGCCATCATCTATGCTATCGAAAGTTCTGAAACCCTTGTACAAATTTTCCACGTTGCGCACCTGTCCGGTTTTCAGGTCCTGAGCAACTATACCCAACGATTTGGCCTTCATGCGCAGATTTATATCTTGTGTAACCAGTATAACCGGACGGTCGCGGTATTTATACCTCAGATAGTCAGTAATGGCCAATATTCGGTGATCGGGAGTATCTTCGGAAAACGATTTTTCCATTTCATTTGAGAAAGCTTTCCCGGTTTCTATGAATAATAATCCTTTGCCCTCACCCAAAGATATGCCTTCCGCAAACAAAGCTTCTCCTGCTATTTTGTCGAGCTCACGCATAAACTCTCGCGCATGAAAATTGATATCGTCGTTGCCTTTTTTAAATTTATCCAACTCTTCGAGCACTACAATCGGAAGAACAACATCATTCTCTTCAAATGCGTGTATCGACTTGTAATCGTGCAATATGATATTGGTATCTAAAACAAAAACCTTCTTGTTATGTTCCATACATCGGAAATATTTTGATTTTACATACTAAATTTACTCATTTCTCAATTAAAAAACATGCATTTTTGGTATATTTATTTAGTAAGATGAATTATATAGAAACAGTTCAATATCTATTTAACCAATTGCCCATGTTTCAGCGCATTGGGGCTGCAGCATATAAAGCCGGGCTTGACAATACAATGGCGATGGATTTGTATTTTGATCATCCTCATCGCAAGTTCAAAACCATACACGTAGCCGGAACCAACGGAAAAGGCTCAACTTCACATTCATTGGCTGCAGTGCTACAAAAAGCAGGATACAAAACCGGTTTGTACACTTCACCTCATTTGCTCGATTTCAGGGAACGAATTCGTGTAAACGGCCAAATGATAAGCGAACAGTTTGTAATTAATTTCGTTGATTTGCACAAATCATTCTTTGAAAAACTGCAACCTTCATTTTTTGAACTTACGGTAGCTCTGGCATTCGAGTATTTTGCGCACGAGCAGGTAGATGTGGCTGTGATAGAGGTCGGCATGGGTGGTCGCCTAGATAGTACCAATATCATATCCCCACTTGTTTCGGTCATTACTAATATCAGCCTCGATCATACCCAGTTCTTGGGTGAAAGCCTAGCCAAAATAGCTGCTGAAAAAGGGGGGATAATAAAAGAAAATATTCCTGTGGTAATTGGTCAAAGACACCCCGAAACCATCCCGGTTTTTAATCTCATTGCTGAAAACCTAGATGCTCCATTGATCCAGGCTGAAGATATTTATACCTGCAACACAAGCACCATGTTGCCAAACGGGAAACAGCAATTTTATATTGAAAAAAATGCTGAGCCCGCATACCCGGGGCTTGCCTCTGACCTTGCCGGCATGGTACAACGCATGAATATTTGTACCATACTAACCACACTCGACATGCTCATAAACAAAGGACTAGAAATCACCGAAGAAGCAATTCTGACTGGCATATCTGAGACAGCAAAGCTCACTGGCTTACGTGGCAGGTGGGAGATGATACATGCCAATCCTAAGATAATCTGCGATACAGGGCACAACCAAGATGGAATAAGTCATACCATGCAACAGCTCAAGCATACACCCTACCGCAAGTTACATATGGTATTTGGTATGGTATCCGATAAAAGTCCACATGCAGTATTGCAATTACTTCCTACCGATGCTATATATTACCTAACACGTGCTTCTATACCACGAGCCATGCCGGTAGACGAGCTCGAAAAATGTGCATCTGCTTACCTACCCAACAGACATTTGTACCTCACGGTAAAAGATGCACTGCAAGCAGCCATGCAAGAAGCCCAGCCTAATGATGTGATTTTTGTAGGTGGAAGCACCTTTGTGGTGGCCGATGCCCTTGAATACTGGGAAAATGCTAAAATTAAATGATTGAATTTCAATACAAAGAAAAATTCTTGTATTTTTTTTAGAAAAAAGTGTGAAAATAATTTGCTGAAGTTATTTTCCTGCTTATCTTCGCATCGCTTTTCAAAGGAACAGCAAAACAAAAAACAGATTGGGAGTTTAGCTCAGCCGGTTCAGAGCATCTGCCTTACAAGCAGAGGGTCGGGGGTTCGAATCCCTCAACTCCCACACATAAAACATCAAGCTTCGCACATGCGAGGCTTTTTTGTTTATAGGGTCTTCCGTGTATGGTGTTTAGTGAATCAATATTAGAAGAATTAACCGTCGCAATTGCCATTTCAACAAAGTTCGTAGACCACCATATTCAAATTCCGGATAGTAATAAAGCATATTCGAACGATTCACTTACCAAGCCCTGTACAAATGCGACAAGTAATAAATGGTTTTAAATAAATCTCGAACTGAAATACTTTCTAATTTATTAGATGACTTTCAGGTGAATTGACTAGCTGCGGTAAACTTATAGAATACGTAATTTTAATATTATTATTCATCTGCAATGTTTTCCAGACATCTGGGTCTTGTGTGCCTAGCTTGTTAATTGCCCCACTCCAAACAGATATTTTTTCTGACTGATTTTTACCATCGTAGTCCATCAGCATTATATTCACTTCCTGCGTGTTGTCGGTAAAATACAGACGTACTTCGCCAGGCTTGTCATATGCCCGCACATTGCGCATAAGGGGCGAACGATAATATACTCCATTGAACTGAGGGTACAATACTTGCCAAAACATATCTGCAGTACCTTTTTGACCTGCCAGATTGAAATCTACCTTCAACGTACTTGTAGACTCGAAAGACAGTACTTTGAGGGTTTGCATGTAAATGGGTGGTATATCGATTTCAAATTGAATTTCGGCCCATATAAATGGCAGTGATTTATTTATAAGTACTTTTTCGATATTCGCCCGACGGGTCTCTTCTATAGCTCGGTTAAACTCTTGTTGGTATATGAATAGTTTAAATTTCTGCCGGCCGGCAGGTACATTTCTAAATAACATTTTTGGAAGTGTAATAGCTGTCTTATGTATAGGGGCAATTCGTTTTCGTCCGAGTTCAGTAAAATATAAGAAACCATGTTGGGTAAACATTTCACCCAGAAATAACTTATTGAACTGATAATCTGCTACAAGAAGCCTGTCGTTGTAATACAATTTATAGTTAAAATAACCTGCATTTATTAGTTTTCGGTACAAAGAGTCAGTTTTTGAGTCGGAACCTGCTTTATCATTTACAGAGAATTTTATTTCAACAAGTTCCGGTTTGTCTTCTATACTGAGGTCAATTACTTCGGGGTCAAACATCTCAGAGCTTCGGTATATATCATACTGGCGAGCAAGCTTGGCGGTAGCTCCCGTATGTATATGTTTCATTTTCAATACTTGTCCGTCAATACTGAGTTCAAATTTGTCTACAATTTTATCGTTCCAAAACAACAAATAGTCACTATTGGGCTGTTTTCCGGGCAAAAGAGTGAAATACTTGTACATATGATGTCCAACTACTGTGCCATCAATGTTTAATTGCATGGTAGCATCGAAGCCACAATTTTGACATACAGGTGTATAGGTGCCTGCAAGAAATATTCTATTGACCGCCAATTGCACATTTTGCACAGTAAGTATATCACCTTGCATCAGGTTGCGTATTTTAAAAAAACGTGTGCTTTCTATCAGTTGTCCTTGTGGGTTGTATTTGTTGAGTACCAAAAAAGTATCGCGTTGCGCTATTTTATACAAAATGAGCCATTTACCATCGTAACTTATTGTTTGCATGGTTGGCAAAAACGTATAGCCGTTTTTGTGAAAAGTAAGATTGGCAGTATCTACTTTATTAAACTCGCTTCCCAACAATATTTGTACAGTATCCGCGAGCAATTTTTCGGGAATTATAATGGTTGAAATGCTGCTTTCAGCAGCGGAAACGAGCGAAGGCAGACCTTTTTCGTGCAATTTTTGTAAATAGTTAACAGAAACCCAAGCACCATCTATAAATGGCTGAAGCAAAGAACGGTTTTCGTTTGCACTCAATGTATTTTTTATGACTACGTATTCTTCAGATTTCTCAGTGCCTGATTTTTTGAAACAAGCAGTTATACTAATCAATAGCAAGATTATAAAACTAAAGTTGCATAAATACTTATTTGCTTTGCAATACATGGCAGTATGAGATTAATTTCAGTAATTTTTATCATTAGTAAATGTAAATAAAAACGGGTTAGAAAGCATATTTCCAACCCAACGATAAAGGAATTATCTCAATTATTATTTAATATTGTCAAACCAGTTGTCTTCGCGTTTAAACTCAAGACCTTCAAAAATAGATGAACGAATATTTATGCGGAAGAAATAGCTCTTTCTCAAACCAAATGGTACAACCTGAAACTGCAATTCCCAGCAATGCAAATCGCGGGATAGGTTTATGCTTGTGGTCGTAAATTTCTTAGCCATAAAATCATATCCTGAAGTTGCTGAAATTTTCCATTTAGGAGTAATAGATACATTACCTGAAAAACGCATACTTTGGGTAATTGTGGTCTTGAATTCCTTTTTTGTGACATCCCATGATGTTTTATTTATATTCAGCATATAATCGCCACGCACACTCCACGGAATTTTGTATTTGATGTATCCATACTCATCATACATACCACCAGAACTGCCATCCGATGATTTACTCCCTTTATCATCTTTGCTCTGCCCCAGTTTGTTAAAAAAATCGGATCCTATACCTCCTCCTACCGACCAATTTGCATTGGCAAATCTTGCTAAACGTCCATTAGTATTCAGTTCATAGGCATTGTAGCTTCGCCCCAAGGAATCGGTGGCGTAAGGTGCAAAGGTGGCACTCATATTCAATGTAATCATTTCAAAAAGAGTAGTTCCCCCATTCATTGATATTGGCGCCAAATTCATGGAATCTGCTGCCAGATTGTACGATGTGGTCAGTCCAAACCTTTCAAGAATGATGATTTTACGAAGTCCAGTGGTATCTTTATTAGATTTCACCTTCATTTCCAGATTGTTTCCAAGCGAAAATCCTATAGAACCACTTCTGCCGCGCGGCGCTGAGCCATACAAGGCCCCATCGAAATAGCTGTATATACTACCCACTGTATCGGTATTACTCAGGTAATATTTATCGTAATAATTATATCTGGGATCGCTGAAATCTGGTGTATAACTAAATGAAACAGAAGGTGTAACTACATGCCTGATAGCTTGTACTTTACTGTCTTTTTTGAACGTAAACATCCCATATAGTTTGGTAGAAAATGGAACCCCAAATGAAAAATCATACACATGGCGCAAACCTGAAATGGTATCAGTTACTACCCTGCCATATTCATAGGTAGAATCTTCAGGATTAAAAAACATTTCATCTACAAAAGCCTTTCGGATTGAGTTGCCATAAAAGCGACCATTGTAATTGAAATAGGGTTGTACGGTTACGTATTTAAACAAATTGAAAGAAGTGCTAATGGGGATATTGTGTTGCAAACCATATCTAAATTTTTTTTTGGCTTCAGAAGTAAAAAGTAGTGTATCTAATGTACTTATAGAATTGGCAAAATTAGCATTGTACGATATACCTATTTTTTCCCACCAAGTACCTTTCGGAACGCTCACAAAGCGTGTGAGTGGAGTTTGTCGCGCCATACTAAAAGTAAGCAAAGGTAAACTCAAATCTACTTGGCTGGTGCTTGTGTTTTGAGAACCTTTGATATTAGCCGAAATTGTGAAAGGAGAGCTAGGCCAGCGTTTGGTGTAGTTTATAGTAGACGACTTTGTATTTGTCAAAAAATCGCCCACATTGTTTTCGTTGTATTTGTTGTATGAGCTGGTGCTGAAATTTACAGATGCGGTAAAACTGCTATTTGGGCTGGCTTTAGGGTCTTGCATGTGATTCCAAACTACCCGAAAATCCTTTGTCGAGTTATATCCTGGAAGTTCTTTTTCACCAATTACGTTCTGATTGAAATTTGCACTAAAGGAACCATTGAATAAATACCGAACTTTGTACCTTGAATTAACTTTTATACTCCAGCTACCATAGGTATATATATCTGCAGCCAATGCCAAATCCCAATAATCACTCATAGCAAAATAAAAGCCCAAATCGCGGAAATAGAATCCGCGCAAGCCCTGTTCACCGTATCCGGGTATCATAATTCCACTGGCGCGCTTGGCTCTGCTCGGAAAATATCCAAATGGTAAAGCTATAGGTGTAGGTATGCCTTCAATTACAAAATACAACGGGCCGGCTATTATTTTATCGTTGTTTACAATTTTTGCTTTGGTGAGGCTTACATAATAGTGTGGTTTATCAGCATCGCAGGTAGTATATTTACCATTGAGTATATGTATTTCTTTGTTGTCATGCATTTTTGTGCGCTCGGCTAGCAAATATCCATCGGCCTGCTGGGTTTTCACGCCTTTTACTACACCTTTGCGGGTTCGGTAGTTATATTGCATTTCTTCAGCGTTGAAAGTTTCATCCCCATCTTTGAATACAGGTTTTTCCTTCATATTGCCATCTTTGTCGCGCTCACCTGTAGCATATACCAACTCACGGTCAAAATCTACAGCAATAAATTTAGCTTGCAATTCAATTTTTTCGGTGTTCATTTTGGCATTTCCATACAAATACGCTTTTCGGGTATTCATGTCAAACACTGCAGAATCCACAGATGAGTATTCAATGGGTTCGTTAAATGCCTCAGATTTTGTAGTATCTGCAACACTTGTTGTATCTTTGGGCATCAGCTCATTCTCTTGCACTTGAGCTTTTGTAGTACTGGTATTCAAAGCCAATACTAATAAAAGAGCAATACAAAATACTGATTTCCTGAATGTTGAAATTTTATTAAAAACCACTTTTGTTATCATATTATAATTGTGCCAAAACTACCAAATTTTTATCAAAACTATAACGAAAAGGCATAATGTATGATATATTCGAATCGTTAAATTTGCCAAATGAAGAACTCAATATATTTCATGCACGCTAAAAAACTACATATCACACTAGCTATCTGTTTATTAATATCGATTTGGTTAACACAGAGTGTACTTGCACAAACCAAAACAACCACCGGGTACAAAATTGAAACGGTGGTTTTGGATGCAGGACATGGAGGAAAAGATCCGGGTGCCCTTGGTAAAAAAAGCCAAGAAAAAGAATTGACCCTAGCATTGGCCCTTAAAGTGGGAAAATACATTGAGAAAGAATTTCCACATGTAAAGGTAATATATACCCGCAAAACCGATGAATTTATTGAACTGAAACGAAGGGCTGAAATTGCAAATTTGGCCAAGGCAGATTTATTCATTTCCATACATATAAACGCCAACAAAAAGAAAACGCTTTATGGTACATCTACGTATGTAATGGGAGTAAATAAATCTGCCGAAAATATAGAACTGGCAAAGCTCGAAAACTCGGTAATAGCCTACGAGAGCAATTATGCGCAAAAATATGATGGTTATGAGCCCGATGCTCCAGAAACACATATCATCATGTCGCTGGTACAAAATGTACATTTGGAACAAAGCTTACTCATGGCCAAGCTCATACAAGATCAATTCAGAATAAGAGCCGGTCGAAACGATATGGGTGTAAGACAGGCTGCGCTTGTAGTTTTATGGCAAACTACTATGCCGGCTGTGCTGGTTGAAGCAGGATACATAACCAATGAAACCGAAGAAAAATACCTGATGAGTGCGCAAGGACAGGATTTTTTAGCATCGGCAATTTTCAGGGCATTCAAAGAATATAAACAAAAAATAGAGGCACAAAATAAGAAAATAGTTGTAAATAAAAATGTACCCACACCACGTGAGCTCGCTGATACTTCCTTGGTTAACTTTGGTGTTCAGATTCGTTCGTCGGTAAAGCAGATCTCACTAAATTCGAACGAATTAAAAGGTTTTGCCCCTATAAAAGAAGTAGTATACGGTGGGCGATACAACTATATTGTCGGAAATATAAATAATTACGAGGAAGCATTAACTTTGCAGAGTGAAATCAGGAAGAAAATTCCGGACGCTTTTTTAGTGGCATTCAAAAATAAGAAGAAAATTAGCATACAAACAGCTCTTGATGAATTGAAAAAACAACAAAATGGAACGTAAACGTGTTATAAAAATAGGATTGTTGGCAATTACCAGTATACTAGCGCTTATCTTAGGTAGTAACTATCTGAAAGGCATTTATTTATTTGATAAGGATAAAGTATATATGGCAGTATACGACAAAATAGACGGCTTGGTAGTAGCTAGTCCGGTGCTTATAAATGGCTTCAGGGTAGGTCAGGTGCGCGATATCAGTTTTTTGCAAGGTGCCTCAGGTCGGATTCTTGTAAAACTTGCCATCGAAGATCAGTATCAATTGCCCAAGGGAACCTCAGCTTTTATATATAGTACTGATATCATGGGTACTAAAGGCGTAAAACTATTAATGAGCTCCAATACGGAATACCACTCACCCAAAGACACACTGCTAACCGGGATTGAAGGCGACCTGAAGGATCAGGTAAGTATGCAAATGTTACCTCTCAAAAATAAAGCAGAGAGCCTCATGCTGCAAGTAGACTCTGTGCTTGCTGTGGTTAGATATATATTTGATGAAAACACAAGAGCCAACTTGGCCAGTAGTTTTGCAAGCATCAAAAACACCATTGCCAATTTAGAAAGCACTACTTATACTTTTGATACACTTGTGACTACTGAGAAACGAAAACTGGCTAGTATTATATCCAACGTTGAATCCATTACTGCCAACCTCAAAAACAACAATGAGCCGTTGACCAAAGCTATCAAGAATTTTTCGGATATAAGCGACTCACTTGCCAAATCTGACCTGAAAAATACAATTACAAATGCCAATGCAGCGCTTGTATCTTTCAATGATTTAATGACCAAAGCCACCAAAGGTGATGGCACTATATCGCAACTCCTCAACAACGATACGCTCTATACCAATATTGAAAACGCCACTTACAACCTCAACCGCTTGCTGCGCGATATGCGCGAGAATCCTAAACGTTATGTGCATTTTTCTGCTTTCGACTTTGGACGAACTATATATATCGAAGATTCTGATTCGAAAAAAGCTAAGAAATATATTGAGGAAGAGGAAGATAAGAAAACTGATAAATAACTCAACTGATTTTGTACTGAACTGAATTTTCTTACAATTGTAAACATATGAATATCAAAGTAAGTCTTAAAGCGCACATGAATACAACCATTTTAATCAAATCCAATTTTTTGTAAAAATAGACGAGGTCTGTTATAATGATAAAGTATAGTTTTGTTAAATTTATTTTTCGACTATAGAGATGGATTTGAAACGCAATGAATAGATAAAAAAGTGGATTAAACCTCATAAAAAAAGTTACACCACATATTTACAAATTGCCAGATAGTTAGCAATTGTAAAATGTGGTGTTTAACTTTAAAAAACAATATATCAATAATCTACAACTAAAATCTCAATAAAAATCTTATTATTTACATTCCAAATGTAAACTAAAGATTATCAAAACAATCCATTATTCTGATATATTTCCATTTGTACATCATAAAACGGATTTACCCTGCTAGTGGTTCCTTTTGTAACATTCACCACTTCACCAGTTTCCATATTCACACGCAAGATATTGCCATCTGCAAGTTGCAAACCGTCTAAGCTACTATATGTAAGTATGGGCAAGGCAGCATTTATGGCGTTTCTTTCGTATATGGCACCATACGACTCTGCAAGAATTGCGCTCACCCCCAATGCCAAGAAGCAATCAACCGCTTGCTGACGAGAGCTTCCTGCGCCAAAATTTTTGCCTGTAACAATGATATCACCCGGTTTGGCCATTTTTGCAAATTGTTCATATCCCTTCAGATTATCAAATGCATACTGTCCCATTTCTTTCATATCGGTGATGGCGAGATATCGATTATGAAAAATCATATCGGTGTCTATATTATCTTCCAATATGTACCATACACGCCCTTCTACAATATTGCTTTTTTGTACAGCATTCTTAGTATTCTCCAATACATTAGCCTCATGTTCAGATTGCTGCAAGGCATCAAAAAGCATAGGGATGTCGGGTATTTCTTCGGGGGAAGTGATATAACCTGCAATAGCAGATGCAGCAACAACCTCTGGTGATGCAAGGTACACTTCGCCATTTCCTTGTTTACCCGGAAAATTTCGATTTCCGGTGCTTATTGTTACTTCACCCGGACCATTCATACCCACCTGCCCAGCTGCACATCCGGCACAACCGGCATTAGAAACCATGGCGCCCGAGTTTTTGAATAACTGAATAAGTCCTTCGCTCAGAGCCTGAAGCCATACCTCGTTGGTAGCCGGAACAATTTTAAGCACCACGCCCGGTGCTACTTTTCTCCCTTTGAGTACTTTTGCAGCTGCACGCAAGTCATCTATCCGCCCATTGGTGCAACTGCCAATGAAAGCAGAGTCAATTTTACGTTTGAAAACTTTCTCGATAACAATTGTATCATGTGGCTTGCCCGGTAATGAAATCATTTGCCTGAACGACTCTATATCAATTGTATGCAATTGGGTATAACTTGCATCGAAATCGGCTTTGAGGGGCGGTATGGTGCGTCCGGTGCGTTCTGAACAATAATCCAGAATTTCCTGGTTGGGTTCAAACAACAGAATGATTACCCCCATCTCAGTTCCCATAGATGCTATTGTAATGCGTTCATCCAAGGTCAGTTTATCTATTTCTTCGCCATATAGTTCAACCGAAGTACCAAGCAACTTATTGGCGCCAAATATATTAAGTAAATTGAGGGCAATATCTTTTGCTGTAATATTTGCCGGACGTATACCAACAAAATTAAGTTTTACACTTTCGGGAACCTTAAACCAAACTTTCCCCTTGTGCCATGCCACAGCTATATCCTGGTCGCCCATTCCTTGCCCGAAAGCACCAATGGCGCCAAGTATATTGGCATGCGAATCGGTAGTAACTGCAGTTGCTCCAGGGTAAGCAAGCCCTTCGTTTATGAAAGTATGTGTTCCTATTCCGTTGTCTATATCAAAAATGCGAATCCCTCTGTCACGGGCAAATTTCCTGCAATACTGCTGATTGGCAGCATATTTCTGGTCGGAGCCAGTAGGATTGGTATCAAAAGTAAAAAAGGTTTTGGAAATATTTTCTACTTCGAGTTTCATTTCGGTTAGGTGTTTCACCACATTGGGGCCACCAAAATCGCGTGCAGCACGCACATCTATCTCCACATCTATTATATCACCCGGCTTTACGCTGCTGTATTTTGAGTGCGCAGCCAGTATCTTTTCAATCAGGTTCATTCCCATATTTCAAACGATTTAGGTTCTTATATTTTGTTTACAAAAATAAAATTCACTTTCGAACTTTAATATGATTTATCTCTTTTATACAGAATCTAAATAGTATTTCATATCTTTGAATAAGAAAGTTTACTTTTGTATATCCATTATGCTTGATATACTGTACCTTAGACAATATTCACAACATGTGTTGAATGTTTAAATACGGACACTTTCTAAACAAAAATTGTAAACCAAGGTTTTATGCAAACTAATCTGACAGAGACCAATTTGAGAGCAGCTGCTGAAGCAATTTTACAATCGAGGCATACATCGGTTTTTACTGGCGCAGGTATTTCAGTAGAGAGCGGCATTCCTCCTTTCAGAGGTGCAAACGGGGTATGGAGCAAATACGATCCGCAGTCGCTCGATTTAAGCTTTTTCCATAATAATCCGCATACCTCATGGATTACCATTCGTGAAATTTTTTATTCATACTTCGGGAATGCAGAACCGAATACTGCACATAGGTGCTTGGCAGCACTCGAAAGCAAAGGCCTAATAAAGGCTATTATTACTCAAAATATTGACAATTTGCACCAAATGGCCGGTAGCAAGAATGTAATTGAATTTCATGGAAATGCTCATACACTGGTATGCACTACCTGCGATTCCAAATATCCGGTTTCGCGCATCAATCTGAGCCAAATACCCCCACTTTGTATTCTGGACAAAGGGGTGCTGAAACCCGATTTTATTTTTTTTGGTGAAAACATTCCTACAGATGCATATGAACAAGCCAAATACGAAATGGAACACTCTGAAGTACTGCTCGTAATAGGCAGTTCGGGCGAAGTTGTACCTGCTTCATATTTGCCTGATCTTGCCAAACGAAACAGAGCTATAATCATAGAAATAAATCCGGAAAGAACCACTTTTACCGATAGAATTACCAATATTTTTTTACGTGGAAAAGCCAGTGAAATTCTTGAACGTCTGAATGGGTATTTATTATAATTTGATTATCTTTAAACTTAGCATAAATATTTCATAAAATCTTGTTATATGAAGACTTACATTCTTTTGGCGCTGGCTTTGCTTTGCTTGAGTACTGCCTGCAACCAGGCAACCGAAAACTCAGAAAGGAAAGAATTACAGGAAGATACTTCTACTGTTGCTGTTACTTTGTACAGAATTCCATCTCCCATCGAGATGTTTTCTTTTTTGAAGACCAACGATATACCATTTTCTGCCAATGTTCTCAACCCTATTGGCAACTGGCAGAACTATACCGATAGTAAAGCGCAAGCTATCAACTTAGGTATTTATACTACCGACCTAGCATATTCGGCAGCATACGAGCAATATCAGGAAGCCATTTTGTATTTCGATTTAGTCAGGAAATTGGGGGACAAAGTGGGGATTTCAGCTGTTTTCAATCAACCCTTGGTAAGCCGTATTGAAAACAATTTAAACCATTCAGATTCGTTGCTCAATATTTCTTCTCAGTCATACTACCAGATTATCAATTTCCTGAATGAAAACCAACGTGGCCCGCAGGTAGCTCTCATTGCTGCAGCCGGCTGGCTCGAAGCCATATATATAGTAACCCAAAAAGTGAATTTAACTACGTCTGATGCAGAAACTTTTCAACGTATAGCCGACCAGAGGCTAACCATTGAAAACCTGATGCCTATGCTGGATCAAAACAAAGACAATGAAGATGTGGCCAGCACAATTGAAGACTTCAGGCCTGTCATAGATTTTTTCATGAATCTGAAACCATCCGAAAATAAGGAAACCTCTTATCAGAATACAAATGAAACTCTTAGTGTTACTGGCGGAGTTACCTATACCATCACCAAAGAACAAATTACTGAGCTCTCGGCTTTGGTAGCTGATTTACGTAGTAAATATGTGGGCGTACCTATTACTAAAAAAATGAATTAATGTACATTGGCATGATGTAGCTATCTGAAATATTTCTCAAACAATAATCATGAAAGAATAATTGCAATGAATCTAAAAAGTATAATATTCCTGTTACTGAGCATAGTTTCGCCGTATTATTTGACTGCTCAAGATTACGAGTTCGATGATCAATCGGGGAATCTGGAAATAAAGACCAGAGAATTTACCAAAATTTCGGTCATCATGTACAAAGACTATGAGTATAAAGTATCATTCATGGCCGATGAATATGTAGGAAAAGTTCATTTTAAAATACGGGAAGACAACGCGGGTAAAAAAGTACTTTTCGACAATTCAACCGCATCTTATTCGCAGGAAAAAAAAATAAAGCTGGAAAATACAACAAAATTACTCATAGAAGTCAGAATTCCGGAAGGCCTCAACAAATCGGAAGATGCCGTAAATAAAGGTTGGGTTGCGCTTCTCATAGAGCACAGGCGTAAATAGTATTTATACCCTATACCACTTTTAATTTCCCACAAAAGCAAAATACGCGGGTATTATGCCTGTAGTGTGTGTATATAGTTTTTGTCCAAGGTGAGTATATACACTGAAGCTACCATGAGAGATGTAATCTTTGGCATCCGTTACATATACATTTCCGGTACCGGGGTGTATACTCATTCCATAATAAATCTGTCCTGTACTCTGCGCAAAAGCCTGTGTAGGGAGCTGCGTATCTGAAATCCCCATTTTATACACATGATTATCTATGAAATACAAATTTAGCCCTTCATGATCTACCAATAAACGCGATGGGTATGAATTGGTATTGGAAAATGGGAAGGTAGCCACCAGATTAAAATCTGAAAGCGATATTCTGCTCAAAGCAGCCTGAGTGCGGTTGAGCACCCCACCATCTGAAAGTACCCATAGCTGATTGTCGGCATCTATGGCCATTGAATTGGGTTCATTGTGCACAACAACAGAGTCGAGTACTTCGCCAGAATTTTTATCGAGTTTATACACTACATTCCCTTTTCGCCAGGCACAAGCGTATACATAGTCGGTGTGCAAAAGCATGGTTTCGAGTGTACGAGGAACAGAAATTTTGCGTATGATGTTATTGTCCTTCAGCCCAATAAGGGTTATAGCACGCTCGCTAAGGTCTGAAACCCACGCCGTAGAATCGGTAACTTGAAGGAAGTAACGTGGCGAAATAAGGCCACTTATCGAAGAAATTTGCTTGAACGATTCTTTTTCCAATACTTCAATTTTGCCTGAATTGTTGACTACCAAATAAAACTTATTACCTACAGGTACCATGTGCATGGCTACATCGCCCAGTTTTTTTCCGTTTTTCCCCACATATATATTATGGTAAACGGTATCTTGGGTCTCGTCGAAAAAAGATACTTCAGCATTTCCAGCCCTGAAATTTCCTTCATTTATGATGAATACACCATCGGTATATTTCCCCTGAGAGGCAATGGGCTCGGGTTTATCTTCGCAACTTAAAAAAGTAAAAAAAAGGATATAAAGAAGAATTATGTTTTTATGCATTAGATAGGTTAGCTTATGAGTGACCAGTTAGACTCTCTGTTTTTGTAATTACGCAAAGTTTCAGCCAGTGCGCTATGTTCGGGTTTTTCGAGCAAAGGATCGTCTTTTACCAATGCATCGGCCATATCTCTGGCTTTCTGTAAAATAATACCATCTTCGGCCAAATTGGCAATTTTCAGGTCGAAAGGCATTCCGCTTTGTTGGGTGCCATCCATGTCGCCCGGGCCGCGCAGTTGCATGTCTACTTCTGCTATTCTGAATCCGTCCTGGGTTTCGCACATGGTTTGAATGCGCTTTCGCCCGTCGGAAGTAAGTTTCACGGTAGTCATAAGCACACAATAAGATTGTTCAGCTCCCCTGCCTACCCTGCCGCGCAACTGATGCAGTTGCGATAGCCCGAATCTTTCAGCATTTTCTATTACCATTACTGAAGCATTGGGCACATTTACCCCTACCTCTATGACCGTAGTAGCCACCATAATATGAGTTTGCCCTTTTACGAACAACTCCATATTCCGGTTTTTATCATCAGGTTTCATTTGGCCATGCAGCACACTACTGGCATACTGCGGTGGCGGAAAGGCTCGTGTTATGCTTTCTATTCCATCTTCGAGGTGCTTTATGTCCAATTTTTCAGATTCTTTGATGAGCGGATACACAATGTAAACTTGTCGGCCCTTTGCAATTTCGTCGCGCAAAAATTTAAACAACCTCAAACGTTGATGGTCGTACATATGTGTAGTAACCACAGGCTTGCGTCCTGGGGGCAACTCATCGAGCACAGAAATATCCAAATCGCCATACAGAGTGAGAGCCAATGTGCGAGGTATGGGAGTAGCGGTCATCACCACTACATGGGGCGGTATTACACTTTTAGCCCAAAGTCGGGCACGTTGCGCTACACCAAATCGGTGCTGCTCGTCTATCACCACCAACGCCAGATTTTTGAAAACAACCACATCTTCGAGCAAGGCATGTGTGCCTATGAGTATATGCAAAGCACCCGACTGCAAATCTTCATGTATCTCAGTGCGAACCTTTTTGCGCGTACTCCCCGTAAGTAAAGCTATTTTCAGAGGCATCCCACTCAGCATTTGGGTGATGGTTTGGTAGTGCTGGGTAGCTAGTATTTCGGTAGGCGCCATCAGGCATGCCTGAAAACCATTATCGTTGGCCAAAAGCATAAGTAACAAAGCTACTAGGGTTTTACCACTGCCCACGTCTCCTTGCAGCAAGCGGTTCATGTGTTTCCCGGTACCCATATCTTTTCGCATTTCACGTATTACCCTTTTCTGGGCCTCGGTAAGCGGAAATGGCAACAGATGATTATAGAAATGATTGAAATACTCACCTACCACCGAAAAAACATGTCCTTTCCATTCAACTTTTCGCAACCCCTTGTTTTGAACCAAATAAAGCTGAATGAGAAACAACTCATCAAACTTTAGGCGAAACTGTGCACGGCGAAAAAGCAAATCGTCGCTCGGAAAATGTATGGTTCGAATAGCCTGTTGCAATGGCAAAAGACCGAGTTCTTTGATTACACTTTCGGGCAAATAGTCATTTATTTCAACTCCCAGAACCTGAAACACCAGGTTGCGAATATATCGGGTATTTATAGCCTTGTCTTTGAGTGAATCCGGTATGCGGTATATGCCTTGCAAACCTTGTTCAAGCCTGCTTTTTACAACCAGCGGATCTTCAATTTCGGGATGTGGAAATGAAATGGTATTCTTAAACTGATTGGGCTTTCCAAAAACAATATACTCTTTTTTGAGTTTGTAGCTTTCGGTTACCCAGCTTTGGTTTCCAAACCAAATGACATCTACAGTGCCACTTTCATCTTTGAAAGTACCCACAATACGTTTAGCTTTGCCTGCACCTTCGTTGCGAAAAGCTATGAAATAGCCTTTTATCTGAATATAAGTACTTGGATCGTTGAGCTCGGAAATAAGGTGAAACTTAGACCTATCGATATACCTGAACGGGTAATAGCCAAGCAAATCAGCAACAGTGCGCAATCGCAGGTGCTCTATGAGTTTCTGAGCACGTGCTGCACCTACCCCGGTCAAAAATTTAAGTTCGGTATGTACACTTAGCATATTCCAAAAATATATACAGAATGTAAAAATGAAAAAAAAATAGACAGCAAACCGATATATTTATTCATTTTATTGGAAAATCGCACATATGAATTAATTTTGAATGCGAAATATGCCAACTACGAAATATGAAAAAAACTAAACTCCTACTATTTGTTACTATAGTAACTGCAGTACTTACATTACAATGTGAAGAAGCTCTCGAAGCTTGTTTTTCAGTTGAATACCCATATTATGAGCCCAATGAAGCAGTTCGGTTCGACAACTGCTCCAACGGCGCAGACAGCTACTTGTGGGACTTTGGTGATGGATACCAATCGACCGCACAGTTTCCTGTTCACTCATATTCTACCTTCGGAAATTATACTGTAACCCTGGTTGCAAAAAACGGAAACTACGATGATATGGTGCGCGAAACCGTTGTTGTAAATCTTCCAACACAACTTGAGATAATAATATATTTTGAAGGTACTTCCAATCTAGTGCCAGACTGCGATGTCATTCTGTATCCCACCTTTGCTGATTGGGAAAATGATACCAACAGACTTATTGCGGGAAAAACAGATGCATACGGACGTATTGTATTTACAAGTTATGAGAAATCAGGATTTGTACTCACATCTCGCGAATATTTTGTATATGCCTCAAAACCAGACAATTCAGGTAGCGGGCATTATAGCAATTTCAACCTGCCCAATATGACTCCACGATTGCTTATGAATGCACTCAACTCAACTAACTTTTATATTCAGTTTCAGTTGAATAAAAAATCTCAAAGAACAATCAATTAAATAGAAACAATAATAATAAACCATGAAAATCAAATTCTTAATACTAGCTTGCTTTGCTATTATTACATTTTCTGCAAAAAGCCAGACAGATTCTGTATCGTACTGGACATATGGAGGTGCAGGTGCCCTCAACTTTTCTCAAGTTTCACTCACTAATTGGGCTGCCGGTGGACAAAATTCTATGGCTACCAATGGTTTGGTAAACCTTTTTGCCAAATATGCAAAAAATAATATTACTTGGGACAACACTCTAGACCTAGGCTACGGTATTATAAAACAAGGTGAAGCCAATTTTATTAAAAGTGATGACAAAGTTGACCTTTCTTCAAAATTTGGTCACAAAGCAGCCGAAAGATGGTTTTATACTGCACTTTTCAATTTTAAAACACAGATGGACGATGGTTACAATTATCCGAACGATTCTGTTGTCATTTCTACCCTATTGGCTCCAGCTTATATACTTTATTCTTTAGGTATGGATTATAAACCATCTGCAAATTTTACTTTATTCGTATCACCAGCCACAGGTAAAACTACCCTGGTAATGGATGAAACTTTGAGTAATGCAGGTGCTTTTGGCTTAGAAGCTGGTAAAAAATCGAGAACAGAGATTGGTGGTTTCCTGAAAATGGCATACAAAAGAGAAGTGATGACCAATATTTCTTTCGAAACTAAGATAGATCTGTTCTCAAATTACATCAACAATCCTCAAAACGTGGATGTAAATTGGGAGGCACTGCTCGTAATGAAAGTAAATAAATACATAGTGGCAACCCTCAACACTGTAGTACTTTACGACGATGATGTAGACATTTTGGTTGATGAAAAAACAGGAAAAAAAGGCCCCCGGGTTCAGTTTAAAGAACTTTTTGGACTTGGACTTTCGTATAAATTTTAAACAGACTTGAAGTTTACAGAATAATTCATTAAATTAACCCTTGATTTTTCTAACACATCATAGTATTGTATAACTTCGCTCAATAATAATAAATACCGGAAAAAATGAAGAAATTTGCCATCTTAACAGGTATTGCTTTGCTTGTTGGATTCACCCGACTTTTTGCACAGGAACCTCTTAAACACGAAGCAAAATGGTATATTGCCCCCGATAGTACATTTTATGTAAACCGCTCGCTGGGTTTTTACTTCTGGTTATCAAATTCGCCCGACCAAAATGCTCCGGCTCATTTAATAACTAGTAAACGGAGTAAAGCCTATGTTAATCCTTTCTATTTCGATAGCGATGGTATGAACACCATTCGCACTCCTTGGGAAGTTGATAAAATAACCAAAAAAGTTATTGAGCCAAAACGCGATATTATATTTGAAATATATGCAGATGGCACAGCTCCTGTGACACAAGCCAATATGAAAGAAGCTCAAAAATTCGTAAAAGGCAATAGCACCTTTTACGGCAAAGGCCTCGAAATGGAACTTGTTTCGCGCGATGGTGTGAGTGGGATTGAAAAAATATATTATTCGGTAAATCAAGCCACATATATACCCTACACCAAACCTATTGAGTTTGATAAAGATGGCGATTATACCCTCAAATTTTATGCTGTAGATAATGTTGGAAATGCAGAAACCCCCAAAACATTGCAATTTTCAGTAGATGCCAGCGCACCTGTGACCAAATTGGAAACTGATGGAGTAGTGCAGGGGTCAGTATACTCACCCAACACTAAAATCAAACTGGTAAGTACCGATTCTAAATCTGGCGTAAAAGCTACCTACTATTCTATTGATGGTAAACCTGCTCAAATATTCTCTGCCCCCATTCCTGTTAAACAATTTGCAAGTGGGGAACATACTTTTATTTTTTATGCCGTTGACAATGTGGGAAATAATAATGCCAACAATGAAGGCATTGACCGTGAAATGGATGTTTTGGGAAAAATTGATTTCAATATTGACAATACAGCCCCAACTGTAGAATACAATTTTGAAGGAGATATTTTTAAAGGTACCTACACATATGTATCTCCGCGCAGCAAAATGGTTATTACTGCCAACGACGAATCAGGCATAGAAAGTACTAAATACGGTATTAATGCCGGAACAGAAACAGTGTACTCATCACCTTTTACCCTTGGCGAAACCAATGGTATTAAAAACATCACTTTTCAGGCTAAGGATAATCTGTCGAACACTTCGGCTTTGCGCTCTGTAGTGGTTTTCTTGGATGCTAACGCACCTAGCAGTGGCATACGATTTGGAAATCCTCAGTTCTTCAACCGTGATACTTTGTTTGTAAACAGTTCAACACCCATTACTCTATTTGCCAACGACAATGAATCAGGGGTCCTGAAAACTGAATATTCAATAAACAATAGTTCTTACCAAACATATAGTTCAGCAGTAAATATTGCAAACCACGGGTACCAAACCATCACGTTCAAAAGTACCGACAAAGTGAACAATGTAGAGGTTGAAAAGCAAAGCTTTTGTATGGTAGACAACCAACCGCCGGTTATATATATCAACTTCAGCATTGCACCGGTAGGCACACAAAACAACCTGAATATGTATCCGGCTTATTCACAAATTTATATAGCTGCAACCGACCAAAATAGTGGTACCGAAAGGATATATTATTCCATAAACAATAGTCCTAAAGCAGTTTATAATAGTGCCAAAGAATTGGCAGACAAAGGTTTGTTTCAGAAAGAAGGTCTTTATAATATCAAAGTTTGGGCAGTTGACAAACTCGGAAATGAGAGCGAAAAATCAATTGAGTTTTATATCACTAAAAAGTAAATTTCGAACTTAAATATTCTTTCAGTTAGAAAAAAAACATAGCAACTGCATCCTCAAAAGGTGCAGTTGTTTTTTATATATTCTATTGAATGAAAATTGAAATTTTCATTCAATAAACGCAAACCATCATCAAAGAAAAAATTGCTTCAACTAAATTTATTCAAAATTGAGCCTTTTGCGTGTAAAGTAATAAAAACGGGCAGTCTGCAAAATAGCAGCCGTAAAAATGCCAACCATAAACCCAAACCACACACCGCTGGCTTTATAATCGAGCCATACACCAAAAAAATAACATGCAGGTAGCATAACAATCCAATAAGTTATCATAGTAAAAAGTGTGGGCTTATTTACATCCTCTAAACCACGAAGTATACCCAACGAGACTACCTGGATGCCATCAAATATCTGAAAAAGAGCCACAATTAGCAATATGGGAATAGTAAGTGCTTGTACATTTGTATCTGAAATGAAAATCGATGGAATATAGCCTCGTAAAAAATAAATTGCAATCCCAAAAATCAACATCACCGATGTAGCCAAAACATACGAAACTTCTGAAGCACGCAGAATATTCAGATACTCACGTCGTCCACGATAATAACTCACCCGAATGGTAGCAGCGCTTGAAATACCATGAGCCAACATAAAAGTAAGACTGGCTATATTCATAGCTATCTGATGGGCAGCAAAATAATTGCTGCCAAAAGTACCTATAAGTATAGCAGCTACAGAAAAAACCGTAATTTCAAGTACCCATTGCAATCCTATTGGTGCCCCCAATTTGAGCAAATCCAGCAATTTGCTCCAACGCATTCTCACAGTCTTCATGCTTATAAGATACCCCCTGAAACGTTTATTGGTATACAAATACACCACCATAAACAGCAACATAAGCACACGCGAAAGAAAAGTAGACAACCCTGCACCCTCCGTTCCCAAAGCAGGAAAACCGAATTTGCCGAATATAAAAACATAATTGCCCAAGATATTGAGCAAATTGGCAATCAATATCATAAACATACCGGGTTTAGTAAGCGCAAAACCCTCAATAAAATGCTTCATATTGGCAAAAATGAGATACGGAATAGTAGAAAGTATAAGATAAATATAGTACATACGAGCCTCCGCTATTACCTCAGGTTCTTGCTGCATATAGTCAAACAAATAATAAATTGTGGCGTTTAGTATGAATATAACCGATGAAATAGCCAAACTAAAAAGCACTCCGGCTATGAATAATTGATCAATTGCTTTTTTATTATTTTCGCCAAGTGCGCGGCTCACCAAAGTTGTAACACCACTTAAAGCACCTATGCCAAAAATAAAAAAAATGATATTGATAGAATTGGAAAACGAAACGGCTGCCAATGCTGTACTTCCCAAACTACCCACCATGAGCGTATCAGCTATTGAGGCAGCCATATGCCCGGCTTGCCCAATTACAATAGGCAACGATATGCGTACATGACTGAATGTGTGATACTTAAAACTATCTGGTTTTGCAGTTTTCATCTTATAAAGGTCAATTTTATATCTTTAATATCAAAACTGCAGTATTATTTGTTATTTGTATAAAAAAAAGTAAATTGTGATAGATAAAAATAACTCTAAAACTAAGGTTAAAAAATATTCGTGCAAGCATATAATTCATATAATCAGCTAGTTGAGTCGATAGAAAAAATTGAGGAGTGCTTAGAAAAATATGACTTTCAGCAAGTAAGTTTGCTTATAGTTGAAGTACGTCAAAATATAAAACTATATACAGATTCTCACGAAAGTATTGAGTTGATAAGATACAGGTATTATGAAATAGAAGCGCGTTTGGCACATTGGAAAGGCCATTACCGCGAGGCTCTAGAATTTGCCGAAAGTATGTTTATGGCAGCGTTTTCTATGAATAATCTGAAGTTGCAAGCCGAAGCAAGGTACAGAACAGGTACCGAATTGGAGCGGCTTGGCAGATACGATGATAGCATAGTTAAATTGAACTTAGCACTTGAGTATTTTCTAAAAAAGGATGATTTCAAACAAATAGCATCTATGTATGTAGCCCTTGGAATTACCATTTTCTCGAAGGGTTACTATGCTACTTCCATCGAGTATTATTTGTTGGCAATAAAATATGCACAACCCGGAAATTATATTGAAGAGTTGGCTCATGCTTACATGAATATGGGAGTGTCAAAACGTTTTCTGGGCAAATACGATGAATCGCTGGATGCATTTCTGGTTGCGCAGGAAATTTTTGAAAAACTAAATCATCAACCACAAATAGCAAGGGTGCTCAATAATATAGGTCTGGCACTATCACACAAAGGTGCCCACGATGCATCGCTTGAACTGTTCAGAAAAGCCATTTCTATAGACGATGAGATAGGAGACAGGGTAAATAAGGCCAATCACCTGAATAATCTTGGTCTTACCTACGAGGCTAAGGGTGAATATGACATAGCTTTGGACTACTATTTACAATCGCTCAGCATCGACGAGGAATTGCAGGATCTTCCGCGCCTCTCTATAAGTCTGAATAATATTGGCAGCATTCTGGCTACCAAAGGCGATTATAATGAAGCGCTCGAATACTACAATCGCGCGATAGAAATAAACCTGAGCATCGAAGACAAAGTGGGAATTTCGTTCACATACAGAAATCTAGGAAACTTGTACTTCTTTATGGATAGCTATGAAAAAAGTGAAGAATACTACATCATGGCACTCCGAATAGATTCTGAGCTAAACGACCAGCTGGCTATAGCCAACTCTTACAACAACCTTGGAAATGTGAAAAGCGCTATCAACCAGTTAGACGAAGCCATGGACTACTTCAACCTGGCCAATAAAATAATTGAAAACTCACCCGATGACCTCAGTTATGCTGCTATTTTCAACAACATAGGTAATATTATGTTTAGCAATAGTATGTATAACGAGGCTGAGGAATACTACAAAAAAGCACTTGATATAAATACCAGACTCAACGACAAGGTAGGCCAAGCAATGAATTACAACAACCTGGCCTCGGTAAACGAAAGCCGCAATAATTTTGATAAAGCCATAGAGTATTATCAGAAAGCGCTGCTTCTGGATTTGAATATTCACGACAAAAACACGCTCATTACCAGATATGAGAACCTGGCAAATGCCTATTTTCATAAACGTGATTATGAACAAGCTCACGCATACTATATTAAAGCCCGCGACTTGGCTTTGGATGGGAAGATGGATAAACGCTTAGCGCAAATTTACAACCGCATTGGAAATACCTTCTTGAACGAAAACAACTTCATTGATGCTATGCTAGCGTATAAAAAATCGCTGCAAATCAATCAGAATTTAGAACTGGATGAGGCCATTGCTATGAATTTTTTCAACATGGCTATCGTTTTTCTAAAAATGGAAGAATATACCAACTCAATTCATAAATTGCAACAAGCCAGAGATTTGTATGAAAAGCTATCTCTTATGGATGAATGGGCTGATTGTAACTACCTGATAGGTATAACATTCTATACTCAAAAGGAATTTACCTATGCCCTACTCTACCTCTCCAAGGCTCAAGATTATCTAAAATCGAAAGGGTATCCTTCGAAATCGGTCGATGATACAATTATGGAAATTACTAAACTCATAAATAGCGAATCTCGAAGATAAATCAAAATACATCGCAGATTGCTATTAACAGTATACATATAAAATCAAAAACCCGGCAGTATCTATTTTACTGTCGGGTTTTGTGCAAATATCAAAACTTGGAATTCAACCCAAATTATTTTACGTGTGTGGTTTCAAGTACTATGAGTGCAACCGATTTGCTATTGCTCTTGGCACTAAAACCAATTGTACCATCTGCCGAAAAGCTAATATCAGATGGGTCTACCACTTTTCCAGCCAGAGCGCTGGTTACCTTTTGAACAAAAGTTCCGGATTTCTGCGATTCTATGTTAGCGTTTATTTGTTGAAGATTGAGTAACTCGCGCGAATAAATGACGCACAATACATCAGTTCCTATTGTATTGTCCATTTCTATATAATGTTCCTCGTCGGGAATGGCTACCTCATTGCTACTATAAGTGAGGGCAGGACTAAGCCCCGGCTTGTGCGGAAATACCTGAAACACCTTGCTCGTTTGGTCGCTTCCAATGGCGTACACAAATGCAGGCTGATTGTTAGTAATGTATATCCTGAAACGAGTACCCGAACGGTATGGCTTGTTCATTTTATATACATTGCCGGTAAGAGTAGCCTTCATATCACTTCCATTGTTTTCAACCAATCGCAGGGTGCCACTCAGGTCTACTTTGCCCGGAACCGAACCCGGAATTTCTATCAACTCATAAGCATATTTTGTAAAATTTGCAAAGTCGCTATACTTTACCCATATGTAACCATCGTTGCCCCACTCGGTACCCCAACTGTTCTGAATTTCAAATGCGCCGCCGTACATACTATTGTCGTAGCCAATTACACACATGGCATGTCCACCAAAAGACTGTGTATAATCTTCCGTTGGATTCCACACCCCTTTGCAATAGTAAAACGAGTTTGGAACATTCATTCCAATAACAACAGGTTTGCCTTCAGACAAACTTTTTTTCACTGATTCTATCTTAAAATTATTCTGATCATCCATTTCGAATAACTTGGCATAATCTTGAATTCTGTATGTTTCAGCTTTTGAGTATACCGCAGGGCTTATGTAGGTAGGGCAATTGTCGTTCATATCTGTAAATAGAGGTACACCTTTGTCCATCATGAGCTGTAGGGCATCATCTATATATGCTCCCCATTGGCAAGACTCATCGGTCGACGATTTGATGTGTTGGTATACATATCCCGGTGAAAAAGCCTGTTGGGTGATGGCTTGTCTATCGGTGATTCCATTTTGTTTGGCAAATGCAATGGTGCGAGCGGCATATGCACTCGACCAGCCCACACAAGTACCATATTGACCTTGGCTAAGCGGGTATGGTGCATAGTCTTTCAGACTTGCGGCTGTAGGGAGGCTGTTTCCGTATGCGCGCGAAAGCAACATAACTTTGGTTGGCGATTGGTTGTACTTCGAATCGCTAAACATCATTCCGGTTTGGTATGGCTGAGCAAATAACCATTGGAAGGAGACGGTAAAAATAAAAAGGAAGAAAAATATTTTTTTCATTCTCTGAGTCAAATTTATTTATAATAGATTGATTTTAAAACAATTGATTCATCTGGAAATTTTCAGAATGCTTGCAACTGTACTAGTAGTAGTGGAGGGAAAACAAGTAAGGTTGCCACTGCCATCAGTTAAACGGTTTTGGCTTAAAATGACAACCTTACATTTTGAATATTAACAATATAGCAAAACATTTCTCAAATGAGAATGCCTTTTGATTTAGTTTCTGAAATAAAAATCACCAAAGATAGCACTATTTTCCCAAGGTAGTTGCTGGAAATTAGACTGTTCGTATACATTCTTGCGAACTACTTTGAATACATCTTCCAACTTGAGACCAGGCTGGCGCAATGCTTTCAACAGCTCCTGTGTGTATAATCCATTGCCACCAGAGCCATCTGAAGCCACTGAACCTGGGGCGGTAGCATACGCTATAAAAGTACCCTGGCCTGCGCTGGTTGTAGCCAAACCTCGCAATGCACCTGAACGGAAACTACGAGCAAAAGGATTGTCGCGGCATGCATCCAATATCACAATATTGAGCTGATTTCGAGCATATTCCATTTCGGCCAATACACGCCTTAGGTCTACAGCTTCAAGTTCCACATCGGCTTCTTTTTGAATATCTGCATCTACCGGAATTATAAAGTTCTGACCATCGAGCTGCATACCGTGTCCTGCAAAATAGAATAAACCTACTGTACCAGGTTTCTCGGCCAATTTTGCACCGAAGTTTCTGATCTGACGTTTCATCTCATCTTGGCTGGCATTGGTAACCATTATTACATCAAATCCCAATGCTTTCAGTTCTGCTGATATAGATTTTGCATCATTCTCTGGATTTTTGAGTGGCGACGAGGTATAATTGCTATTTCCGATAATCAGAGCTACTTTACGTTGGTCAGACGATTGTCCACCACCCTGAAGCGTCACTTTCCTGATTTCAGATGTTACGGTAGAATTACCATTATTTACCACCACTTTTATTTCGTTTTCACCATTGTTGAGAGATACAGTGCGTTGAATAGTAAAATCGCACATTCCATCGTTTACTACAGAAAAGCCACGTGTTGATGAATTTTGTTGCAATACATTGTTTACGTATACTTCTACAGTTTTGAGCTCAGTAGCAGATTTTACGCAAATATTTATCATAGTTGAATTGGTGGTAGAATTTGATGTAAAATACTGAGGGGTAATCCATGTAAGAACAGGTTTACTATCCACTACTTGGCCACCACCTTTGAATTCGTCATTTTCCCACACGCCAACTTCTTCAACCCCATTGGCATATATAAATTTACCTTTGCCTTGGCGAACCCCATTCTGAAATTCTCCAATATACTTATTTCCGTTGCTATAATAGTATGTGCCAGTTCCGTGGTATCCATCCTCTTTCCATTGCCCTACATATTGAGATCCTGTAGCAAATGTATAAGTTCCATAACCATTGCGTTTTCCATTCAGAAAATTACCAACATATACATCTTCGTTTGCAAAAGTATAGGTTCCTTGCCCATTGTATGTGCCAGATTTGAAATATCCTTCGTATTTTTCGCCACTTTCGAATAAGTATGAGCCATAGCCATCGTTACAATCGCCAGAAATACATCCTGTTTCTTTTTCCTCGCTCCATTGGTCGTTAGCCCAATATCCGGTAGCAAAAGTTTTGTCGGGATATGAATATGTGCCTACACCGTGTTTTTGGTCGTCGAGCCATTCGCCATAATAAGCACCTCCACTGGCAAAAAAGTTGGCACCAACACCGTTTCTCATGCCATTTTTCCAGTTTCCGTAGTAAACTTCACCGTCTTCCCATACATAAGTGCCAAAACCTTCGTTACAGTCGCCAGTTACGCAACCGGTTGGTCTGTATGCATTCTCATAAGTACCACTTTTATAGGTACCTTTCTCTGCAATGTTGGAATTGTCAAAATAAACTCCGTACCCGGTTCTGCTGTGATCTACCCATTGACCTATGTAACGTTCATATTTCCAACCGGAAACAGAGCCATATATGTATGTTCCATAGCCTTCAAATTCTCCTTCGCTCCAGAAGCCAACAAAATAATCGCTATTTGCAAATTCGAATATCCCGAATCCATCGCGATAACCTTCAGAAAAATACCCGGTGTATTTTCCGCCACCGGAATATGCATAAGTTCCCCATCCGTTTTCACAATCTCCAGACTGACATCCGGTACTTTGTGAAAAGGAATTAAGCCCGTAAAGTAGTAAGGCAAAAAAAAGTGTTATAATTTTCCGATTCATATTGGTTGTTAATTAAGGTTGATTAATTCTTTTTTTTTAATTCATGTTTCATTGAAAAATACTTAGTTCTGTACAACTAACGTATAAGAGTATAATTTTAATATTCAATAAGCTCAAAATTTACATTCATTAGTTTCGAAAAACGTAATCCTGTGGTGAACATATCTTCATCTTGCTTAGAATAGTGCCATTTAACGAGTACTTCGCTACCTGCAGTTAAATCGCTTAATATGAGTAAAATTTTAATTATTTGCTTCGAAGATGCTGTATTTATATAATCGAGTTTGAACTCAAATACTGTAAAAGGATTTGGGTTTTTATAATAATTTTGAAGCCACGCAAGTATAGGTCCATAAAATTCGAGTGCATTTTCGGGCAACGATCTATGGTTGAAAGTAAATATACCATCGATTGGGATTAGCCTTACCTCAGGTGTATCTTCGGTGGATGGATACACCAAAGGCTCTATGCTATTTATTTTCATCTGAATAGCCGTACGAAGATGATACAAACTTACTTCGTCAGACACCTGATGAAAGCTATAACTTAATTTATTTCCCGATTTAAGTCGCATATCTATTAGCCCCAAACCGGTAGTATTGGCATCCTCCTCAAAATACAACAATACTTTGTTGTAGTAGTTTTCAAGTTCTGGTGCACTAAGTTTATTTACAAAATCAATTTCTTGCCTGAGTTTTTCGGTCTTTGCATTGTTGATATAATTGTTTGTATTGAGCACAAAACCATTGGGACGGCCACTTAGGAAAAATAATCCGGGTGCTCCATTGCCTTTGCGCATGGCACCATGCTTCACTATATTCTGAAGCATTTCTACCATTATATTGTATAATTTAATAGAAAGCTTGCTTTTATCTAACTGATTTTCAATTATATTGAGCAAACTCAACAAGTTTTCCTGTGTAAATATACCCTTGTAGCTGATAACTATATTGTTGTCTATGATATACTTGTGAAGTTGCACCAGATATGATAAGCTTGATGGTATTTCTATTGTATTGGTTCCGGCATTATTTTCGTCTTGATCTTCAGATGAGTTTACAGTGGTTTGAAAGTAAAAGTATGAATGCTTATCATCAATACGCATGAAATCGAAATAGAGCCTGTTGCCAGATTTGCGCGCCATTTCTATCAATCCTAAGCCGGCTCCACCTTTGTCGGAAAGTGAGCCTGAGTTAAGTTTATCCAGATAATATTTTTTTAGTTCACCTTTATCCAGGTTGTTTACCTTATCCAATTTCTCTTTGAGTGATTCAATATTCTGGTTTTCAATTATATTTCCGGTGGTAATTATATAATGCTTGACCCTGCGCTGTATCACAAAAAAACCATCGTATAAAGAATCGTCTCTGGTAATTTCGTTCTGGTGACGGGTTACGTTTTGTAAACCTTCTACCATGATGAAGAAAATACGTCTTTTTACAGCACCTTTTCCTGAGGTATGCGATAAATCTTTTTCTGCAAAAAGCAGCAATTCATCTGTTATCGATTTGTTGAACTGGCCCCTATATACGTACTCAAGTTCTTCATCGGTAATATTGAATAGATATCTTTCAAGAAAATTGTTATCAGAGTCCATAAGCTATAAGATCATTTAGATAATGCATCAATTTAAATGCCACAATCAAGATTTATACATATACTTGAGAATTTGTTCAAGTGCTTTTGCATCGAGTGCATAAAATTGCCCTCCTGCATGATTACGTATCAAAAGTTCCAATATTTTATTTTCATCATTTGCTGGTATTCCAGCTTGTTCCAATCTGATTGGGCTATTTATTGAAGTCCAGAAATTTTCAAGCATTTCAATGGTTTTAGCAGCATCTGAAGTACCAAAAACCAGCTCTCCAAGCCTTGCTATACGATGGGCAAGCACAGGCATATGGTATCGCATCCAAGCCGGGTATGTGATAGAAAGGCTAGCCCCATGCGGAGTATCATATAAATAAGAAAGTACATGACCTATGGAATGTACTCCCCAATCGCCGCCCTTTTTGCCAAAATTGGTAGAACCATTGAGCGCCATTGTGGCTGCTAGCATGATATTGGCCCTGTATTCATAGTTCATGGGATCGGCCAATACTTTGGGTGCAAACTCCATGGCTTCCAATAATATGCCAGCAATAAGTCGGTCTGACAATCCTGCATGCCCTCCACCAAAATATGCTTCGAGCGCGTGTGCCATGAGGTCGGTTATACCATATGCAGTATAAGCTGCATCAACCGTGTATGAATACTCAGGGTTCAGGAACGAATGTTTGGGATACATCACCGGATGCCAAAATCCTACTTTTTCATGTGTTTCGTGATTTTGTACTACTGCTGCTGCATTCATTTCGGAGCCTGTTGCGGCAAGCGTAAGTATGGTTATGAGCGGAAGGCTTCCCTGAACTTTTTCCTTCCCCTTTATCATACTCCATGTATCTGTGTCTTGCTGTATGCCAATGGCTATTATTTTGGAAGAATCGAGTACACTGCCACCGCCCAAAGCGATAACCATATCCACTTTTTCCTTTTTCCCCAAAGCTATGGCTTCATCTACTTGGTCTATAGTAGGATTAGATTTTATACCACTATATACTTCATAGTTTATATTGTTTTTTTCAAGTATGTCTGCTACCACATCAAAATATCCGTATTTTTTGGCCGAGCTTTTGCCCATAACTATAAGGGCTTTCACACCATATTGTTTTACTACCGTACCAAGTTGCAGTATCGACTTTGAACCAAAATGGAGGTGAACCGGATTGTATGCTTCAAAATTCATAAAAACCAAGTGATTTTAAATTTTCAATAAACTTAATAAATTTCAGTTGATGTTTCATAACGCAATACCAAATTTATTCTTTATTTTTAAACGAAAACTCAAACATAAGTTTTTTTGAAGACTTTACTACATATATTGCTTTTATCTTATCTGTGCATATCTTTAGATATGAAGGTATTTGGACAGTCAGCCATACGGCTCGATTCGTTAAGAAACGTCATGCATAAATCTGAGACAGATACCGGAAAAATTTCATCAATCATAAAAATTGCACTTGAATATTACGTTGCCGTGCCAGATAGTGCCAGAAAATATGCCAATTGGGGTTTAAGATTGTCCGATTCAGCTGGCTACCCAATGGGGCAATCAAAATGCCTCAATATTTTGGGCTTGATAGAAATGAATTATGGTTCGTTGGCAAAAGCAATTGAATATCAGACAAAAGCATTGATATACGCTGAGCAAATAGATTCCAAAAAAATAATGGCTTCGGTTTACAACAACCTGGGCATAAGCTACTATTTACTAAACGACTACAAAAAAGCACAATTCTACTATTTCAAAGCGCTCAATCTGTTCGAAGAACAAAACGACTATAGCGGCCAGGGAAGTGCTTTCAACAACATTGGTATTATTTTCGATTTGCAGGGAAATAAAGACCAGGCAGCCTATTATTACCGGAAGAACCTGGATTTAGCGATAAAAGAAAACAGATTCAATGACCAGATAGTGGGCTACTTAAATATAGGTACCATTTTTGAAACTCAAAAAAAATACACTGAAGCTGAAGTTTATTACCAACGAGCCCTTGCTCTTTCAGACTCATTGGATGTATTGGACATAAAGACCACTAGTTTAGGAAACATTGGCGGTTTGTATGTAGAAATGGAAAAGTATACGCTTGCTGAAAAATACCTCATGGAAGCTCTGGATATTTCGCTCAAAATGAATAGCTTGCTTATAGCTGTAGATGTGTATGGTTCGCTTTCGATGATGGAAATGAAACTAAAAAACTACCAGAAGGCAAAAATTTATCTTGACAAAGGGCTAAAAATAGCCACGGAGATGAACAACAGAGAAACCCTGCTTGAAATTTACGATATCTCTATAAAATATTACGAAAGCATTCAGGATTATAAAAACTCTTTGAAATATTTTAAATTGTATAAAACTGAGGACGATTCAATAAAAACAGATGAAAATATAAAATCTCTTTTCCAGATGCAAATGGAATACCAAACCCAGCAAAAACTAAAAGAGGAAGAAATTACCACCCTAAAGCAAGCTGCCGAAAAGCAAAGCAAACTATACAGGCAGCGCATATTCATAGCTATTGTAATAGTAGTATTCGTACTGATGGTATTGTTGCTGCTCTATTTTTATAAAATAAATAATAATAAGGAAAAGGCTAATAAACTTCTTCTACAAAAAAACCAACAGATATACGAGCAGTCTGAAGAACTGATGCAAATACTTGAACAACTTAGCATGCGTGAGCACCAGCTTACCGAAAGCAACCATGCTAAAGACAAGATGCTTTCCATTATAGGACACGACTTGCGCGGCCCAGTTGGAAGTCTTGAACGTATGCTCAATTATTTGGTAGAAGAATATGAACATTTCAATAATGAGGAAATTCATAATCTACTCGAAGCAGCCCGCGAATCTGCAGAGCTCACTTTCAATTTGCTCGATAATTTGCTTATATGGGCTCGCAATCAGCAGAACGATATTGCATTTTCACCCACGTACTATGCCTTGCTTCCGGTGGTGATCGATAATTTTAACTACTTAAAGGGAGTTGCCGAAATAAAAAGCATAAAACTAATTTCAAATGTAAATGATGACATTCAAGGTTTTTTTGACAAAAACATGATCAGCACCGTTATGCGTAACCTTATTTCAAATGCCATAAAATTTACACCCGGTGAAGGTACTATAGTGGTAGAGGCGCACAATATACCGGGAAATAAATTAGAAGTCAATGTAAAAGATAACGGTGTGGGTATAGCACCCGAAAATATAAATAAGATCTTCAATATTTCTATACATTACACTACCTTGGGTACAAACCATGAAAAAGGATCCGGGCTGGGACTGAAACTCTGCAAAGACTTTATAGAAATGCATGGAGGTACTATTCATGTAAACAGCATATTGGGCGAAGGCACAACTTTCACTTTCACCCTGCCTATTGAAGAATATCTGAATTGAATATGGCTGATTTACTCATATTTAAGTCATATTTTTAGAAATAAAGCCACAGCAATTAGGAATTTTCAATAATAAAGTTCAAATTTAGGGTAAGAAACAAACACTTAATTCTATGACCCTAAAACTAAATGATATTTCGACCAGAGCCCCACAAGGCGCTGATAAAGAAGAAATTAAAACAGCCACCAAAGACCTTAGAAAAGAACTTGGTGAACTGCAGAACCTGCTCTACGCAGAGGGAAAGCATAGCCTGTTGGTTATCCTTCAGGGTATGGATGCCAGTGGTAAAGATGGCACAATCAGAACGGTATTCAGCGAAGTAAACCCACAGGGTATAAGGGTTGTACCTTTCAAAAGACCTACCGAAGAAGAACTCTCGCACGATTTCTTGTGGCGCATCCACCAAAACACGCCCCCCAAAGGTATGATATATGTATTTAACCGCTCCCACTACGAAGATGTGCTTGTAACCCGTGTGGAAGATATGATTGATGATGAAACAGCTTTCAAACGATTCGAGGCAATCAATGCGTTCGAGCAATTGCTGCAAGATTCAGGCACACTCGTACTTAAATTCTACCTCCATATCTCGGAAGAAGAACAGCAAGAACGTTTCATGGAAAGACTGGAAGAAAGAGAAAAAAATTGGAAATTCAATATCCACGATTTGCATACCGCCAAAAAATGGCCTGAGTACAGACTTGCATACCAAGATGCCATTGACAAATGCAGCGATCCTGTACCTTGGTACCTTGTGCCTGCCGACCAAAAATGGTACAAAGAGTTTATAGTTGCACAAACCATAGTAGAAAGACTCAAAAAACTTAACATGCAATATCCTGCTTACGAGGCTTTTGACGAGTAGTCGGATTTTTTTTAAATAAATTCCACATATTTTTTTCGAAAAGTATGTGGAATTTTTGTTTTTGTACATCTCAATATAAAACAAACTTAAAAAACAACCCGTTATGAAAACTAAAAAACCAATCTCCTATTTTTTCAGTTTTATTCTATTTGCGAGTCTATTTGCTTGCGGAAATATGAATAACACGGGCCTCTCTGATAAAAATGCAAAACAAGAAATAAATAGCCCCGTAAGCGAGATGTCGAAAGATGAAGCCAGTGGTATGGTAATAGAAGCAGAACCCGGTATAATATCCGACGATGAAACTTCTACCAATTTCAATACCGAAGAATACGACAAAATAGTGGAAAATGAATTTAAGGATGCTAAGCAAAATCCACTTTCTACTTTTTCTATTGATGTAGACAATGCTTCATATTCAAATGTTCGCAGGTACTTAACCGATAGTCAGTTACCTCCTGCCAATGCTGTACGTATTGAAGAAATGATAAATTATTTCGATTATGAATATCCAGATGCTACCGGAGAACATCCATTCTCGTTTATTACCGAAATAGGCGAATGCCCATGGAATAAAGAAAATAAACTGATACACATAGGTATACAAGGCAAAAAACTGGATTATAATACCTTGAAACCTTGCAATCTGGTGTTTCTGATAGATGCATCGGGCTCAATGGAAGACAATAATAAACTACCATTGCTCAAAAAATCGCTGCGCATGCTGCTCGACAATCTGAACGACCGCGACCGTGTAGCGATAGTTGCCTATGCTGGTGCTGCCGGCCTGGTGCTACCTTCCACACAGGCATCTTCAAAAGATAAAATAATAGAAGCACTGGACAACATCATGGCCGGTGGCTCTACTGCCGGTGGCCAAGGCATACAGCTGGCATACGAAGTAGCTGTAAAGAACTACATAAAAGGCGGAAACAACCGCGTGATATTGGCCACCGATGGCGATTTCAACGTAGGTACTTCGTCTACAGGCGAGCTGGTAGATATGATCAATGAAAAACGTAAAAGTGATATTTACCTTACCATTCTTGGTTTTGGTATGGGCAACTACAAAGATGGCCGCATGGAACAAATAAGCAACTCGGGCAACGGAAACTATTTTTACATAGACAATATAAAAGAAGCCGAAAAAGTATTTGTGAAAGAAATGCGCGCCAATATGTTTACCATAGCCAAAGATGTGAAAATACAAATTGAATTCAATCCTGCCTTTGTGAAAGGTTACCGCCTGATTGGCTATGAAAACCGAGTAATGGCCGCCGAAGATTTCAACGACGATACAAAAGACGCCGGTGAGCTTGGTGCAGGACATACAGTAACTGCTTTGTACGAAATAATACCTGTGGGCTCAAGCCAGGAAGTAAAAACTTACGACAATCTGAAATACCAAAATCAGGGCACTAATAGCTACTCAACTGGTTCTGATGAAATAATGACCCTGAAATTCAGATACAAACCGCTCGACTCTGAAGTGAGTATTCCTATAGAAGTTGCTGTAAAAAACAAAACACAGAAACTGGCCGATTGTTCCAACAATTTCAGATTTTCTGCCTCGGTAGCTACATTTGGAATGCTGCTGCGCGACTCAAAATTTAAGGGTACCTCTACTTTCGAAATGGCTACAAACCTGGCAAAAGGTGCAATAACTGCCGACGAAATGGGCTACAAACAAGAATACCTTGGGCTTATAAAAACAGCAGATCTATTGAGCAAAAAATAATCGAAGAAAATACCTGACTCCGAAAAGGTGGATTGTGGTGAGCACCTCGTTCGGAACGACGGTAGACTTTTGATGCAGCAAGAGCATCACTTAACAAAACACCCCGGTATGATTGCGGCATACGGGGTGTTTTTTTTGCAAACAGGTGGCATGAAAGCCAATGAACTGTTTACGATTCAAAAAGTGTTCTTTCTATATATCTTTGGTAGTCGTTCATGGCATGGGTTATCACGTCGCGTGCCTCATTGGGCGAATACAAATGTGTAATTTCGCAACCTTTACGCTCACCGGGCATATCTTTGTAAGTCAAGAAATAGTGGCGCAAACGCTCAATCACAGCCATAGGCACATCTGCCACATCATGAAAATTGCCATATACGGCATCTCCAACCAATACTGCTATGATTTTGTCGTCGGCCTCAGCGCCATCTATCATGCGGAAACCACCAATAGGGCGTGCCTGCACCAGCAAATCGCCGTGCGTAATTTCCTTTTCGGTGAGAATACAAATATCGAGTGGGTCGCCATCGCCTACTATATTGGGGCGCTCAAGGGCTGCGCGGCTTAGCTTTGCAACTTCGTCGCCACAATAGGTTTGGGGTATAAATCCATACATAGCAGGCAAAATGCTACTATACTTCTGCGGACGGTCTATGGTAAGAAAACCGCTGTGTTTGTCTATTTCATATTTCACAGTATCGGTGGGAACCATTTCAACGAAAACCGTGAGTATATCCGGGGCGTGTGCACCTACGTCTATACCATGCCATGGGTGCGATTTGTAGCGCAATCCCATCAGTTTGCCAATTGGGTCAATAGATTTTTTTGCCATTGTTATTTTGTATTAAATTATTATCTGTCATTAAGTTCAAGCCACCTGAATTCTTTCTCGTCAATTATCTCAATAAGTTGGGCTATCCGTTTCGATTTTTCCATCAGTTCGTCTGCTTTCAGCGTACCCGAGTTTAGTAAATCCTCTAAATTAGTTTTTTCTTGGGTGAAATTCTCAATCTCGGCCTCCAATTGTTCCAGTTCCTTCTGTTCTTTGTAACTGAGTTTCTTTTTCGAAGTATCTGAATTTGGGGTCTGAAAAGACCTTTTTATCTCTACGGGTTTTGCCTTTTCCTTTTCCATTTTTATACGGAAGTCTTCGGCATCGCGGTAGTCGGCATAGTTTCCAGGGAAAGTACTTATGTTTCCTTCACCTTCAAATACAAACAGCTGGTCTACTACTTTATCCATAAAAAACCTATCGTGCGAAACAATCACTACAGAGCCTGCAAACTGTATGAGGTAATCTTCGAGAACATTCAGTGTCATGATATCCAAATCGTTGGTTGGCTCATCGAGTATAAGCAGGTTAGGGTTTCGCATGAGTATGGTCATCAGGTATAGCCTGCGGCGCTCGCCTCCACTTAGTTTTTCTACATAGGAGTACTGCATGACTGCATTGAACAAAAAATGCTCGAGAAACTGACTCACCGACATTACCCTGCCACTGCCCAATGTTACCACTTCAGCAATGTCAGACACCACATCTATAACCCTTTGTCCGGGTTTAAATTGCATGCCTTCTTGCCTATAATATCCGGAGACCACGGTTTCGCCATGTTCTATGGTGCCACTATCGGGCTGCATGCCGCCCGTTATCACGTTCAGAAAAGTAGATTTGCCCACTCCATTCGGACCTATAATGCCGATACGTTCGCCACGAGCGAAAGTGTAACTAAAGTTGCTTATGAGGTTCTTACCAGCTATAGATTTACTCATGCCGTTTATAACCAGCACTTTGTTGCCCAATCTGCGGGTTTTTATATCGAACTGAACTTGTTTTTCGGAAAAAGATTCTGAAGCCCGTTCTTTGAGCTTGTAATACGCATCAATGCGCGATTTGGCCTTGGTGGCGCGTGCCTGTGGCATGCGGCTCATCCAATCTTGCTCGGTTTTGAGCAGGTTCCGGGCACGTTCTACATTCATTATCTGATTGTCGAGCCTGTCCTGGCGTTTTTCGAGGTAGTATGCATAATTGCCTCTGTACCATTGCGCTGTTTTTTTCTCAAGTTCTATGATATCGGTACACACATGGTCTAGGAAATAGCGGTCATGCGTTACCATGAGCAAGGTAAACTGCTTTCGGGTAAGAAACTCTTCGAGCCATTCTATCATCACCAAGTCGAGGTGGTTGGTAGGTTCATCGAGAATCAGCAAATCGGGCTGCTCTATGAGTGCCTGGGCCAGTGCTACCCTCTTTTTTTGTCCTCCGGAAAGGTGCTCTATACGCTGGTGAATATCGGCGATATTGAGTTTGCTGAGAATTTGGCTTACACGGGTTTCAAAATCCCATCCGCCAAGTACTTCCATTTGGTGCACAGCCTCGTCGAGCGTATGGTCGGCCACATGTATGGCTTTGTCAAAAGCCTCATATGCCTTACGCAGTTGCACCGAGTTTCTGAAAAGTTCTTCTAGAATGGTATGCCCGAGTGTAAAATCGGGGTCCTGTGGCAAATAGCCAATCTTGATATCGTTTCGGAAAGTGACTTTGCCCAGATCAATTGATTCCTGACCCATAATCATGCGAATGAGCGTGGTTTTGCCCATCCCATTTTTAGCAATGAGGGCTATTTTCTGATCTTTTCCTACTGAAAATGAAATATTTTCGAATAGTGTATTTTCACCAAAACTCTTTGAAACTTGTTCTACCTGTAAATAATTTATCATATACAATTAAGCATAGGGCAAAAGTAGCTAAAAATGATGCACGAAAAATAGGTTTCGGAATATAATTAGAAATGTTTGAGCAATTATTTCTTCAGAGATAGAGCCAAATCAGGGGTATACATTATTTCTCCTTCTTCCAGCATTTGCATGACCACCCTACTGAGCAACACAATGTCCAGTTTGTGCTTTGTAGCCATATCATCAATTGTAATTTTTTCAGTACTCAATGTGCTTAATATCATACTTTTATAATTTATAATCACCGAATCTTCTGGTTTATCTTTGGAATCGGCGCGGCACACATCGCATATGCCACAGTCTTCGCCATTGTTTTCACCAAAATACTCAAGCAGCAGCCTGCTGCGGCATTTGTGGCGGCTCATGGCATAACCAAGCATAGCAGCCATGCGGCTGGTATATCTTTCTTTACGTTCCCGGTATTCGCGGGCATTTATGCGCAGATTATCATTATCGAGCCTTTCGGTCAGAAAACTGATTTGAGGTGAGGTACGCCGTGGTATGTATTGTACTATATGTAACTTATTAATGGTTTTGAGGTACTCGTATATTACTTTGGGCTCAGTTTTGGCTTGGCGTGCTATGTAGCGTTCGTCTATAGGGGTGAAATCTGTAAACAAACCTGTATACATGCGCATAATCAGTTTTATGAATACATCTATCTGGGCATTGGCTACTTGCACTTTATATAATTCTTCTCTGTCCATCACAAATTTGATGACGGATGGCATGTAAAAATCGTCGTTAAGCGCCAGATAGCCATCGTTCTGAAGCTGCGACAAAGCAGCATGTACTATATTCACCGGCATTTTGTAGCGTTGTGCAAAATCGAACATATCAAAATTGAAGCTTTGCTCGAGGCCAGAACCTATAGGCAACTGAAAATAATTGCCCAGCGCTGCGTAAATGCTTTTAATATCGGCAATGGGTGGAAAACTGCTGTCGAGGCGGTTCATAGCCTTTCGTCGGTCAGATTCGGCAAAAAGCAGTACGGCAAAAGCAGTTTTTTCATCCCTTCCTGCGCGTCCGGCTTCCTGAAAATATGCCTCCGGACTATCGGGCAAATCGAGGTGTACCACAAATCTTACATCAGGTTTATCTATACCCATACCAAAAGCATTTGTGGCTACTATTACCCGGGTGCGCCCGTCTTTCCAATCTTTCTGCTTCCTGTCTTTGTCTTCGGGTTTGAGTCCGGCGTGATAATAATCGGCTGAAATGCGATTTTGGTTCAAAAATTCGGCTACCTCTTTAGTCTTATTTCTCAGCCGCACATATACTACTCCACTGCCTTTTGTATTGTTGAGTATGCGCAGCAGATAGTTGAGTTTATCCTCGGTATAGCGCACCAGGTACGTGAGGTTTTTGCGCGAAAAACTTTTCCTGAAAACATTTTCTTCCTTGAATGCGAGGCGTTTCTGTATATCGCCAACCACGGTGGCTGTAGCAGTAGCTGTGAGCGCCAATATGGGTACTTTTGGCAAATGTTGTCTGAGTTCAGCTATTTTGAGGTATGAGGGGCGAAAATCGTACCCCCATTGTGATATGCAATGCGCCTCATCTACAGCAATAAATGAAATATGCAATTGAGGAAGTTTTTCCATAAAAAGTGAGGTAGAAAGACGCTCTGGTGAAACATACAAAAACTTGTAAGCGCCAAACTGACAATTGTTGAGCATGGTTTCGATCTCGTTTCGCGACATTCCCGAAAATATAGCTGCAGCTCGTATTCCCCTCGCTTTCAGGTTATCTACCTGATCCTTCATGAGCGATATAAGAGGTGTTATCACCAGACAAACCCCTTCGGCAGACATAGCAGGAACCTGAAACAATATGGATTTTCCGCCTCCGGTGGGCAGTAATCCAAGTGTATCGCGTGAATGGGTGCCTATGCTTTCAATTATTTCTTCCTGCAACGGACGAAATGCATCGTAACCCCAGTATTGTTTCAAAACCGATCTGTATTTGTTGCTTCCTTCCATTCGTAGTTTTTACAATGCAGCCTATATTAAACCTTTACGCTTTTTTTAATCATGGTTTATACCGGGTTCTAAATTAATTGAATTCGGACGAATTAGCACCATGGTTCATTTTTTTTAAACATTGGCATACAAATAAAATAATTTCATTATTTGCTAATTAATTACTAATTTTAGCAGTACAATCTAAAACATTTCATTGTCCGAAATTACGCATGGTGAGCTTAATAAATTTGAAATTCGGTAAAATATTTTTCATCAAAATAATTTTGGTTTTAAATGTACTAAGTGTCATTTCTCTTCAAAAAGCTTATGCCCAGAATAAAACTGAAATGACAGATAGCTTGCTGAAAGTTGAACCCATGCAGCAGTATCCTAAACGCATACATACTCAATTATTGTTATCGGAATTGTATCTGAACACCGATTCCGTAACGGCACGTAAATATGCAACTTTAGCACTTGAAAAAGCCAAAAACTTAAGAGAAAATGCACTCGTAGTGAGTTCGTATAGTATTTTAGCCAAGATTTCAAATCTGCATTTTGATTACAATAATTCATATGAGTATCTTTCAGCTGCTCTCAAGTATACTGATTCTGTAAATAGCCCTAATTTGTATTACAGATTAAAATATGAAATTGCTGAGGTTTTTATGGAAAAAACCATGTTCCACGATTCATACCAATTCGCATATTCATCTCTCAATTATTACGAGAAATTCAACAACTCTGATACTATAGGCTATTTATACAATATTCTTGGAAAACTACATTGGTATTTGGGTGAGTTGGACAAAGCCAATGAAATGCATATGATGGCTTTAACTTTCTTTGAAGCTCAGCAAAACAAATTAGGTCAGGCCATTACCTGTAATCATTTGGGAAATATTTTCTATTCACTCGAGAATTACAACCGTTCACTAAGCTATTACAACCAAGCTTTATCACTGCTCAATAAAAATAATGATCTGAAACTTTATACAGGAATCATAAATAACAAAGCGGAAGTATATGAAGCGCTACGCGACAATGTAACTGCCCTGCGTATGCACAAAGAATCATATCTTATTTCTCGCAAAATAAAACATAGGGCAGGCATTGCCATAAGTGCTGATAATATAGGTGAAATATATATGAACACAGGCAAACTCGACAGTGCCGATGATTATTTCAATATAGCACTCAAAGAAGCTCAGCTTATAAACTACAAATACGCCCAAACCTATACGTTCAATAATTTGGGAAAACTTAACACCTTGCGAGGCAGGTACCACGAAGCTGAGGTTTTTCTTAAGAAAGCCGAGCAGATTTCAGAAAGTTCTAAACTGAAAGAGTTGCAACTGCTAAACTATTATTACTTCATGGATCTCTACAAAAAATCGGGAAGATTTGAAGAATCGTTGAACTACTACAACCAATACGTAAAAATAAAAGAATTGCTTGGCAACGAAAAGATGACCAATAAAATAGCCGAATTGCAAATAAAATATGATGCCGACAAAAAGCAAACCCAAATAAATATACTTAACGAAAGCAACAAACTCATAAGGGAACTGAATAAGAGGCAGTTGTGGCTACTTATGTTTTCGGGCATAGCGCTTGTGATGCTTACAATACTTGCGCTATTACTCATAAAAAAAGATCGTAGAAATAAGCATGCCAATGTGCTGCTAGCCAATAGAAATGCCGAAATAAATGCCACCCAAATAGAACTGCAAAGGGTAAATAGCGAGTTGAAAGAAAGTGCAAACCGACTAAAAATGATAGTGCACAAACTGCCCGTTATCATGAATGCTATAGACGAAGAAGGCAACTTTATTTTCTGGAACGAAGAATGCGAAAAGGTTTCGGGATATACAGCACAAGAAATGGTTCACAACAAAAATGCGCTGAGCCTCTTGTATCCAAACGAATCGGACAGAATACTACTCACTACCGGCATTTTGCATAAAAAAGATTTCAGAAACGAAATAACCAAAATTACCTGCAAAGACCAGACTCAAAGAGTAATTTCATGGTCTAATGTTTCAAAATCTGCACCTATACCCGGGTGGTGGGAATGGATAGTAGGAATAGATATCACCGAAAGATATAATTTCGAGCACTCGCTTCAACAAGAGAAAGCCATTCTGAACAGCCTCATCAATTCAATTCCGTTTGTGGTATACTACAAAGACCTGAACGGCAAATATATGGGCTACAATCCTGCATTTATATCACTATACAGCCATCTGGAAGGTTCGCTCATTGGACTTACTGATTACGACATATTTTCGACACAGGAAGCAGAGGAAGCTGAGATAATAGAAGCAGAACTCATGAAAAGCAGGCATATATGGACTGGTGAATATTGGTACGATGTACCCGATAAAAAGAAAATATTATTTCAAACATCCAAATCGCCCATTATCAACGATAAAGGCGATGTTATAGGGCTTGTGTGTATAAGCCGCGACATTACCGAAAGATTTGAATACGAGCAAGAACTTGACAAAGCCCGACTTAAAGCAGAACAATCGGACAAACTTAAATCCGCGTTTCTGGCCAACATGAGCCATGAAATTCGCACCCCAATGAATGCTATTATAGGATTTGCCGAATTGCTCAACAATCATGAGCTCACACACGAGCAACAAGAATTGTACATACAATACATCAACAACAGTGGCAACAATTTGCTTAACCTGATAGACGACATCATAGATACCGCCAAAATTGAAGCCGGACAGATAAAAATCAGGAAAACCAAAACGCAAATCAACAAAGTGCTTGATGAATTGCTACTGTCATTTAGCGATATCATGAAACGTAAAAATGTAAACTTGGTTGAACTAAGGCTCCTGAAAAGCCTCGATGACAGATGGATGGTGATAAATACAGATAGCAACCGTTTCCGCCAAATCGTATCTAATCTGCTCGGAAACGCTATCAAATTTACTGATGCAGGTTATATTGAATTCGGATACAAATACCTCGAACATTCAGATGAGCTTGAGTTTTTTGTAAAAGATACCGGAATTGGAATTGCTGAAGATAAGTTTCAAGTAATTTTTGAGCGCTTTGGTCAAATAGATAAAGACATAGCCCGAAATACTAAAGGAACAGGACTTGGACTGAATATAACCCAAAAACTAGTAGAACTATTGGGTGGTAGAATATGGGTAGACTCTGTACTGGGGAAAGGAGCAATTTTTTATTTCACCCTGCCATACACCCCTATAAAAGAGCTCAATGAAGAGAAATCCGAACTGAAACCCAAAGTAAACACTGAGATGCGTAGCTCATGGCCAGGCAAACTTATTCTCATAGTTGAAGATGATAGACTCAATTATACCATTTTGAAAAAATACCTGCAGAAATCCAAAGTAAATATCATCTGGGCACAAAATGGCCAAGAAGCTATTGATTTATGTAAGAAACAAGACGAGGAAAACCAGAACATAGATCTCATACTTATGGATATGCAAATGCCCATCATGAATGGGTTTGAAGCAACAAGGCTCATAGTAAAGCTATTCCCGTACATACCTGTGATAGCCCAAACAGCCAATGCGATGAATTCGGAAAAGGATGATGCTGCCGAAGCAGGTTGTCTGGACTATATTACCAAACCCATCAGGCAATCCCAGTTGCTCGATGTGCTGAATAAATATCTGAATTAGACTTTAAGCTATTTGTCGTCAACCAAATAAAATTATGAAAAAGGATAAAATAATAATAGTCGAAGATACCAAAATCATAGCACTCGATTTAAATCTGAAACTCGAAAAATTTGGCTATGAGATTATTGGCATTTACGATTCGGGAGAAAAAGCAATAGAAGCTATACAAAAGAGCAAGCCAGATATAATACTTATGGATATCATGCTGGCAGGCAACATGTCGGGTATTGATACAGCCGAACGCATAAACCAGTTATTCAACATGCCTGTAATATACCTCACAGGCAGTACAAGCCACGACATAATTGAAAAAGCTAAAAAAACAAGGCCACTCGGCTATATACTCAAACCATACAACGAACAACAATTGCAGATAACTTTGGAAATGGCCAGAGAAAAATATAAAGCCGACCTTGAACTCGAAATGCATAAAAATCACTTAGAAGATCTTGTAAAACAGCGTACTATAGAACTTATTAAGGCAAAAGAGAAAGCCGAGGAATCTGAGAAACTCAAAATGGCATTTCTCGCCAATATCTCGCATGAAATACGTACGCCTATGAATTCAATAATCGGCTTTGCAGGATTGGTTTCGCAACCAGATCTCAATACTGCAAAAAGGCAAGAATTCTCTAATTACCTCAACAATAGCGCTCAAAGTCTACTCAGACTTATAGACGATCTCATAGATATTTCTGAAATAGAAAGTGGAAAAACGAATATAAAAATATCCAAATGCTACATAAATAAGGTAATCAATGAAATATATATTACCTACAAGAATAAAATAGAAGCTGATTCCACCAAAAAAATAGAATTCAAGCCACATATAGACATTACTGACGAAAGCATACACATACTTTCGGATGCGCAACGTATACGACAGATTTTCAAATATCTGCTCGAGAACGCTATAAAATATACCGAAAAAGGAATCATAGAATTTGGGTATACCTGCGATAATAAAAATGTAACCTTCTTTGTGAGAGACACAGGTATAGGCATTCCGTCCGACAAGCATCAGGCCATTTTTGAAAGCTTTTCAAAATTTGCAGATTCAAAAGAAAAATTATACCGGGGCGCCGGACTGGGGCTAACCCTTACTAAAAAGATACTTGAAATGCTAAATGGTTCTATTTGGGTAGACTCGGTAAAAAACAAAGGAAGCGTTTTTTATTTCAATACCCAAACTCAACCAATTTCAGCGTATATACAAAATCAAATGGTGCAAATGAACAGCGCAAATGCAGGCGCCCGCAAAATGCTTATCATCTCATCTGATCTGAATAGTTCAAATTATTGTAAATTTCATCTCAATACACTATCTATCAATACTTTCACAATAGACCCAAAAAACTCTCGAATTCCGGAACAATTGCCAGTAAAAATTTCCGGTGCCTTGTTCGACACTACTTCCTTTGATTCGGAAATTGAAATTCGGAATTTTCAATATTTCTATCCCAATATTCCTATTTTCTTGATAATTAATTCATTCGACGAACATTTTGAAATTTTTAGTGAATCTGATTTTCTAAAATACATATACAAACCTCTTAAAAAGAATAATCTGCTGAATACAATACAGACCACTATTGCACCATAATTCAAATGTACAATTCCAAATGTCTGCAGAAATTATGCATATAAAAAAACTAAAGTAGTTCAATCTGCAAAAAGGATTGCTATTGACTGTTGTTCTGGCAATTGACAGTACTTTATAGGTAGGGATTATGTTTGCATGCACACCAGTAAAATTAGGTTTATGGCCCAAAACCAACGATTCCAAAATGCCCATTCCCCGCACAAAACCAATACAACGCAAACCCCATTAAACGAAATTCGAAGCCAAACATTCAGCATTCCTGATAATTTATGCACCGAAAACTGAAGCATAAAAAACCAACAAGATAAATTTTTAGCGTAAAGAATCTGTAGATATTTCAATTATAATACTGTATATCAATTTCATAAATGAATGGAATCACTAAAAACCTTGGTTAATAGTGTTAAAAACATTTAATTGAATAAATAATTTTTAATTTTTAATTTTTGAATTAAAATATATTGTATTAATTTTGGATACAGTTTTAAGAATAACTGCCAATAAATATAAAAATGAAAAAATCGCTTCAACTACCCGACTACGAATACACACGTTTGCGAAAGCTCTATCGTGATGAATTCGAAAATACAATTACAAGATTAAAACAACTCGAGGAAATTCTAAGTACATTCGACGAGGAACCAAAACAAAACAGGTATAATGAAATACCTGAAAAAGTAACCAAAGTTACCGAAGTCCTGAAAGAGAATACACCCGCTCAGTTAAAACCAGTTGCAGTTGAAAATAAACAAGAGGAACCTGCAAAAGTTGCAATAAAGAAAAAGAGGGGTAGAAAATCTAAAAAGGAGAAAGAATTAGAATTATTGGCAAAAGAAAGCGCATCGAAAGAAACCGATGGTGAAATTAAAGAAGTCAAGAGGAGGGGACGGCCAAAAGGAAAAAAGTCTAATACTGAGACCATTAATGAGTCTCAGGTAGATTTCAGTAAATTGAATTTTCGTAAATTCATAAAAAGTAATATCTCGCGCAGAAATAAGTTTGTGGACTCAGCAGAACTTTTTAAAGCAGCTCAGGAAATATATATAAAGATGGGGCTAACACCAGACCTAATAGCAGACAAACTCAACAAAACAGTTGATTCTCTGATAAAAGCAAAGGTGCTCATAAAAACAGTGCTTAATGATTCTTTGCATATTGGTCTGTACAGATGGGTTACTGAAGATGGAATTATACTAGTGAAGTATAATCCTTATGAATCGTTGGAAAAAGATAAGAAGAAAAACGAAGCCAATAATTTTATCAACAACCAACCTTTAGCGCTCGATATTAAAAACGAAATTTTACACTATATCAACCATAGTCCGGTTAAAAACCAATTGGTTATAAAGAACGAGTTTTATGATTATATTATTCAGAACAAAAAAATAATTCAAAACAACTCTGAAATTGAAACCAAAGGACTAATTGACCATGTGTTAGATTTATTGATAAGGACGGATGAAATATTTTCAATGCCACTAAAATCAGGTGATGGTGTACAATTTGGTTTAAAACACTGGTTGAAAAAAGGAAATGGTGAATTGAAATCCTACTACATGACTCGTTAGATTTAAAATTTTAATTTAAGATATTATTTTAAAAATGGTTTTTGAAAGAATTAAACTCAACTGAATGAGAATTTAGTTTAGGAATATATATTTCAAAAACCATTTTTATGGTTATCAATGCAATGTAAAAATTTAATTTGCAGGAAGCATATTCATTCCAAGTATATTTAGATTGTAATAGCCTGAAATAAAAAGAAAAACAGCTTAAGAATTTTTGACCCTATACTTATTGCAAAACTTTGGGATTTGCAGCCGTCGGTATCTTTAACTCCTAAACTGTTTGTTATCTTTTAGGCAAAACCAAATATGCTATGCCTAGATTTTTTTTACATTGAAAGGCTGTACTTCCATATTTTCATATTCATATAACTCCAGAAAATGTCCCATTTTATCGCGTTTGGTTTTCAGATAGAGCATATTGTGCTCATTTGGCTGCACTTCTATAGGAATAACCTCGGTAATTTCAAGACCAAAACCTTCTAAACCAACTCTTTTAACTGGGTTATTGGTCATAAGTTTCATTTTGCGAACTCCTAAACTTCTCAAAATTTGAGCTCCTAATCCATAGTCGCGCTCATCATCTTCAAACCCCAATTCAATGTTGGCTTCAATGGTATCTCTGCCTTCTTCCTGAAGTTTATATGCACGTATTTTGTTGAACAATCCTATACCACGCCCTTCTTGATTCATATAAACAATTACTCCTCTACCCGCTTCTTCAATCATTTTCATCGATAGTTCTAGCTGCTCGCCGCAATCGCAACGCAGGCTATGAAAAATATCACCTGTAACGCAGGAAGAATGTACACGTACCAATATGGCTTCATGCTCTTGCCAAGAACCTTTTATGAGGGCAACGTGCTCCAGTCCATTCGATTTTTGTTTGTAAGGTATTAAATCAAATTTTCCGTAAGCCGTAGGCAGTTTTACCCTTACGCCTCTTTCTATCAAACTTTCCTTTTCAATTCTGTATTTAATAAGATCTTCAATAGAAACTATTTTGAGACCAAAACGCTCTGCCACTTTTATAAGTTCTGGTAAACGTGCCATTGTACCATCTTCGTTCATTATTTCTACCAAAGCGCCTCCTGGTTTAAGGCCTGCTAAGCGGGTAAGGTCTACAGCAGCTTCAGTATGACCTGCCCTGCGCAATACGCCCTTATTTTTAGCTTTCAAAGGAAAAACGTGTCCCGGACGAGCAAGATCTGTAGATTTAGTATTTGGCATAACCAATGCACTTATGGTTTGTGCCCTGTCAAATGCTGAGATTCCAGTACTACATCCACTACCTATAAGGTCTACCGATACGGTAAACGGTGTATCGTGCAATGCGGTATTGCGTGTATTGCCTACCATCAGCTCTAGGTCTAGCTCTACAGCACGTTCTTCGGGTATGGCACAGCATATAAGACCACGGCCATGTGTGGCCATAAAATTTACTATTTCCGGGGTTATTAGTTCAGCTGAGACTATGAAATCCCCTTCGTTTTCTCTGTCTTCATCATCTACAACTATTACTATTTTTCCTGCTCTTATATCCTGTATTGCTTCTTCAATGGTATTCATAGTTTATTTATTGTTTATGATAAATTACGTTTTGTGGGCTGCCAAACATTATTTTGCACACCTTTTATATATTTAATTATGCCAAGCATCAATGCCAGATTCATGGCATAAAAATGGCTTATCGACCGCAAAAATATAATATGTATTCCAATTAACCTTAAAAGATAATCGAAAAATGGTAATACTACACTTACAAGTACTAATATAGGCAGTATTGCCAATTGTCCATTACAAACCGATATGATTGAGGTTATGATAAGGGTCAATATAAATATGGGACCTATCCACCTGAGCACCTTATGCGAAACAAAGGTAAACAGAAGTGCAGATGACATTCTTTTTAGGCTTCGGGCAAAATAGAATAGGTTTTGCATATTGCCGGTGGCTATGCGTACTTTGCGTCGGAACTCAATCTCAGGCCGGTGGGTCGAATCTTCGTATACCAAAGCCATAGGTGCACTTACAGCTTTTTTACCCTGCAAAAGCACTTGTATACCAATGAAAAAATCATCTACCATAAACTTTGCAGGTACTGGTATGTAATGAGTTTTTAATACTGCATAGCATGCGCCACTTGGCCCCATAAGCATCCCTTTCCACCTACCCTCATTTTGTTTTATGACATTTTCATACTTTGTAAATACTGATTCTTGCACAGAAATGCCGTAAGGATTCATTCCAGTTTTTACCAATCTGGTATCTACAAGACCTACAGAGGTATCTTGAAATGGTTTTAGTAATTCTTCTATCACATTTTTGCCGAAAATAATATTTGCATCGGTGATGATGAGCACCTGCCCTTGAGCCAAAGTTGCCAGCGTATTTATGATATTGGCTTTTCCTTGCCGTTGTGCAAACGAAATATGCCTGATTTCAGCATACTCAAGAATCATGCGCTCTACTATGCTTTCGGTATTATCGGTACATGCATCGGTACCTATATAAACTTCGAGTTCCATATTTTTGGGTAGGTGCCGAAAAATGCTTTTTATTTTTTTTTCTATCACCAAATCTTCATTGTGGGCTGCAATAAGTACACTGCAACTGATAGGTACTGGACCATTGGTTGTAACAGAAATGGTATTTTCTGTACGGGCCAAAATCCAGATAAGTATGGGGTAAAGTATATAGTGGTAAAGCAACAAGCTCATAGCCACGGCAAATACAATATACACCATTGCATTCATTTCTTAGGTGTTGCTAAATGTATCAGAAAATCATGAAGTTGCCCTGCCAATATCTTACTTGAAAAATTTTGAAGTGCAAAATTGTATGCATTGTTCGCAATACTTCGAGCATATTCTTCATTATGAATAAGTTGCACTACAGCATCAGCAAATTCGGAAGCTGTATTGGCTGCCATAAAATGTGTACCCGAAATTGCAGGTAAACCCTGAATGGCTTTGTCAGTAGCCACTACAGGTTTATGATTTTTCATGGCTTCAAGTATTTTTATGCGCAAACCACTGCCAGCCTTTAGCGGAACTACTGAGATGTGGTACTTACTCAAAAAATCTTCGGCATTGGCTACCTCACCATGAAATACAACATGATGCCTGAGCAGGAATCTCTCAAAAGCTTTATCAGCATTTTTACCAGCTACATGAAATGTGACTGTGGGTACCCTTCTTTTTATTAGTGGCAAAACATCGACTACAAACCACATGAGTGCCTCAGTGTTGGGCTGCCAGTCTAAAGAACCAATGTAGTACAAACTATTATTCTCTATACTTTTTATCCATTTTGTTTGTTCGGCAAAGCACAATGCCATAGGAAGTTGCAATATAGAGGCATTGGGTTTCAACTTTTGTATAAATTGAGCTTCGCCGGCTGCTATACAAGCATATGCATCGGCTTGTGAACACATTTTACTTTCCAGGCGGCGCAACCGCCTGGCCATGCTTTTAAAATATATTTTATTCGAAATATATTTGTGTTGGCTTGCTTTGTTTTCCCAAATTTCATGTTCCAGATTGTGGGTACGCAATACTATTGCCGCATGAGTCCATTGCCTGAGAATGGGAATATAGTGCATCAAAAAGACACTTTCGAGCCAAATAATGTCGGGTGCAAATGTTTCGATCTCCTTCGATATTTCTTTTTCAAAAGCGTGGCTATGAAACCTAGAAAATACATAAGGCTCCCGCGAGAACAAATAGTTGGAAACCAAACCGAACGGATTGATTTTAAGTGAATGTTGCACCACACGCTCGTGCTCGTAGGTTTGATGGGCACCAGATAGGGGCGCTATGTATCCATTTATGCCAAGCGCCAGGGTGTGCACCTCAAAGCCACATTGCAACATGAGCTCCCGTACGGCACGTATGGCCAATATCTCACCATCGTTTGCCGGCCAAGTGGCCTTTTTTGTAATCTGTAAAATTTTCACAAGTGACGGGGCAAATTTACTTTATTTATTCTTTGCCTTTACGAGTGTTTTTATTTTTTCCAGATATGAGTCTACATTGAACAAAGCAGAATCTGTAGTAGCCTTGTATGTGAGGAATATACCCAATGGCAACAATACCAGCGACGAAAGCCACATTCCTTCAAAGGCTGACAACATGGCTTCGCGGGCAAATTTGAGTCCGGTAAGGGAAATAATGTAGTAGAATATGAACAACAACACAGATATCACCACGGGTAAGCCAAATCCTCCTTTTCTGATGATAGCACCAAGCGGGGCACCAATAAAAAAGAAGATGAGACAAGCTATGGAAAGTGTAAATTTCTGGTGCCAGGCAATTTTGTATTTCCGAATGGTTTTATCGTCGCGCTCAAACTTATTATTCATATCAGAAATATAATTCTGAGTAGCTTTCGCAAAATTGGACCCCCACTCCGTGATTCGCAACTGTCCGTCTACCGATGAAATATTGAATAAACTATCGTAATTGTTCACCATTTTCAGAGCTTCGGGCTGCCCCTCCGGCATATAAGTTTTTCGGGTAATGGCATATCTGGTGCGTTCTATCCATGTAGCCGGGCTTGCTGTAGTATCGTTTGCATATGCTGTAGTATCCTTCACATCCAAGCGGCGGGCATTTTTAAACATGTTGAGGGTAGAAAGGGTATTTGCAAAAAGTAAAAATTCTTTATCTAACATCCGTTCGAGAGAATCCTCTGTAAATACCAACTGGTCTATACTCATCATTTGGTAAGTTTGTCTGAATAGCGATTCATCGGTTCTATTGAACTTAAATCCAGCCATTTCAATTATTACCTGCTGACTTTCAAAATTATCGACCCTATGGGGAAATTTTTCTTCCTTATTTCGCTTGTCTCTTATTTCGTTATATCTTTTGCCATTAAAAAGCTTGAATATTAAAAATCGCTTGTCGGATGTAACAAATATTTGGCCTGAATCTGCTAAGGTTACGTTGTAATTGCCATAGTTTGGTGGACGATGATCATATATTTGTACATCGTAAAGCATTTTGGTAGTAGGGTGCTTATGACCTACACGCACGGTATACCCTTCTATATCATCGTTGAAAATACCTTCTTTAATATTCAACTCCGGGCGTTGCTGCCTGATATCGTGTAGAAGTGCTCCCATTTTGAAATTAGTAATGGGCAATACATAATTCGAAAATAAAAAGGCCATTATACTAACTACTACACCCAATACAACCAAAGGCTGCATGATACGCTGCAGGGATATACCCGATGCTTTCATAGCTGTAAGCTCGTAGTGCTCACCCAGGTTGCCAAAAAGCATAAGCGACGATAAAAGAATAGATAGTGGGAGCGCCATAGGCACCAGATTGGTGGCGGCATATCCCATGAGCTCGCCTATAACCGACCATTCGAGCCCTTTGCCTACTAGTTCATCTATATATTTCCACAAAAATTGCATAAGTAATACAAACAATGCAATCAAAAATGTCATAACCAACGGCCCCATGTAAGAGCGTAGTATATATAGATGTAAGCGCTTAATCATGTGTTATATAACTTTATTATTTTCAATTTTAAACATGCAAATTTACTTTTTTTCCACAATTACCCAAAACATAGGCCTGTCATATATAGCATAATTCAATATTTTAGTATTTGTTATCACTTTTTTTTAGCAATTCACTTCGTTTTGCCCACCTAGATCAATATACTCATAGGTACTTTTTTTGAAATGGTTTTCATACCTTAGCACAAATTATTTGCTTAGGTTATGGTGCCTGTCATTTCCCCGTATTTTTTCTCAAATCACTGGTTTAGTGCACTTGAGTTTTTTGAATTGCCGAATAACAACTCCGATATTCAAAACCAATATCTTGTAAAAATATTAGATGCATGGAATGCTGATGACAGGTACTACCACAATCTTGAACATTTGGCAGATATGCTCATCAAGATAGATGAAAATATCGACAATGCCCAACAAAAGGCCATTTACGTGTTGGCAGCCTTTTTTCATGATTATATTTATATTCCTGAAAACAAAGACAATGAGGAAGTCAGCGCAAATATGGCTGAATCGGTGCTGAAACTTCTACATCTACCTGAAGCCGATATAGATGCAATAAAAAAAATAATCCTCGCAACACGTCATTCCTCAGATTCATCAGGATTTTCGGCTTTAGAATCTGCATTTATAGACATTGACCTCAGTATTTTGGCTGCCGAACCAGACAAATATCAAGAGTATATTCAAAAAATAAGGAAAGAATATATTCATATTCCCGATCATTTATTCAAAATGGGTAGAAAAGCTTTTTTAGAATCAATGCTCCTGCGGGATACTTTTTTCATATCTGCAATTTTTGCAGATACTGATATGGAAACCAAAGCCCGAAATAATATATCGACTGAACTGAAAAATATAATGATATAAAAAACTACAAAATGACAAATCTGACCGACTACACTGAAAAAATTGCCCGCCCCTTGAATCTGAGACCCATTCAAGTGAAAAATACGTTGCAATTGGTGCAGGAGGGTGCTACAGTGCCTTTTATAAGCCGATACCGAAAAGAACTTACTGGCGGGCTGGACGAAGTTCAGATAATAGCCATAGTGCAAGCTCACTCCAAAATGCTGGAATTAGACCAACGTCGCGATTCCGTGCTAAGCAGCATCGAAGGGCAAGGAATGCTCACCCCTGAGCTTCGCAAACAAATAGAACAAGCAGAAACCCTTGCCGTGCTTGAAGATATATACCTGCCCTACAAACCCAAAAAACGCACATTGGCTACCATTGCCCGCGAAAACGGGTTAGAACCTTTGGCTCTGAAATTGCTCATGCAGCAAACTTTTGAGGTTCACAAAGAAGCGGAGAAATATTTGTCTGACAATTGTACTACTGCCGAGTCCGCCCTTGAAGGGGCAAGGCAAATAATAGCTGAACTGGTAAATGAAGATGTAAAAACCAGAGCAGTATTGCGCCACAAATTTGAAACCGATGCCCGCCTGCACAGTGTAGTGGTAAAATCGAAGAAAGAAGAAGCCGCCAAATTTGCCGATTATTTCGATTGGAACGAACCTCTCAAAAAGTGCCCTTCGCACCGCTTGCTGGCCATGCTCAGGGGCGAAAAAGAAGGTTTCCTAAAAGTAGGCGCTGCCCCACCCGACGAAGAATGTATACTGCTTACCGAACGGCAACATGTGCGCGCACGCACCGAGGCTGCCGACCAGGTAAAACTAGCTTGTACCGACGCATACAAACGCTTGCTGAAACCTTCGCTCGAAAACGAAATACTTTCAATAGCAAAAGAGCGTGCCGATGCTGAAGCCATAGAAGTGTTTGCAGAAAACCTGCGGCAGCTTTTGCTGGCATCACCCGTTGGAAACTTGCCCACATTGGCCATAGACCCGGGTTTCAAGAGTGGGTGCAAGGTAGCGTGCCTGAGCGAAACAGGCGATTTCATGGAATCGGAAGTGCTATACCCACATCCACCCCGCATGCTCACTGAGTTGTCGGAACGTATCTTGCTACAGCTCATTCAAAAATACGATATAAAAGTAATAGCCATAGGCAATGGCACCGCAAGCCGCGAAACCGAACAATTTGTAAGGCATTGCCGTTTGCCGCAGGGAATAGAAATATTCATGGCCGATGAGAGTGGAGCATCTATATATTCGGCATCAGAAATTGCACGCGAAGAATTTCCGGAGTTGGACGTAACAGAGCGTGGCACCATATCTATTGGCAGGCGTGTGATGGATCCGCTGGCCGAATTGGTGAAGATAGATCCAAAATCGATTGGCGTAGGACAATACCAACATGATGTAAACCAAAAGCACCTGAAAGAATCGCTCGACAGGGTGATAGTAAGCTGTGTAAACCTGGTAGGGGTAAACCTGAATACTGCCAGCCCACACTTGCTGTCGTACGTTTCTGGTCTCAACGAAGGAGTAGCCCGCCAGATTATAACTTACAGGCAGGAAATCGGGAAATTCAGTTCCAGAAACGAACTAAAAAAAGTGAAGCGACTGGGTGCCAAAACTTTTGAGCAGTGCGCCGGATTCCTGCGCATACCTGAAGGCAATAACCCCCTTGACAATAGCGCTGTACACCCTGAATCGTACCGCATTGTGGAACGTATGGCAAAATCGATAGGCTGCAAGCTCAATGAATTGGTAGAAAACAACGAACTGATAAGCAAGATAAACCCCGAACTATTTGTAGATGAGCAGGCCGGATTGCCAACAATAATTGACATCATATCCGAGTTGAAAAAACCCGGACGAGATCCACGTCAAAAAGCTGAAGCTTTTCATTTCGACGAAAGCATAAGCACTTTAGACGATTTACAACTAGGTATGGTGGTGCCGGGCATAGTAACCAATGTAACCAAATTTGGTGCATTTGTAGACATAGGTGTAAAAACCGAAGGGTTGGTGCATATTTCAAATTTGGCAAACAAATTTGTAAAAAACCCCGCCGACCATGTAAAACTCAAACAACATGTGATGGTGAAAATAGTGGGGCTCGATGTAGCCCGCAAACGAATAGAACTTTCAATGAAAGATTTATAAAAAAAAATTACCCCGGAAGCAACAGCCCCGGGGTATTTTTTTTCTTTGTTTTTATGCAAAACAATTAATCAATTCAGACGGTTTTGTTGATTAATCGAAATCTTCATCGTCATCATACAATTCATCTATTCGCTCCATTTCAGTAACGAAATAGTCTTCAGCATCGGCCATGAGAGCCTCTACCGCATCTTTTGATGGTTTGGCATCAATCCAATGCACTTGCTGTTCTTCGTTGAAATCATCAACACTGCATTCAACAATACAACGTGGAGATTCGGTGTGTACTATGAAAACCTTTTCAGGTATATCGTAGTTGTCAGCTAATAAAAAACGTGGTAACATAATTTGTTATTTAGAATGAAATCGGTGTAAAGATAAATAGCTTTATAAAAAGTACCTAAGATTTTTTCAAAATAATTGTAATTCTTTCAGGGATTGTATAATATGTATCTCATTATCAGCTACTTTATTCAAATCCTGATACCCGCCTGAGAGTAAAATACAATCGAGTCCAAACTCATGCGCCACCTCAAAATCATACAAGGTATCGCCAATACAGATGGTTTTTTCATAATCTACATCATTATATTTCAAATATCGGTTCAGCATTTCGTACTTATCGTACTCAAGATCAGCTTTGTTTCCAATCACCTGATGCATAAATGGGAACACCCCAAAACTTTTGGTTTCACGCAATACCTGCTTTTTACGACGCATAGATACAAGTATTTGCTTGATACCGTTTGTGTACATCGATTTTACTGAGTCGAGGGCATGTGGCATAAGCGAGCTATCCCAAACATTCATTTCGTAACGTTCTACGAATTTTATGTACAATTGCTGCATTAGCAACGGATCGCCTTCGAAGCCCAGATTTGCCAGAAATTTAGGAAGAGGATATTCATACTTACTCCTGAATTCAGATAAACCTATGTGTGGCTTGTTGCTTTTTGATAGCATATAGTTTACAGTTTCCAGTATGAGCCAAATATCATTGAGTAAGGTACCATTCCAGTCCCAAATTACAGTATCATATTTGCCTAATACTAACTTCATGCCTTCAATTTATGCAATGAAAATACTAAAAGTTTTGTTATGGGCAACATTTTAACCAAATTTTAATATTACAACCTCTATAAATACAAAAAAATGGCAGGTATTTTCATTTACCTGCCTTGCAATCGCCTAGGCGCCTTCTTGCCTTTTTCAGACTTATACCATGTGCATAGCTAAATACATGTGGCTCATTACTATACTTATACAATTATTTCATTGAAAAGCAACTATCGCATATATTTTGAAATATTGTATCAATCAAGTTTATAGAATCAAGCACTCTTTAAGAGCTTGAAACTTATAATGGTGATAGAAAAAAGGGGCAGGCAAACATATTACCTGCCCCGCAATCGCTGTGGGGAATCTTTCACTTTCAGACTGCCCACGTATGTATAACTCCATTTGTCATGCTTCATTGTTATCGATGCTTTGGACGCGAGTCAACCTTTCGACAAACAATAAAAACCTTGCAAGGCTCTGTCTCTTGAAGAAATGACCCGAAAACAATCGGTCGCTCAGGCGTTGCCATTTCTTACGTTTTCGCCTTTCGGCCATTGTATTCCCCTGAAATCTTATTCGCGGAGCATTTTTGCTCGTTTCCGCAATTTGTAGCCTGGTATTGGTGCCGCCTGGCTGCCCCCAATATTTGAAAGTTGTCATTCTTAGTTCCATAGTTCTCGGTCTCGTTAGTCTTACAAATATAACACATGATATGCATTAAATGCAAATTTATTTAGAATTATTTTCAATTATATTATTATAATATGCTTATTATTAATACATATAATTTTATGTCATTTAGTTTATGTGTATATATTTTGGAATTCTATTTTTTGGAATTACTAATTTAGAATAAAAAATGATTTTTGGAATTTTTCTTATATCAATTTTTTTTCTATTTTTACATATACCTATGCAATAGGATTTTAAACTTCAAAATATGAGCAAAGATTCCAAAATAGAATTCCAAGAGAACCGATTCCAAATCATCAAGGAAAATTGGGAAAATTCTAAATTCGGTAAATATCCACCTACAGCAACCAATCTTCGCAAATTTTTTCATGAACTTGTTCATTTTAAAACTCCCAATGAATCGGTAGTGCATTCTATTCGTTACTTGTTGAAGTTCAGTAGCAATGAGGTTATTTTCAATTCCGAAAAGCTGAAGAGCAATAACCAATTTAAATGGATCGAAAAATTTTTCAGAGAACAGACAAATCCTTCGCACGAACGTTTGGATGCTTTGTATAATGTGATGTGCGCCGGCCTTGGAATTTCGTTTCCAGATTTGCAACTGCAAAACGACAAGTTACAAAATATAAAAGCCAAGCAGGGAAAAACCAAAAATAGAAATGCAAATAGCTTACAAGCCGACTACTACTGCCTTATGAGCGAATATCAGACAAATGATATTAAAATTGCATATTTGAAAATAGAATTACAAGCAGACGATACCTACACCATCAAGTTTAAACACCATTTGCTTTATACGGGTGAGGCGGAACAGAATGGTCCCTTTATTTGGTGCAGGTTGGTTTCGCAATCTGACAAAAAGCATTACGTTCTGCTATTGCTGGATGTGGGTACCGATACCTTCGTGAAGAATTTATATCCGGGCATCATTATCATGCAAACATTTCAGAGTCATAGCAATATGCAAAGTGTATTTGTGGTACTTTACCGAAACGGTGGCCCATTAGCCAATTTTGATCAACTGAAAGTAAAGGATAGCCGCGCAGTACCCGGCATAAAATATGACGAATTTCATGACCTATTTTTGTATTCGTACCCCAGCCTCATCAACGTAACTCCTCCCAAACGGATAGAAGATTTTATACAGAACAGGGATTATTTTTACACTTACTACCAAGGCATTTTCTTCATGAACAAACCACAGGCAACTCAAATGCAAATATGGCTAAAAGTGTCTGATGATTTTGGAATCATACATTGTAAAATAATTACTAATCAAGATGAACTTCTTGAATACAAAGGGAAAGGCATTTTCTATAATGGCAATAAGCAATGGCTACATGCTTCGCTTTGTTCAGATTCAGGCGCACATATGTCGTTTATTTCACGCCTGCCCAATTCTATTAAAGATACCATGTTTCGAGGTGTTATAAATTTGCAAGAAGCTTTCAACAGTGAGAAAATCATCACCTCTCCCTTTTTGTTAAAAGCCTCCAATAAAGATAATTTCGCAAATTTGGAATTATTGAACGACAATACATTTACTCCAAAATTTATTCACGATGGCCTAAAACGTGCTCACAGCATAGATATATCGGCGCAAAAAATAAATTTTCAAACTGACTCCGATTTTAATAACGCTTTTAATAAAATTCTAGGCAGATACCAACTAAATTATCTTTCAACAGACAAACTTGTGATACACGAATGCCCATTGGTTATTGAAAATGACTTCTCGGTAAGCCTGAAAACTCCCAATTCGAAATACATAGGAACATTGCTCTACAAATCGGAAAGCAAGATTTGGATGATAGATTTAAATAACATAAGCAGTAAAAATTACATTAAATTTTTGTTCAGATACAATCCTGATAATGTATCCATTACAGGAATGATGTTTGGGAATAAAACCGAACGTTTATTCAATATTCGCTTTTTTATGTTCAAAAACCCCAACTTCCACAATGTAAGTTCCTTTGAAATTGAAGCCCAAGACATAAAAAGCCGACTCCTCAAAGACTTTACCCAGGAAATGGAATACCTTGCAGATACCAACGCTCAGGATTTTGCACTTACTACCAATGCAACCCTCAAGTTGAAAGAGGTATTGCAACTCTACCAAAATGCAAATAAACCTGATAAAAATGTAAAATACACCTACGCCCTGTATCATATACACGACGATGAAACAAAGCTGGCTCTTTCCATTCTGAAAATGTACGACGACAATACTGCCATAGTAGACAATAGGTTATCTGCCTCAGATACGCATGAGTATTCTGGTTTTTGGGAAAAAAACGATGATTTTTATGTATTCAAATTGAGCCAGAGTAGCAACCAGGAAGGTAGAAAATCGGTAAAAACCCTTTGTATGAACTTTCAGATTAGCGACCATACCGATGAAATAATAATAGGAATGTGGCACAACATGAATAACGCCCCTGTAGTAGTTGGCGGTATAGCGATGCTGCAAAAATTGAAAAATGAGAATAAATACGAGCCTAAAGTTTTCAAAACCAAAGATTCTATCAAAGTTGTGCCCGAAGAAATTAGGACTTTTTTTAAATACAAATCGCAAAATCTTCTGCGCACCCCAAATGACACTAATAGCCTCAAAAAACTGAAGAAATTTATTAACCGTCATGCGTCAAATTTCAAGGGAACCGGCCAATATATTTATGAACACGATATTTTCATCAGTTGCCCCATAAATTCAGAAAAAAACCCCGAAAAACTGACAAAATTGAAGGCCTTTGTGGAGCAGCTTGTTTCCGAATTCGAAACCAAGGAATTTGGAAATAGAAAATTTGAGAATGTATTCGCCCCCATACTCAAAAAAACACAAAACTCGGCCATTGGCGAAGATTTTACCAAAAACCTCATAAACAGCCGAATGCAAATTGCAATTTTTACTGAAAGCATTTCGGCAGGTGTTGCTTTTGAAATAGCCTGGTTTATAAAATCCGGGAAACCAAGCATTATCTTTTCACCGAAGGATAAAGACTCAATATTACCTACTATGCTACTAAAAATAAACGACTTAGACAATACAAACTTCAAGGTTTTGCATTATGAGAAATTTGATGACATACTTGAGCATTTGAATGGTTCGGCTGTGATAAAAATCTTGGAAAATGAATTTTTCAAATAGAAACAAAATTCTCAAAAACAGCAATATTTTAGTTATTCAAATCGAGCATATTGGTGCATATTTGCATAGAATTTAATATAAGCATAAGTGATATGACAACTTCAAAAATTATTGACGAGACAAGGTCTTATGTACTTATAACCCTTGGACTTACTGTATATGCAATAGGCTGGACTGCCTTTCTTATACCCGCAGAAATAACCGGGGGTGGAGTGAGTGGTATTGGGGCACTTATTTATTTTGCTACCGGTTTTCCGGTAGGTGCTACTTATCTCATAGTGAATGCATTTCTGGTATTGTTGGCCATTCGCATACTGGGAGCATCATTCGGGGTAAAAACAATTTATGGTATTGGTATAGTTTCCATATTACTTTGGGTTTTTCAGAGTGTTTTCACTGAGCCATTTGTCGACGATGTATTTATGTCGACCCTGCTTGGTGGCATACTAAGTGGCGCTGGTATTGGGCTTGCGCTCTCCAATGGTGGCAATAGTGGTGGAACCGATATCATAGCACTCATTATAAATAAATACCGAGAAATAAGCCCTGGACGCATTATCATGTACATTGATATTGTGATTATTGCCAGTTCGTATCTTGTACTCGGTTCTATTGAAAAAATAGTTTATGGATATGTTTCTATTGCTGTATTTTCATACGCGCTTGATGCAGTGCTGGAGGGTGCCCGGCAGTCTTATCAAATTATGATTTTTTCGGATCAGAACGAGCTCATTGCCGAACGCATATCCAAAGAAATAGGACGCGGTGTGACCTCATTCAAAGGTTATGGATGGTATACCAAGCGCGAAAGAGACGTGCTCATAGTAGTAGCCCGCAAATTTGACCGCCCAAAAATAATGCAGGTGATAAAGGAAACCGATCCGGGTGCCTTTATAACCATAGCCAAAGTTATGGGCGTATATGGTAAAGGATTCGACCATTTAAAAATCTGATTTGTGCACATTCACCATATTGCCATTTGGGTAAGCAATTTGAATACAGTAGCCCAATTTTATGTCAAATACTTTGGTGCGAGCCATTCATCGGTTTACACGAACGAGAAGAAACAATTCAGCTCTGTTTTTGTATATTTTGAACAAGGTGCTGCCCTCGAACTCATGCACAAACCCGGGTACGCCCATGCGAGTATGCCGTTGGCATACGGGTATACGCACATAGCCATAAGTGTGGGCAATGCCGGAAAAGTAGATGCTCTCACCCAAAAGATTGCATCTGATGGATTTGAAGTGCTGAGTCTGCCTCGCAAAACCGGCGATGGGTACTATGAAAGTGTAGTTTGCGATCCGGATGGCAATATGGTTGAAATAACAGTTTGAACTACATTTTTTTTCGTTTCAAAATATTCAGACGAGTTCTCTGTTTTGCTTTTTCTCCAGATATCGTCCTATCTGGGTGGCTTTACGCAGCAAATCGGCATGCAAAGCAAGAAGTAAAACGAAATTGAGTAGCCATATAAACGCCAGATTGAATGTATAAGTAGGTATGGTATAGCCCAGAAAGGTCTTGGCCGGGGCAAACATATGCGACCTGCCAAACGGATGCTCTGCTATATAGTAAGCTGGATCTTTCCGCCTGAGTATTTTATCGTTGTGAATGACCAATTTTTCAAAGCTGTTTTTGTTAAGCACTATTTCCTCTACCCGTTTGTTGTGGCTATTCACATAAAGTTGATGAAACGTTTCCTTACCAAGTTTATCGAAAAATTCTTGGTATTTTGCATCTCGTTTGCTTATAATCAGATTCTTCTTTACTTTGAGCGCTTCTGACTCTGCAGCCAGTCTCCTATTCAATTCTGCATGCAATTCCGGCGTTAGTGGATTGCTGAGTATAATGGCAGAATCAGCACTGGTATGTAACTCAGCGTTTAGCTCATTGCTCAGCAAATTAAATTCTGTAACTGTAAACTTATGAGGCGTATTTGCCAATTTATCTAAAAGAGATTCAAGGTAAGGAATGCGATAGCTGTATTCAAAAAGTTGTTCACTAACTTGCTGCTCATATACAAAAAAATACTTGTTATAGTCATTGTTTCTGAACTGGGTTACCATCACAGCTTCATAAGCCCACCGCGAGGTCATAAGGTCGCCTATGATAGGCACATATTCTTTGGAAGACATACGTGGGTGCAACTCATCGAAACTAACCATAGCTCCTCCCAAAAGTAGCTGCGGCACCAATACGAAAGGTATTGAAATATAAATGGCTATCACAGAATTGAGGCCCGATGACAAATTGAGGCCCAAAATGCTTGCCCATGCAGCCACTGAGAAAAGTATAAACCAGTGTTCAAGCATCAGTCCATGAATTTCTACTACCAAATTGCCAATCACTACAAAAGTAAACATCTGAAATGCTGACAACAACATCAGATATACAACTTTAGAAATCAAATAGCTGTTCCGGCTCAGGTTTAAAAAAGATTCACGTTGCAGTATACGCCGATCTCGTATGATTTCTTCAGCACTCACGGTAAGCCCAATGAACATGGCTACTACTATACCCATAAATAAAAAAACAGGCAGATTCTTGTTTTCGGAAAGCAGATAACCCGATTCGGTGCTGTATTTTGTAACCCATGCCAAAATGAAGGCTAGCAAAGGTGCCTCGAACAAATTGATGAGCACATATTGCGAATTTGAGATTTTGGTTAGCAGGTTTCGCTGCAGGAATATGAAGAACTGCTTTGCAGGTGGAGGGACCTGAAAATAATTGCGCGGAAGCTCTGTTTTATCAATCGATTTGCAATCGCAAATTGGCAATTTATCCTGAATTTCAGTCACATATATCTGATACCATTCGTCGGGGTTTACCTTTCTTTCTGAGGTAATTTTTCCGTATTCGTCTACTTCCCTCGATTCTACTATTTGCAGTATTTGCTCAGAATTCACATTGCCACAAGTAATGCATTCAGCATCATCAGCATTTAGCTGGTTAGCTGCTGTCTTGAAAAAATTGATGGCATCTACGGGGTTTCCCTGAAAAATAGGTCTTCCGCCTTTGTCAAGAATAATTATTTTTTCAAAAAGTTTAAATACATCTGATGAAGGCTGATGTATATTCACCACAATGAGTTTTCCCCTGATTGTGAGCTCATTGAGCAGCAACATCACTTTTTCGGAGTCCACCGATGAAAGACCACTCGTGGGTTCATCTACAAACATCACCGATGGCTCTCGCATCACTTCCAACGATATATTCAGACGTTTGCGTTGCCCACCACTAATAAACTTATTGAGTGGGTTACCAACTTTCAGATCCTTTATTTCTAACAAATCTAAATCGCGAAGAACGTTGGTGATAATTTTATTCACCTGAAACTCAGTAAGCGTGTCGAAACACAGTTTTGCGTTGAAATACAAATTCTGATATACAGTAAGCTCTTCGAGTAGCAAATCATCTTGTGGCACAAAACCTATTACGCCTTCCAGTAAATCGGTTTCGGTATGCACATTGTGCCCGTTTATGAGCACCTGGCCATTGGCAGGTGTGAGTTTACCATTGAGCAGGCTTAGCAATGTCGATTTTCCCACACCACTCCCACCCATGATGCCAATAAGCTGTCCAGATTTCATTTCTATATTGAACTTATGCAAGCCATTTTGACTTTTAGGGAAATGAAACTCCAAATTGTGGGCAATCAGACTTATAGGTTTATTGAGGCGAGAAGTATGAAACACGCTTTCGATATCGGTAAAATAAATAGGCTCAAATTTGTGGCTACGAATAATAGCCCCATGATCAACAGTATAAAACTTTTCAGGTAGTATTTGCCGGCCATTCATCATAATAGTATCGCTTCCGGAATAACGTAGAAAATAAATTGCAGGATCGTCGAGGCTCAATACTATGAGTTCGCCTTGCATACTCTCGCGGCGCAAATGCCGAAATTCTTGCAACGTGCTAGGCTTGTGTTCATCAAACCACTTACCGATATCAGAGAAAACCGTTTGCTGTGGCGATGGTTTATTATTGATTATCAGAAACTTGTCTTTATTCTCTGTTTCTCTGAATGTACCTAGAATAAACTCATGCACCAGATTTCTATTCATTTCACTCATATTGAATGCTATAGAAATAGTATTCATGAATTCTTGCTCATCGGCATCAAAATATTTATCTTCGTTTACAAATTCCAGCAAACGCATATACACAATCAGTTTGTCCTTTTGTGTAAGTTCTTGGTTTATTTTAGATGCAATGGTCTGTATTTGCTCCTCATGCGGAATAAATTGGGTATTTGAAATAACAATTTTTTTATCGGCGTGGTACAGTTTCAGAAAATGGTCAAATTGCTTCAGGTATTGTTCTACATGCCTCTGATTGAGCTGCGAACGCAAGTAACCGGCAACAATGGCCCTGGCTGTTTCGGAAACTCCATCTTTGCCCACATGGGCTATCATTGCAAACAACTGTATGAGAGATACAAATATAGATTCGTTCATAATTTGCTGGTTAAATTACTTAAGAAAATAATTTTTAATGCATTAATTTTCTATAAGTTAAAAATTTTGATTCGCTAATTTACGAAAACTAAATTAAAGTTCATTTTAAAATTCTATTGCTAGTTGTCAAAATTCAGAGAAAAATCTATACAAAAACAGAGCTACTCTCTGTTTAAGAAAGTAGCTCTGGTATGAACGGTATTTTTCTAAAAAGAATTACTGTTTCCTCAATTTTGCCAATAATCCTAATCCCGATGAACGTTCAATGAGTTTGCGAAGCAAATCGGTAATAAGGGCCAGATACATAACCAAGGTTGTAAGCCATATGAATATGGTATTGAACCAGAAAGTATCTATTTCCATACTTCCAACTATTTTTATCGGAGCATAAAAATGTGCCCGGCCATAGTTAGACTGCGGTTTCATAAATACCGGATCTTTGCGTTGTATCAACTCATCTTCTGTTTCGTATATCTTTTGTACCTCTTTGGTATTGAGAACCATATCAGCCAAATACTCGTTGTAATAATCGGTTTTGTAATTGTAAACCTGTTCTTTGTCGCCCCATTTTTCTATGAGGGCATTGAACAGAGAATCGCGCTCGTAGTTGGCCTTGGTCTGTATTTTATTGAAATAAGCTTTGTATTTGTCCAGATATTCGCGCAGGGCATTGGCGGTTTCCTGATCAAATTTCCCGGGATCCATATTGGCCATCATCTTAAACTCAGGTGCACTAATCTCATTTCGCAACTTCATCACTTCGGTTTTGAGAATTTGCAGATCCTTTTCCATGGTCGCTTTTTTAGTCTCGTCGGTAAACGCCTTTTCAATTTGGGTTATCTTAGATTCCAATTGCGAAAGCAGAAATACCGAACGGTATGATGCGTAGCTTGAACGTTGCTCAACATCGTAAAAATACCTTTCGTACTTGTTGTGCTTAAACTGAGCTACTGCCATTGCTTCATATGCCCAGCGAGAGGTCATAAAATCGCCCACTACGGGTACATATTTCTGGTTGGTGATACTACGGTGCAATTTATTGAAATTGACAATAGTACCGCTCAACAGCAACTGAGGAACCAATATAAGTGGAATGAGTATATAAATGGTTACTACCGAGTTGAGACCAGCCGATATATTTAACCCTACCATATTGGCGAAGGCTGTGGTTGAAAACAAAATGAGAAAGTAATAAAAATTCATTCCCCTTATTTCCAATATTGAATTGCCTATGAGCACAAAGGTAAGCATCTGAAAAGCTGAGAGTGCAAACAAAAATAAAATCTTGGAATTGAGATAACTTATGTAGCTCAGGTGCAGAAACGATTCACGCTTGAGCAGTCGGCGGTCTTTTATTATTTCCTCTGCACTTACTGTAAGCCCCATAAACAATGCTACTACTACCGACATAAACATGTAGGAGGGCAAATTCTCGTTTTGGCTGAAAAGATAGGTTGCTGTTTCGTCTGAATTTCCGGATATATATTTTGTAAAAAACGCCAGAATGAGCGCAAGTATGGGTGCCTCAAATAAATTGATAATCAAGTACTGCTTATTTGTAAGTTTGGATAATACGTTGCGGATAAAGAATATACGAAACTGCTCAAAACTGCTTGGTACTTTGAAGAAATTGGTAGGAAGAGCTTCGTTTGATACTTTTCGTTGAATTTTACTTTCAATTTTCTCTTTATAAGCAGCATACCATTCTTGTGGCGAAACTTTGCGAACACGGGTAAATTTCCCGTACTCATTTACCACTTTAGCTTCCACAATTTGCAATACTTGCTCGGGATTTATATTACCGCAAGCCATACACTGGCCTTGCTCAGCATCTACATGGTGCGCCATTTTTTTGAAATATACCACAGCGTCTATTGGGTTGCCGTAGTATACCGGGCGGCCGCCCTTATCCATCACCATCACCTTATCAAAAAGTTTGTATATATCTGAAGATGGTTGGTGAATATTTACTATAAGCAATTTGCCCTTGAGCGCGAGCTCTTTGAGCAGCAACATCACCATTTCGCTGTCCATACTCGATAAGCCGGAGGTAGGTTCATCTACAAACATGACCGAAGGCTCTCGTATGAGTTCTAATGCTATGTTGAGCCTTTTGCGCTGGCCACCACTAATAAATTTATTGAGGGGATCGCCTACCTTTAAGTCGCGAATCTCATACAAATCCAAGTCGTGAAGTGTATGTGTAACAGCTTCTTCAATTTGTACTTCTGTAAAATTGCTGAAACACAATTTTGCGTTGTAATAAAGATTCTCATATACAGAAAGCTCCTCAATGAGCAAGTCGTCTTGAGGCACAAAACCTATGGCACCCTCGAGTTTATCTTTGTCTTTGTGCAAATCGAGTCCGTTGATGGTAATGCTTCCACTGGTGGGTTTTATATTTCCATTCAAAACGTTGAGAAGAGTAGATTTTCCTACACCACTACCCCCCATAATGCCAATTAGTTGACCACTCTCTTCCGAGAAATTGAATTCGTGCAATCCGTTTTCGCTGTTTTTGAAGCGAAACACGATATTTTCAGCATTGTATACCAACCGAGACTGATTGCCCGATTGCAGGAATTTGCTTGAAATATCGTTGAAATATATGGGGTCAATGATGCTGCTTTTGATAATGGAACCGGTGTCCATGATGTTGGAGCGGCGTGGTATGATGCTGTGGCCATTCAGGAATATGGTCTGATTCCCATCGTATCTGAAAACGAAAGTGTTGATACTACGTATGTGGTAAAATACAATTTCCTGATCTATATAATGGCTGTGTATATGCTTAAACCAGCTCTCTTTGGCCTCTACCCCAGCATAAAAGTCTTCGCGAGTCTGATTGTTGACTATTAGCACTGCTGTTTTATCGCTTATATCACGTATTTTGCCAAATGCAAACGATTCAACATGTTTGTACTCTTCTTCAGAAATATTGAAAGTATCTGATACAGTGCGTATAAAATCCATCTCTTTATCAGACATTCTGCTATCTTCAAACACAAACTCGAGCAACTGAAACAACACGATAAACTTCTCCTTTTGCTGTAGCGACTCATTTATTTCGTGGCAAATCATGAGTACTTTTACCGAGTTTGAGGAAGTGCGTTTACGCACACGTTGTCCGTCGTCTGCAGTTTCACCCTTGTGATGCGATACCAGGAATTCATCAAAAAGATTCAGGAAATGTTCAGATTGCTCATTGCTGATATGGGTATTCAGATATGATTCTACGATTCCTCTCGATTTTGGCGAAATGCCTTCTTTATTTACATTGGCCACTATTGCAAATAAACGCATAAGTGCCCTGAGTATTGACTCATTCATAAATTCCTGTTTTATAGTTGTACTTGCACAGCATGGAAAAATCGAATTTCAATGCATTATTTCCATGCTTGCAGCCATTATATGGTTCAAATGTGCAAATTTAATTCCAAAAAAAATAACACATTGCAATTTTTTCTTCTCATACCTCCAATTTCATTTTTTGAATAATGCTTTTGAAGTCAAAAAAACTACAATGTGTTATAAACTAAATACTGCCAAATATAGGCTTACATTATTTTACGAGTTCATTGCGTATTTCTGCAATAGTTTTGGTAAGTGGTTTTAAATCTGATTTTTGCGAATCCATATTGTTATATGAATCCATTATTTTGTTCAAGTGTGCCATCATGGCTTTCACTTGTGCATCTGCTTCGTAATTCTTAAGTACTACGAGCATTTTCTCAACAGAGCTCTTCTGATTCAAAACACTCTCTATCAATCCTTTATTTTTAACGGAAATTTCTGACAATTGGGTTGAAAGATAAAGACCTTCCACCAAACCACCAGCTAATACCAATACCGAAATTTCACCTTTTTCGTTGTTGTTCAAATAATCGAAAGTTTGGTAGAAAGAATTGGTAATAATTGCGTATAAAGAATCTTTGTTATCGAGGTTAGCGTCTACACGGGCTACTACTTTCTCGTCGTATGCACTACTTACACCCAATGCATCGCTCAGTTGTTTTGCAACTTTGAGATACTGAGTAGTTTCTTGGGTTTTGTTGTAAGTGCTTGAGTAGCTAAGGTCAGCGCCATAAATACCAAGATTTATTGCTTTCTGGGCATCGGTAAAGTATTTATTTACATTTTCTACAGGGTTGCAGATATCGAAAATATAACCTGCTCCGGCAGTTTGCAAGGTTTTGGTTACTTCAAACGGGGTAGGCAATGGATAGGCCATTTTCTCAATTTGTTTCACTACCTGCGATCCGGTGCTTTGGGTAGTGTCACTCAATTCATTTTTCCCTTCCTGGCTACCGCCACAAGCTGTAAACATAACCGAAACAGCAAAAATCGCTATTAGAGATATGGTCAAAAGTGATAAGCTAAATTTTTTCATATTTAAAAGTTATTGAAATTGTTCTGTGCAAATATAAACTGTATTTGCAGAATATAAACGAATATGTTTTAGAAAATAAGCAGAGATTTTAATTTTCGCTAGTTGCTTTTTTCTCGATACCAGAGCTCACCAAGGTACTAGTAGCTCGGGCCAGCAATCGATTTTTGGCTCCGTATATTGTACAAGTTATATTAATGAGGGTTCGCCCGCGATGCGTTGTTTCTGTTATGCCTGTAATCTCATCGCCCAATTTGGCTGGCAGGAAAAACTCGGTATTGATGTGCGACGAAACAAAATGGTGGGTAGTAGGAATAGTAAAAACGGTAGCCCCAATCAGATCGTCGGCAAAAGCAGCAAATACGCCACCGTGTAGGGTACCAATTGGGTTTATCATTTCCTGCCTGATTTGCATTTTGGCTACTATGCGGCCTTCATCTACCTCGGTGAGTATGGTCTGAAACCAGCGCATAAGGTGCGATGGGCTGTCGTGCATCACTTCACCAATTTTGGTGCGCATGGCTGCTACAATGGGATTGTTCATATGTTATTTTTTGTACCAAAAGTAAGGGCTTCCTGCCTGTACTTTTCTCCATCAAATCCTTTAAGCAGTTTATTTATAAAATTGTAATCATTGAGCAAATAGAGGTAGCCGTCTTAGTAGTTGAAAATAGTATACGGAATTTTACAAATTATCATCACTTTTTTCGTTATCCAATTTCTCAATTTCTTTCATTACTTCATCTATGAGTTGCTGCTCTGTAGGTAAGTACAATTGATATTTGCTGGCAATTATATTTTTGTTGTTCGCCGGTAAAGTGATTCTTACAACTGCATCGTTTTTATCTGCGCAAAGCAAAATTCCAATGGTAGAGTTTTCAAAATCTTGTTTTTCATAACGGTCGTAATAATTGACATACATTTGCAATTGCCCAATATCCTGATGGGTAAGCTTGGTTGTTTTTATCTCGATGATTACAAAGCATTGCAATAGGCGATTGAAAAAAACCAAGTCAATAAAAAATTCGTCGCCTTCGAGGTGTATTCGTTTTTGTCTAGCAATAAATGCAAAGCCATTTCCAAGCTCTAAAATAAAATCCTGTAAATGGGTTATGATAGCGTTTTCGATGTCCTTTTCGTAATAAGCTGATTCGCGTTTTAACCCAAGAAATTCTAAAACCATAGGGTCTTTTATAATTTCTGTAGGTTCGTTTGGCAATTTTTCTTCGCGGGCAACTGCCAAAACCGCATGAACATCGTTACTAATCAATAGACGTTCAAAAAGTTGGCTATTTACCTGACGTTCCAGTTGACGTGCTGTCCAATTGTTTTTAGCGGATTCGGCTATATAAAACTCTCTTTTGTCTTGATTATCAATGCGAATAAGGGTGCGATAATGCGTCCAGCTAAATTGCGAACGCAGTGCGTTCGCAATTGGGAAAGTTCTATAAAACTGCCTACATAGCTCTAATTGTCGAATAGAAAACCCACTGCCATATTGAGGCTCCAATGTCTCAGCCAAAGATTTTATAAGAAATTCGCCATAACCAGCCCGGTCTTTGCCTTGTTGCTCTTCTTCAAAAATAACATGACCAATGTGCCAATACATAAGTACCCTTTCAGTATCAACTGAGCGAACTGCCCGATCTTTTGCGGTGGCAATTATATTGTGTATTTTTTGTAAAAGGTCCTTTTTTAAATGCATTTTGTCGAAATCTTCATTTTTATGTGTATAATCCTAACAAAAGAATAAGGGGAATATACAGTAAATATTGGGAGGCAAAATTAAGCTAAATTCTTTATTTAGTTAAGAAATTATATTTCCAGTGTTCTTGTATCTATCGCCTACTTTAGTAGTTCTTGTAAAATTTTAATTTTCTCCATTGCATCTCTCAGTTCTTGCATATACAAAGGGGCATCGCTGGCATGTGCACCTTGATTCAATACCCTGTTTTTGATATTTTCAATTTCATCAAGCATTTTACTGATTTGTATTTCCTTCGCTTGCGTCTCAGCAAGGAATTTAAACAACTCACTGAAAAGTGTAAATTCAGTCCCCCTTAGTTTTGCAATCAATTCACCCTTCTTTATATCTGACAATGAAGAAATTGCAGGATCTTGAAGATTTATACCATTTTGGGATAAAATTAAGTTGAACTTTTCTTTGAGCTCAGCCCCGCTTTCAATTATTGAACGGAACTTAGAGTAATTCTTTTTATCTATAATGTTTTTAGCTTCATGTAAATATTGCCCAAGTGTCACAAAAGTGTTTTTCTCAAAACACACTGCCATTTTCTTCTCCAAAAAGTTTTTTAAAACAGCCTCTGTTGCTTTCCTTAATTGAACAGCACAAGCTTCAAAATCATTATCTTCCAGATAATCTCTTGCCTTTTCCAAATCAGATTTTCCAGTTTTAATTTTAGGATGGTTTTCTGATTCGCTTTCAAAAAATTCTAAGTACAACCAATTCTCAGTTTCGTGATTTGTACGCCGCTTAATCTCACGATAGAACCCAACATCATGAGTTAACAGAATAATTTGATAGTCAGGTTTAAAAACATCAAAAATAATATCAATGATTTGCATACGGTGCTGCATATCAAGACTTATCAGTAAATCATCCAATGCAAGTACTTTGATTACAGCATTTATTGGGCGTTCTAGAAGTATAACGAAACGAATAGTAAGTCCAATGGCAGTTAATTTAGCTTCATTGAGATATGATTGAGGTCGTTCAATAATCTTAAAACTGCCATCGGACATTTTACGCTTAAGTGATAATTTAATATGTGGCTGGCTTAACGAATAGTTATTAGTTCGACCAACTAAAGTATATGTAGAGGTATACTCTAGTATGATTTTATATTGTTCAATGCCACCAGTAAAATAAGTAGCAAAAAATTCTGTTGCTTTTTCGTTGATATTATAGATTTGTGTTTGAATATCAGAATTTAGTGCCTCAAGCTTTTGACGAATAGCATTTACCTCTTTCTTTTCTAGTGTTTTTACTTCTTCAGCTAAAGTATTAATGATGTTCGCAAATAATTCTGTTTTACCAATTGGTGTGGTAAAAGGCCATATATCGCTCTCGAAAATTTGAAAGAGATTAATTTCTTTAGAATTGCGAAAATTATAAAAGTTAAGAAGCAAACGATGGCTTATAAAATCGCTTGCAAGGTTTAAGTCTTTAAGTGTGTCGTCAGAAAAATCTAACCCAGTTTTCGAGAGTTTATAAAGTGAATCGGGATTATCAGTCAGTGATAATTGAATATAAGCTTCTTCGGTATCAGAATTATGGATATTCAGTAAATTCTCAGGCGAATTAATATCAAAATATTTACTTGTTTGTTCGGCAGTTCGTGTAGTTGCTTGTAAAAGTGTATAAATTGAAAAGTAAAGAGAAGATTTACCGCTCCCGTTTTCGCCATAAACCAACATGTGTTTGCCATTTATGGCAAAGGGTTGTAAATCTTTAAACGCCTTAAAGTTTTTTACATTTATGGTGTGGATGCCTTTATTTGCCATTTTCAATTTTCATTATAATGTCCTGACTACGAGAAGCAAATAGCAACAAGCGGTTGCGAACCTGTGATTTGTGTTCACGCCAACGCTCATACGTTGTTTTAATCGCCGCAATTATTTCATCTGCTTGTTTTCCTTCTATTGGTTGTATTTCCTTTTCTGCAAACTGAAGAATATCAATTTCTTTTTCTTTCATATGCTCAGGGAAATACAGTTCGAATACACATCCATTAATTACCGTTTCAATAAATTGAGCGATGTGCTCATTTGGTACTGTTTCGAACACTTGTGGTGCATTTGCATTTCGTAAGAATAGCATATAATCTACAAGTGCTACAAAAATGGCTTGTTTGGCAAGGTCAATCTTGGGCAAAGGATAGTTGCGAAAATCGTCGGGATAGAAATAATTTTCCAGACGGTGGCGACGATAATTATTGAGGTATGCCATAGCATACGACGAGTTAAGAACAGCCAGCACATATTTTAAATTATACCCTTCGCTTATTTTTTCGAGTTCTACACGGCGTTTTTTTACTTGTGCCGTTGTTTTACTTCCATGAGTATCGAAATTGTTTTTTGATATAGAAACCGAAATGCTTCTTTCGTT
>JAIFMY010000053.1 GCA_020048155.1 Bacteroidota bacterium
CTTTTTTGTGTGGTAACTCAAAAGTAACCATACCGGGTCAGTATCCAAAATTTCTGGCCCGGTTAAATATTTTTACCGGACAACAATGATTATAAGCTATTAATTTTACTAAATGTTTGTGTAATTTTATTAAAGAAAAATGAGCGTCTTATAATACTAATATTGAAAGTATAATGTGCAGGCTGTATCAGCAGCCTGCTCTGAAACTTAAAATACAATGAATAAAATAATAGTTTTAATTTTATTGTGGGGTTTTTATTTATCCTGTCAACCAACAGTAGAAATTCCGAATACAGGCCGGAAAATTGTAATCAATGCACTTGTAGCTACAAATGAACCGTTTGCTTTAAATGTTACAAAGAGTTTACATATATTGGATTCCAGTATTTGGTTAGCAAATGATACAATAAACGGTGCAAAAGTATACCTGTTTCATAATCAGGATTTAATTGATACCTTAACTAAAGACGAAGTAATATTTGGATATCCATATTATAACTACTTCCAGTTGCCTGCAAACTTTAGGTCGCTAACACATACACCCCGAACGGGTAATTATTACAGTATACTCGTATCTTCAGATGAATATCAAGATGCATATGCTACTACGCTAATTCCTAACAGGGTAGAAATATCAAAAATGGATACAAATATGGTAGTGCTTTCAGGTACTTTTGATAAATGTGAGAGCAATATTGCAATTATGTGTGATGTACAATTTAAAGATCCGTTGTCAGAAAAAAATTATTATCTTTTTTATGTATACAGGACTATAGACGATTCATATAGAGTACCTATAGAATTTGAATGTAATGATCCGATAATCGAAGAGGCGTTAAAAAATGGGTCACAAAAATTTGGTGTCGCATTTGGCGATAATAGTATAAATGGTAAAGAACACAGACTTACTTTGTCATTAAAAGGTACAAATATTGGTAAACCTTTTTTGGATTGCTCTACACCTCCAGGGAATCCACCACACAAAACTTCAATACAAGTTTGTCTTTATTCCATAACTGAAGAATATTTTAAGTACATACAGACTTTAAACTTATTTCTGAAAAATTATAAAAATCCTTTGGCTGAGCCATCCCATGTATATTCAAATGTTTCGGGTGGGTATGGTATATTTGCAGGAGCAGCCGTTTCTTGCGACTCTTTAGTGTTTAATTATTGATATTTCGATTTCTTATGAAATTTATATTAAAGGTTTCTGCTTTAGTCATTATTGCATTTTATGTTCAAAATGCAAAATCGCAGAAGTTCAGTATTGCAGGGTATGTTGAAAACAAAAACACCGGTGAGCGTATCATAGGTGCCTATGTAGTAGATAGCCTAAGCAAGCAAGTTGTTATTGCAAATGATTTTGGCTACTTTCGTCTTGTTGTAAACCAAAAAGCTTGCTTAAGTGCAAAATATGTTGGATTTACATCTGAAGGTATAACTTTGTCATTAGCAAATGATACTTTTCTAGTGCTAAAAATTGCACCGATTGCTGAATTGGAAGAAGTGTTAGTAAATGCCAATAAGTATAAGGGGCAAGCAAGTATGCCTCTTGGACTTTCTATTATTTCTGTTAAATCTTTAGAATCAATCCCTGCATTGGGTGAACCGGACTTACTCAAATCTATTCAAAGTCAACCGGGAATTAAAGGCGGGATTGAAGGTTCATCCGGTATTTATGTTAGAGGAGGGGGCGGTGGTGAAAATCTATTTTTGCTTGATGATGTACCTGTTTATAATGTAAGTCACCTTTATGGATTTTTTAGCACATTCAATAGCAGTGCAATTAAACAGATGAAGCTGGTTAAGGGGTGTTTCCCTGCCAGATACGGTGGACGAACATCCTCGATAATTGACATAAGAAGTAGAGATGGCAATAACCAAACATATTCGGGTGAACTTTCAGTCGGGCTAATTTCATCGCGTATGACCCTCGAAGGACCTATTATCAATCACAAAACTACTTTTACCTTATCAGCCAGAAGGTCGTATCTTGATTTTATTACTAATCCTTTTAAAGAGCTTAAAATTCTTAATAATTCTTTTCCTGAATACTATTTTTATGATATTAATGCCAGATTGGTTCATACTATTAGCATCAAAGATAGACTTTATTTAAGTTTTTATAATGGTAAAGACCATATTCAGAATATGAAAGAAAATTTTGAAATGATATCTTCATCTGAAAAATTTAACGAAATAAGGTCAGAATCATCAGGTTGGGGCAACATAATAAGTTCCTTTCGATGGAATCATAGTTTTGGTAAAAGTCTTTTCGCTAACACTACATTGGCTTATAGTCGATACAAGTATTTTGTTGTAAATGAATACAAAAGTCAACATCAGAATAATTTAACTAATAAATCAGTAATTAAACAATACTTTGGAAGCTATGATTCTGATATAGAAGATTTTATAGCTAAAATTGATTTTGACTACACAATGGGGCATAACACTATGAAATTTGGATTTGGAAACACATACCACCGCTTTAATCCCGGTATCAATAAATATTCTGTTAATGATGAGGTTATAAATGAAAATTCAGATACTACATTTACTAATATTAAATTAGGTATGCATGAACCGTTTATGTATATGGAATATGATTTTATTGCTTTTGACCAACTTACTATGAATGCCGGGCTGCGCTTAAGTGGGAATACAACGGAATCGAATTTTAAAGTCAATCTGGAACCTCGTTTTTCGGCTGTATATTTGCTTTTGGAAAGCTTTTCTTTAAAGGTGGGGTATTCACGTATGTACCAGTACATACACTTGCTAAATAGTTATGCAGTAAGTATGCCTACAGATTTATGGGTACCTGCTTTACAAAATGTTAAACCACAAATGTCAGATCAAATTAATGCCGGAATCTCTTATAATACTGAAAAAGGATTTCTATTCAGTATGGAGTTTTATTATAAATGGTTATTCAATACTACTGATTACAAGAGTGGAGCAGCCTTAATAACCGATCTTTCGCCGTGGTATAACAAAATTATACAAGGTACAGGACTGTCTAAAGGGATTGAATTGTCGGTAATGAAGCAATATGGACGGTTTAAAGGCGGAGTAAATTATACCATAAGTGTTGCCGATAGAAAATATGTAAGTGTAAGTAATGAAAGTTTCCCATTTAAGTATGACAGGTTACATGACTTGTCGATCTCATTGAACTTTCAAATAAAAAAGAATTTGGACATCTCGGTTCTTTGGGTATATGGAACAGGTTATCCTGTAACTCTTCCGATTGAAAAATACTTACCTGCATTAGGCTTATACAATTTAACGTCGGATTATGGAGGTGAAATTGATTATTATCCAAATAGAAATAATTTTAAATTACCTGATTATCATAGACTTGATTTTAGTCTGCACTATTCAGTAATTGCAAGAAAAAATATTCATAAACTTAGTTTTGATGTCTTTAATGCATATAACCGCAACAATCCTGTGCATATGTATTTTTCCGGATATAGAAATATAACTATTCAATACGCTAGCTTACTTCCCATTATTCCATCCCTTACTTATACATATAAGTTTGGTAATTAAATGTAAATATTATAGTTGAGTAGCTAACAAAGTAGTTTGTATTCATTAGTATTTTAAGTTTGTTGCCCGAAACAATTTAATGGTCAATTCATAATTTTACGTAAATTTGAAATACAAGTATATAGTTCATTTTGTTTTAATTAAAAGTTTTGTGTAGCTTAGTTGCAAAGTTATGGTCATGCTGCTTGCTAAAGTCATCTGATTTTCTTCACTTTTTGTGATAATTGAGTTCATCAATTTTTTGATTTTACGGAAATCTTATCTATTTACATAGTACACTTTTTTAAACTGTTCTATGTAATAATTTCCTTTTTTAACTGGTTCCCAAAAAAAACTACCAAGTACCTTGATGCTTAATCTGCAATAAAAAAACAACTGCCCTGAAATAGAACAGTTGTTTCCGAAAAAAAATCTTGAAAAATTAATCTCTGTGCTATGCGCTGCAAGGCATTACAAGGTCTAGCAAATACAAGTAAAACTTATTGTCTTTTTTGTAAAAATAGAAACCGGTAGTGGCATCGGTATCGTAGATGATGTAAGTTGTCTGCCCGGCTAGTTCTTTGGCTCTTTTGTGGAAAAGCATGGTTTGGGTTTTGGGTACTTCCAGCACACATCCTTCTACACTCCAAGCTTCTGTTTCGCAGCTATATTGCGGCATGTCGCCTGTTACTGGAATAAAATTGGTCATAAACTGCCAGTTGGAAAGGGCATACCCCGGCTCGGTTTTCTCGTTTTGCCACGAAAGTATATAAAAAGCACCCGGATTGTCTAACACCAGATATTCATTCTTTTCGGTATACTTATACAAATCTTTGTAAGTATGCACCGTCTTCACAAAAGCCTTTACAAAAGCCAGAAATTCAGTTTCATCGTTTTGCTCATTTGTTTTGGTTTTCGATTCATTTACCGAGTCTTTGCTCACCTCAAATTCGGTAGTACTGTCGTTAGGATTTACCTGAGTGGTATTGTTGCCGCAACCCAGCATAAAAAGGGCAAAGAATAAAGATAAAAAGACAATGTTTTTCATATATGGTAAAATTTCAATTTACAATTTCTGATTGTGCACATTCACCGCTCTTCCCGAAGGATCTTGCAATTTGCTGAAACTTGCATCCCAAGCCAATGCCTCAGCAGAGCTACAAGCCACCGAAGGCACCGAAGGCACGCACATAGCTGCCTGATCCGACGGGAAATGCTCAGCATAAATGCTCCTGTAGTAATATTCTTCTTTTGATTGAGGGGTGTTTATCGGAAAACGGTATTTTGCCTGAGCAAATTGCTCTTCGGTTACCTGTTCTGCGGTTATTTTTTTCAGGGTATCTATCCAGCCATATCCCACGCCATCCGAGAATTGCTCTTTCTGGCGCCACGCAATTTTTTCGGGGAGCAAGTGGGCAAAAGCTTCGCGCAAGATGTGTTTTTCCATCTTTCCGTTTACAGGCATTTTGTCGGAAGGATTCAGGCGCATGGCCACATCCATAAAATCTTTGTCCAAGAAAGGCACACGCCCCTCTACACCCCACGCAGCCAGCGATTTGTTGGCACGGAGGCAGTCGTACAAGTGCAGGCGGCTTATTTTGCGCACCGTTTCCTCGTGAAATGCCTGTGCATGCGGGGCTTTGTGAAAATAGAGGTATCCGCCAAAAATTTCGTCGGCACCTTCGCCACTCAATACCATTTTTACACCCATCGATTTTATAACCCTCGCAAGCAGGTACATAGGTGTAGAGGCACGCACCGTAGTCACATCGTACGATTCTATATGGTATATCACATCGCGTATTGCATCCAGGCCTTCTTGTATGGTGAAATGTATTTCGTGGTGCACCGTACCTATGTGCTTGGCCACTTCCTGAGCAGCTTTCAGGTCGGGCGAGTCTTTCAGCCCCACTGCAAAAGAGTGCAACTGAGGCCACCAAGCATCCTGAAGGTCGTTAGACTCTATGCGGCGCGCAGCGTATTTTTTGGCCACAGCGGCTATTATCGAGCTATCGAGCCCACCCGAGAGTAGCACCCCATAAGGCACGTCCGACATCAGTTGGCGGTGCACGGCTTCTTCAAGCGCACGGCGGAGGGCATCCACGCTGCTGCTGTTATTTTTTACATTATCAAAATGTTCCCAGTCGCGCTTGTACCATTGCACAGGAGTTCCCACCGGACTATGCAGATAATGCCCCGGTTTGAATTCCTCTATCTGGGTACACACACCACTCAGCGCTTTCAACTCAGAAGCCACATAAAACTGCCCCCATTGGTCGCGGCCTGTGTATAAGGGTATTATGCCTATATGATCGCGTGCTATCAGGTAGGTATCGTTGTTGGTATCGTACAGCGCAAACGCAAAAATACCGTTCAGGTCTTCCAGAAAATCCACCCCTTTTTCTTCGTACAGCGCCAGAATTACTTCGCAGTCCGATTCCGTCTGGAATGGATACTCCTTTTTCAGGGTTTTCTTTAGTTCCTTATGATTATATATTTCACCGTTTACGGCCAGTATTACCGATTTGTCATGGTTATACAGTGGCTGCTTGCCGGAAGCAGGGTCAACAATAGAAAGACGCTCATGAGCCAGTATGGCAGTAGCGCAGCTATGCACCCCCGACCAATCCGGCCCGCGGTGACGCATTTTTTTCGACATTTCGAGGGCCTTTATCCTCAAATCGCCAGAGTTAGGCTTCAGATCAAAAATTCCGAGAATCGAACACATAGATTGTTAATTTAGTGGAGCCAAACTTAACCAAAATTTTTTGCCAAACATTATATTGCCCGAAAATTTCGCAAGCAACATTTCAGTCTTAAAATCACGACTACTTTTTTCTTCCATTCACCCATTTTAGCAAAAATCCAATTCCCAGATAAAAACCCGAAATTACCAATGAGTTGAGAATAACCATTCCGTAGCTCAATTTGTTTATATCCATAAACGGATACGGATACCATTGGGTGGAATATCCAAGTACCAGTGTGTAAATGAGGTACACCAAAGGAAATGCCAGCCATTTAAATACTTGCCCTATATAGATGCTACCTTTGGGAATGTATTTATACCAAAAAATGATATACAAAACCGGAACCAGTATGTGTACAATATTGTCGGCCAGGGTTTGCAGCCCCACAGTGGGCCAGCCCCAGCGTAGATATACATTGTATATGAGTGCTACTATCACTATATATTCGGCTAGGGCAGAAAGCCAAAAATGGCTTGTAAGTGCTTTTTTTACTGGGTTTTCATTTTTCCACAAAAATAAACTCATGCTTATGGCAATGAGCGTATTGGTCTGAACTGTAAAATAGCTCAGGTAGTTGCTAATGGGTATCTCAAACACCATGAATTGCAGGATAACGCCAAACCAAGCCAGAAAGGCAATGATGAGGGCAAAAAGGTTTTGGTTTTTCATTTGGTTAGTATTTCATATTTCCACATATACAATGCTTTTCATATAAAAGAACCAAACACAATATGCTGCTTGTATTTGGTTCTTAAAATTATAAAAAGAAAACTTATTTCTGGATGATGAATTTGGTGTATTCTACAGATTCGTTGGTTCTGATGGTTGCGGTGTATATGCCGTTGGGCAAGTAGCTAATATCTATCTCAGAAATTTCCTGCAAAAGAGAAGAATGCCCTACGGCTTGTCCGCTCATGTTGTAAATGGTAAGCGATGCACCATGTGCAGTGCATTGCACTTGCAAGCTATACTGAGCCGGGTTTGGGTAAATTTTAATTATGTTTGCAGGGATTGGATTGTCGTTTATGCCTACGGGGTAGGTACGCGTGGTGTAAATCAGTTGCCAAGGGAAATACTCCCAGCCCTGCGGAGAAGCGCGGTTGCAGGTAATGCCTGTGGCAGCCCCATCTTCCGAAGAAATATACATATTGTTGGGCCCACGTAATGAATATACGCCACAAAGGTTGTTGAGCGTAAAAAGTTGCTGATTGCCAATGGTGGCAGAGTTGCAATACAGCTTGCCATCTGCGCCCAGCGTCACATACATCAGATTACTTCCGCGTAAAGCATTTTTTCCGTTTCCTGCATCTACCAAGGTAAATTCTTCTGTTTTTCCTGCTACGCCGCTGGTGCAGTTCATCAGATTTCCGGCATTTTTGTAGGTAATGTATTTACCATTGTTGCCTTTCAGAGTCACCGTATGCTCATAGGTAGGGGCGGTAGTCCAACCGGTAAGCTCAGAATTGAGATATACGAAATTCATAGAAGCCACATTCACGCTGCCTTCAGTCACCACCAATCGGAAAACAGTATTGGCAGAAGCCGGCCACGAAACGGTGGTTTCTATGTTCTGCCACTGATGCCAACCGCCTGTAGAAGGTACATTTACCGAAGCTATGGTTTGGGTGCCATCTGCATTTTGTATTTGAAGTACTGTATTTGTAAAACCGCCATTGGCTAGACGTAGTTCTACTTTGTATGTTCCGGGGTTTTGCACATTGGCAGTGTATTTTGTCCATTCACCTGCTTCAAACCATCCTATGCTATAGCCGTTTGAGAGTGAGTCGTTGCATACTTCCAGGTCTACACCATTGTTACGATACAGCCAACCATTGTTCCATGCAGTATACACTCCCGTGGATACTTTCAGATCTTCCCAAGCATTGTCGTTGTAGGCGTACCCATTCATTCCCATATCATAGTGCGATGCGTAAATTGTACCGGGTATTTTATTATCGACAAAAGGAGTGGTATTGCGGTTTCCGGGCTGAACAAAGATGGCGTGCAGTACCTCAGTCTGTTCTTTGCAATTAGCCAGTTTCAGGTTGTTGGCCAGTTCCATGAGGGTAGTATAAGCCACACTGGGGTTGTAGTTTGGATTGCTGCCACCCAGATAGTTGATCAAATCCTGATATCCGGCAGGCCATTTGGCATCGGCAAAATCGTTGATGCTTTCAAATTTTTTCATTGGCCACCACGATGTACCTATGTTGTTGGCACGGAAAAGTTCAATGGTTTTGGTAAAATTCTCGTTGCTGTTCTCTCCATGCTCACCACACCATATAGGGCGGTTTTGCTGGCTGCGTATGTCCGTCGCGAATTTAATGTCGTTGTTGTTGTTGGTGCTCCAGTATTTGTGAAAAACATACACCATATTTTCGTCCCAAGCCGGGGTGAGTCCGGTGTAGTCGTTGCTATACCAGTTTCCCTCTATGAAAAGAATATGATTGTCGTTTATAGCCCTGATGGTATCTGTGAGCCTGCCGTATATCTGACGCAGAGCTGTTCCACCAGGAAGATTCCATGCGGGTTCGTTTATGAGGTCGTATCCGGCTATGGCTGTATTGTATTTGTAGCGTTCCGCTATTTTGCGCCAGAGTCTTACTGTTTTGGCTTTGTTGGCCTCGCTTTCCCACAAAGAGGGTTTAGTATTGTCGTAGTCGCTTATTGCATTGTTGCTTTGTCCGCCGGGTGCAGCATGCAGGTCTATGATGACATATACTCCAGCAATTTCACACCAAGTGAGCACAATGTCCAGAATATTAAATCCCTGTTCATTCCAGACATCGGGTGTTCCCAGGTTCACAAAATACTCGTAGTGTAGCGGCAAGCGCACAGCGTTGAATCCCCAATCTTTTACCTTGTTAATGTCGGCTTGTGTCACATAGTTAGTAAGCCATGCATTGTAGAATTGTGTGGTTTGCGTTGGGCCTATCAGGGCGTTCAGCTTCTGCTTCCCACCATCCAGTTTCCAAAATTCATGGCGTGAAGCACTACCTCCTGGTTGTTCTGGGTATTTATGATTTTCTGGCCGCTCACTTTGAGCATTTGTGCCTGGCTGCCAGTACCCAATTGTATGAGTAAAGCCAGCAATAAAAAAGTTCGGAATGAACCTAATTTACGAATCATTTTAAAATATTTCATAATATAAATAATTATAAATTAGGTAAATGCGTAATATCTTTAATATGATAAAACTATTGGGAATATTGGCTATGGGAAAGAACTTTTGTCATGTTTTGTATGCGATTTAAAGGGGTAGGCACATAGAAAATTTAAAACACATAGGCACAATAGTAAGAATAGGCACATAGATTGGGAAAAAAGATTTAAACACATAGGCACAATAGTAAGAATAGGCACATAGATTGGGAAAAAAGATTTAAACACATAGGCACAATAGTAAGAATA
>JAIFMY010000234.1 GCA_020048155.1 Bacteroidota bacterium
CTCTTTGCTGCCCCACTCGATGTGCATTTCGACGATGCCAATATCTTCCAGCCCGATGTGCTGTTTGTTTCAGTAAAACGCAGCAACATCATACAAAAATGGATAATGGGGGCTCCCGATTTTGTGGTAGAAATAGTATCGCCCCGCCTCCGAAAAGCCGACACCGAAACTAAACTGAAGGTATACGGCAAGTACGAGGTAGTAGAATACTGGATAGTATACCCCGAAGAGCAACAGGTAGAGGTTTACCAAAACCACAAAAGCAATATGCAATTGGTGCAAACCGCATTCAAAGGTAATACCATACAAAGCTTGGCCATAGAGGGTTTTGCGCTAGAAGTAGATAAGATTTTTGAATGATGGAGGTATGAAAACACAAAATCCGGATAAAAAATTATTCATAGAGTTCCTTCAACTGTCGAAACGCCTGTTTTGGGACATGGATACAAAGAAACTAGATCCTGAAAAATCCAAAAGAATCATCATAGAGCGTGTTTTGTCTCGTGGAGATTTAGACGACATTCGCCTATTATTCAAATACTATGGAAAAGAGCTTATTAAGGCAGAAGTAACAGAAGTGGGCTACTGGGATAAGAAAACAATGAATTGGCTGAGCCTGATATTAGAAATTCCATTAAAGAAATTCAAATGTTACACAAAGAAGCAGTTGACCCCAACACACTGGAATTGATCCGACAGTTGATTGCCGATCATATATTATCTAAGTTCTATTTAGTAGGTGGTACATCACTTGCCTTACAAATAGGTCACAGAAAGTCGGTAGATATTGATTTATTCACAAATGATGACTTTGATGTGCTAGCACTTATGCAATATTTAGAACAAACATATTCTTTTCATTCAGATTATTCCGCCAATAATACATTAAATGGTAGCATAGAAGATATTAAAATAGACCTTATTACACATAACTACAATCTTATATACCCGCCGCAGGAATTAGATGGCGTAAGAATGCTTTCGAAAGAAGACATTGCAGCCATGAAAATAAATGTCATCGCAGGAAATGGTACACGCTCAAAAGACTTTATTGATTTATACTTTTTATTGAAAGAATATAGCATATCGGAGTTATTAAATTTTTACAAGCTAAAGTATTCGCAAAGAAATTTAGCACATGTTGTTAAAAGTATAGTGTATTTCAATGAAATAGATACCGGAGATTGGCCAGTTATGATCCTTGAAAAGAGATTATCTCTAAGCAAGCTTAAAAAGCACATCACCAATTCCGTCAGTAACTCAAATCTGGAAATATTCTAAAATATAGACATTCATAATAATAAAAATGGACACAACTCTTAGTGCTCTGCAAATTTCAGTGGTTTCTCCCGTATATGGTTGCAGTTTGCTGGTATACGAGCTTTATACCCGCTTGGTGGCTGTGCTCGAAAAGCTCAATGTGCAATTTGAGATAATCTTGGTAAACGATGCCAGCCCCGACAATGCCTGGGATACCATAAAGCAAATAGCAGCTAAGGACAAAAGGGTAAAGGGCATAAACCTGTCGCGCAATTTCGGGCAGCATTATGCCATCACCGCAGGGCTCGACCACGCACACGGCTCGTGGGTGGTGGTGATGGATTGCGACTTGCAGGATCAGCCCGAAGAAATAGTAAAACTCTACGAAAAAGCACTAGAGGGATATGATATAGTCCTTGCACGCCGCTCCATCCGCTTCGACAATTACTTCAAGAAAATGTCCTCAAAGATATTTTATACTATGCTCGGGTATTTCTCCGAAACCAACCAGGACTATACAGTAGGCAATTTCGGAATTTACAAACACATAGTCATTGAAAACATTCTGAAACTGGGTGATGTGAATAAGTTCTTCCCGGTTATGGTACAGTGGGTAGGTTTCAAATCTATCAAAATAGATGTACAACATGCAGAGCGTAAGCTGGGTACCACATCATACTCATTCAGCAAACTGTTCAATCTGGCCCTCAATACAGTCCTTTCGTTTTCAGACAAACCACTCCGCATGACTGTAAAAGCTGGACTGTTCATAGTGTTTCTATCCATCCTAATGCTAATTTTTCAGCTTTGGGCATATTTCACCGGACAGATTACAGTTCCGGGTTGGGCTAGTATTTTTATATCCTTATGGATGCTTTCCGGATTCATCATTTTCACACTGGGTATAGTAGGATTATATGTAGGCAAAACATTCGATAAAACCAAGAACCGACCAGTATACATCATCAAAGAAACCACCCATGAGCTATGAAATATTAAAATGGGACACTAATTTCTTTGGATTTGCCATAGGGCGTATTTCAGGTGCAAGTTTCACCCCTCCTCAGTTTGAAAGTTTATTGAAAGAAGCTAAATGCAATGGCATTGCGCTACTCTATTGGTTTACGAATCCAGAAGACGAAGTACAGCAAACTTTGGCTCACTTGTATCAAGGCTTTCTGGCAGACCAAAAGGTAACTTATACGAAAAATATTAATAGTCAGCCAAAAGCCACACCGGACCTGAATATTGAATCATACTCCTCAGCGGTAGCCGATGAAACTATGAAAAGCCTTGCCTTGCAAAGTGCAGAATATTCAAGATTTAAAATAGACCCCGGTTTTGATGAAGATGCCCACATCAGATTATATGAACAATGGATTCATAACTCAGTAAACCGAGCTTTTGCAAATGAAGTACTTGTTTTTAAAGACAATAAAGATATACTTGGAATGATAACCCTTTCTTTAGCAGCACAAATTGGGAAAATAGGCCTTATTGGAGTTGATCTTAAAGCCAGAGGAAAGCAGATAGGAATGAAACTCATGAAGGCTGCAGAATCATATTTTATACAACATAATATATCTGAAATAGATGTAGTTACCCAGAAATTCAATATTCATAACCCCATTGAAGCTCTCTATACAATGAAAATAAGAATATCCGGTCAATCTTACCATCTTTTTCCATTGCTACTTGCCTCAATTTCATTGCTTTCAATTCCTGCTTTTAGTCTGTATAGTTGGAAATGGGCAGATGATTTCGAAATGAGCAATCTGATAAATCAATACGATGGTATTTTTAATTACCTCATCACCCGATACCTTACCTGGGACGGGCGTTTTGCAAGCCTCAATGCCCTGGTGCAAACAATACTCATGCACTACGCCGGAGCCAAATTGAGTGTTTTTGTATGGGGAATATCATTCATTGCGTCTTCCTATTATGTTTACAAACTTCTCTATGCAAAGTACAGACAGCAAATTGTATTGAAATTGAATGTTTTTTTAGGGGTTTCATTGATAGCAGCCACTTTGTGGTTAGGTATGTTTTATGTTTTGGCTCAGGTCATATACTGGCAGACCGGAGGTGTGTATTCATTTGCATTGCTTACTGGGTTGGTCTGGATATATTTTCACTCTACCCTGAACCAAAATTCTAGAACACTCCCCAAAATATTGTTCTTCATTCTCAGCATTTTTGCCGGAACCGCTTCGCACAACCTAACCATTGCTCTTATGGCATGTTTCACTATCGACATGTTCACGCATTATTGGACTAAGAATGCAAACAAAAGTCTGTATACAGGATTTATAGGACTCATGCTGGGTGCGTTTATTGTTTTCTTATCTCCGGGCAATTACAAACGTTTAGGTTTGTATTCCAATACCATGAGTTTCGGCATCACCGATATAGCAAATAATTTACTCTTTCTACTTGGCAGATATTTCTATTTTTCGATGCCGGTTTTAGCTTTTGCAGTATTAGGGGGCATTGCACTGTTTTATCTATTGAACAACGAATACAAAAGTGAAAAATGGGACTTTATATGGTACTTAAACAGATTCAGATGGCTGATAGTGGCATTGTCTACTTTGGTCATATTTCTGGCTGCTCCATTTCTGGCCGAACCTCGTACTTCAGTATTTTTTATGGCATTCTTGTACCTGTTTGTTGCCGACAACACTTTGTATTTTTTTCCAAAAATTAAAAGCAAGTGGCTCGTAATACAAAGGATTAAAAGCCATTGGGTGCTTTTTGCTGTATTTTCTATTCACTTGGCTATTGCAGGCCATCAGTTTTACAAAGCAACCCGCGTAAATCCAAAATTCGCGCAAAGGTTCGAACAATTGGAACTTGCACGCAATACCAATACCGACCTTGAAATATCGCCCATAAATCCAAGTCATGTGCCTTTTATTCTTCAATTCAATGATATCAATGAAAATAAAGATTTTTGGGTAAATCAGCAGATGGCAAAATTCTACGGTTTGCATTCGGTGAAACTTACTTATACCATTCAAAAAAAATAGCTGTTATGAATGTCCCATTCAATAAACCCTACCTTACTGGAAAAGAAGCACATTATATATACGAAGCCGTATACACATACGGCCATATTTCGGGCAATGGTGCATTTACAAAGCGGGTACAAAATTTCTTTGAGGAAAAATATGGTTTCAGGAAGACTTTAATGACCACTAGTTGTACCGATGCATTGGAAATGAGTGCCATGCTTCTGAATATACAGGCCGGCGACGAGGTGATCATGCCTTCATTCACTTTTGTTTCCACTGCCAATGCTTTTGTACGCCAAGGGGCGCATATCGTTTTTGCCGATAGTCGTACCGACCATCCGGGAATGGATGAACAAAAAATAGAAGCACTCATCACCCCAAAAACAAAAGCAATTGTGGAGTTGGCTCGCAAATACAACATATATGTAGTAGAAGATGCTGCGCAAGCCATAGACTCATATTACAAAGGCCGCCCACTGGGCGGCATAGGTCATCTGGCTGCATTCTCATTTCACGAAACCAAAAACATACAATCGGGCGAAGGCGGACTATTGGTCATAAATGAAGAAAAATTCATACACAGGGCTGAGATTATATGGGAAAAAGGCACCAACAGAGCCGCTTTCTTCAGGGGTGAGGTTAACAAATACGGCTGGGTAGATGTGGGGTCCTCCTTCCTGCCATCAGATATCCTCGCTGCTTTCTTGTACGCTCAGCTTGAAAACATAGAAGACATTCAGCACAAACGACTACAGATATGGAACCAATATTATGCTGGCTTGCTTCCATTGGAGGAAAAAGGGATATGCAAACTCCCAAAAATACCGGAATATGCCTCAAACAATGCACATATGTTTTATTTGATATGCAACTCACTAGACAAGCGCACACGCCTCATTAAACATTTGAAGGAAAATGGCATATATGCAGTCTTTCATTACCTTTCCTTACACAAATCGGACTACTACCTGAGCAAGCACTATGGCAGACAGCTACCCCTGAGCGACTTGTTTGAAGAAACTCTGCTGAGACTCCCTATGTATTATGAACTTACACCCATAGATACGGATAGCATAATAGAATGCATCATTCAGTTTTATAAAAAATTGTAGTTTCAGCTAAAACCAACAAACGAAAATGCCAAACACAAACAATCCTTTGGTGTCGGTTCTCATGACGGTATATAACCGCGAAAAATACATAGCCGAAGCCATTGAAAGTGTTATAAATAGCAGCTATACAAACTGGGAACTCATAGTCGTGGATGATCGTAGTACCGACCGTAGCGTTGAAATAGCTCGTAAGTATGAAGCCACCGACAGCAGAATAAAAGTATATATCAATGAGAAAAATCTGGGCGATTACCCAAACCGCAATAAAGCGGCAAGCTATGCCACCGGGAAATACATCAAATACCTCGATTCCGACGATCTGATATACTGGTATGGCTTGCAAACTATGGTGGAAGACATGGAAATGTGCCCAGATGCCTGTATGGGCTTATCGTCTGCCAATTTTATCACCAAGCTGAAATATCCCGTATTGCTCACACCAACAGAGGCGTATAAGTACCATTTCTTTACACGGGGCTTTTTGTATACCGGACCTACAGGAGCCATCTATAGAACAGATTACTTCAGAAAAACAGGCGGGTTTCAGGTAGATTATGCAGTGGCGGCAGATTTTGGTTTCAACATCAAGGCGGCATTGTATGCCCCCATTGTGGTATTCCAGGCAGATTTATTCTGGTGGCGGCAGCATGATGAACAGGAAATCAAAAAGCACGAAAACAAGTATTTACAGCTAAATCATAAAATACACCGGGAGCTAGTATTTGAAAACCAAACGATACCCGACAAGGACAGATTGCGAATAAAAAGAAACTACCAAACCATTTATGCCAGAAAAGCCATAAAAGCTTTCTTCAAACTGAACTTTAAACAATCTGCGTATATCGTAGAGATAGGTAAGCTATCCCTCACTGATTTCTTCTGGGCAATTATGCCAAATGCCATCCGCAATGGTTTTTAAATACTTACTTTACATTTCTGAAATTAATTTTGAATTCACGTTTCGTTCAAAATTATTCCGTGCAAGTATCCTGAAATTCAATACCATCCCAAATATCAGTAAAATGTGATTGATTGTATAAATCAGATTAATTTTGTATTTTAGTCATAAATTTCTAAAAGATGGCCGAAGAAAGTTATATCGTATTTCCGAAGAATTATCTGGACAAACATCCAAAGATAGAGTTTGTCATGCAACCTGATGCTGTATACCGTGTGAAACAAGCCAAAAACAGATTGTATTTTGAACTAAACCCGGAGGTTACGGAATTTGAGTTTAAACTAACTCATCCCCTCACCGAGCAGCAATACAACAGGCTACAATATATCAACAAATCACATCTCAAAATTGAAACCCTCAATTACGATACATTTTATACCAGCATGGGAACATTTGCAATCATTAGCGCATTTACAGCATTAATCATTTCAGGTTTGGTGGTTTGGGCTAACAACAATAAAACCGGACGAGTTTATACCGAAGATGGGGAATACAAGCTTAAAGACAAATCTGGTAAAATCATTCGCCGTCGTCCAGATGTATCGTATATTTCATTCAAACAAGTTGCAGAAGATGAACAAAATTCGTGGCAAAAAAAATTTATTGAAGTACCGCCTATGTTGGCCATTGAAATAGTTTCGTCGGAAGTGAGCTTACAAAAGGAACTCAATAAAATGCGTGACATCTGGATGGCCAATGGTACTCAATTGGGCATTGTAATATTTCCGCATAAGCAAAAATATTTTGTATTTGAAAACCAAAATTATACTGAATACCTCTTAACCCAAGTTTTTACCTATCCCCTATTACCCGGATACGAAGGTAATTTCAATCACTTTAGCGAAACAAAATAGCTTGCAAGCACAGAATGTCGCCAAAAATACTCTTTGTCCTCGAAAACTTTTTCCCGGCGCACCGTGCTGGTACCGAGACGTATGTACTCAACTTGGCTAAGGGACTTATTGAAAAGGGCTGGCAAGTATCAGTGGCCATAGCCTCGATAGGCAAAGATTCAGAAAAATATGAGTACGAGGGAATATTGGTATATGCATTGAGTGTTCCTGCTAAAATAGGCCCCAAAGAAATGAATGGCCTGCAGCCACCTTCCAACGCCAATGAGTTTAGAGAAACTCTTAAACGCGTGCAACCGGAAATAGTTCACTTTCACTCATTCTCGCGTTCATTTACACATTATCACCTGAAAGCAGCCAATGAGAGCGACGCCAAGGTAGTTTTCACTGCACATTTGGGCGGAATATTCTGTGCCAGGGGCGATATGCAAAAATTCGGGATGAACAGATGCAATGGTAAAATATCGAAACTAACTTGTGCTGCCTGCTATGCTTCGCAGAAACACGGGAAAATAAAATCGTATATGGGCGCCTTAGCTACATTTTTACCCATAAAAAACAAGCGACCGGCACTCAATCTGATTCCCAACAAGATACAAAGCATGCAATATTTGTCAAAATACGCAAACTGTAGTATAGCCATAGCCGCATGGATAGCAGATGTGTATAAAACATTTTGCACCTGCACTCCGTGCTAAAACCAAAGAGAGAATCCAACTTGGATTTGTTGGTCGTATGAATCCGTCCAAAGGCTTTTCCATATTGCTGGAAGCATTGGAAAGAAGCAAAACCAGCCATGCATTCGATTTGCATGTGGTTACCATACAAGATACTACTGAGTTAGAATACTATACCGGCATGAAGAATAAATTCAAAACACTGGGATACCAACTTTGGCTCGAAAATATAGATTCTATCTCTTTGAGCAAAGAAATGGATACATGGGATATCTTCATATTACCCTCAAAACATGAAGTGGCCCCATTGACCATTCTCGAAGCCTTTGCCAAAGGAATCCCGGTGGTGGGCTCAGACTATCCGGCCATTGCAGAAATGATTGACGATGGACAAACCGGGCTTTTATTTATAAACGGCTCAGTTACAGATTTGCAAGAAAAGCTCATTTACATCAGTAAAAACAGAGATATCATAGATTTTTGGGCAAAAAATATAAAACCTGTAAAAGACATAGTCACCCTGGTAAACGAACATCTCCGATTGTACCAAAACCTATAATCGCGAATTACTGTGCTGCTACCCTAGCCTTCTTGCATTATGGTAGTCTTGCAAAAAATCGCTATATTTTGTAAATTTGTACAAATTCATGAAACCATGGCAAGCATCACCCATATATCGCAACTCAACCCCGATGCCAATTATACTTACGCCGACTACCTCACATGGAAGCTTGAGCATGCTGTTGAAATCATCAAAGGGAAAGTGCTAAAAATGTCGCCGGCACCTAAAACCAGGCATCAGCGAATATCTAGAAATTTGAATAGTTTTTTCTTAACTTTTTTCCATAAGCATAGCTGTGAATATTTTTATGCACCATTCGACGTACGTTTGTACGATCGCAAGAAATCGGTGAAAGCCAACAAAGATATTCATACCGTTGTACAGCCCGACCTATGCATCATATGCGATAAATCCAAAATAGACGAAAACGGATGCCTGGGCGCCCCTGACCTCATCGTTGAAATTCTTTCCAAAGGCAATTCACGCAAAGAAAAGTATTGGATTGCCGACCCCGATCACCAAACCGTTCACGTCTTTAGTCTGGATGAAAATTTCAAATACAAGCTTTCTAAAATTTATATGCGTGAAGATATGTTGCATTCGGTCATTTTCACCGATATGCAGATAGACTTGCAGCAAGTATTTCCCGAAGAGGAAGAGGAAGAATCTTTTTAAGGATTTTCAAAGATTTAAATTGACTTGGGACTTTTACTTGATCCAGCCCCCAATCAACAATTTTCACAAAAAATTTGCATTTTGAGTATGGAAATATTATCTTTGCTAAGTAGAAAGGGACCTGCCTAACCAAGGCAGGCTCTTTCTTTTTTAATACAATCTAAAGTAATTAACAAAAATTTTAACAGATGGCAAATATTGTTTATCTGACGGAAGAAGGTTTGCAAAAACTGAAAGACGATTTAGATGTGATGCTCACGGAGCGTCCTGTCATATCGCAACAGATTGCAGATGCAAGAGACAAAGGCGATTTATCTGAGAATGCCGAGTATGATGCGGCCAAAGAAGCTCAAGGTATGCTCGAAATGAAAATTGCCAAATTGCAGGACATCATTCGCAATGCCCGCATCATTGACGAATCGAAGTTGGATACCAGCACCGTGCAATTGCTGAATACCATCAGGCTCAAAAACCTGAAGACTGGCAAAGATGTAATTTACACGTTAGTACCTGAAAGTGAGGCCGATATAAAAGCCGGCCGCATATTGGTGAACATCAATATCCCTGCCGGTAACATCAATTTTGAAATTTTGGAAATTACGGTTTAACACGCTTTGCTTTATGGCTTCCATATTTTCAAGAATAGTATCTGGCGAAATACCTGCCTGGAAAATTACCGAAAACGAAGAGTTTCTGGCTTTTTTCGATGTTTTTCCTATAGCCAAAGGTCATGCGCTGGTGGTTCCTAAACAAGAAATTGACTATATATTCGACATGGACGACGCCCAACTCTCTCGCATGCATTTGTTTGCCAAGAAAGTAGCCAATGCAATGAAACCCGTATTCCCATGTGTAAAAATAGGTATAGCTGTTATTGGGCTCGAAGTTCCTCACGCACATATTCACTTAGTACCTATGAATGGTATCCAAGACATGAATTTTCAGAACCCCAGGCTTAAATTCTCTGACGAAGAATATAAGGCGATGATAGATAGTGTGCAAAAGCATTTGTAGTGCTTTTGTGTCTTAAAAAAATATCCCGGAAGTAACACACTCCCGGGATATTTCATTTTCAGTATAGCTGTATTATCTGGATGCTTTTACCAATCGTCCGTTTTTCTCCTGTACCGGACGTGCATTCAAATTCATTATCTGGTGTATAGCGTCAATCTGAGCTTTTGATGCGCCCAACGAGGTTTTTAGTACTATCCAGCGTACACCTTCTGAGCATGGCGGTGTGGTGAGCGAACCATCATATGTATAATAAGCCAAATCGGCGGGAAGCATATTAAAAGCATTGAAACTTACAGCTTTCTCAACAGTTTTATCTGCTTCTTTTGGCAAAGCATCCCAAAAAGCCTGAAGCAAAGCATTTTCTTGGCCTTCTTCAAACATCACACCAATAACTGCCAGATTGCCGGCCAGCGATTTGTGCACCAAGTGAATTTCGAGGGGATAAGATTTTCCCGCAATTGTATGCTCACTCGGTGTATGAAAATGAAATTGTACCAACTGATAGGCACTATCGCCAATATTGAGCCAGCTACCAGATGCATAATTGATTTGCACGGTATGTCCGTTGTTGAGCATAGGAAGATTGGTGAGCATTTCATAATTCAATATAAGTGCAGGCAAAAGGGTATCTACCACATCAACGGTAAGGTCTATTGGAGATTGGTGCCCATCGTCGCATGCAGCATAATCGCCGCTTATTTTGGCCCAGCTTGCTGGCCCGTTTTCACCTTTGTAATCCCAATGAGTAGCGTGTTCCTCATGGCTATTGCAAGCATTGAATATAAAAATAGTGCCAGATAGCATAGCCACTATGAGTAGTAAAATCCTATTTTTTTTCATACGTATCGGGTATTAAATTGCTCTAAAAATACACTTTTTTTTTGAAACTAGTAATGTAGTTAATTATTTTCAATACATTCATTTTAATGCTTATAGACTCATTTCTTCATTATCAATCTTCACTCAGCATTGCAGGTTTTATTCCAACTTTATGCATTGAAGTACAACTACAACAAGGTGAGTTTGCAGCTAATTGAATACGAAATTTGTTTAAATGCATTATTTGAAACAATTTTGAATGCAATTTACGAAATTTGTTAGGAGAATGACGTAATTTGTATTTGCTTCATTTTCCTGTATTTAGTTACATGATAAAATCCTGTATATGAAGCCTGAAGTAATAGTGCATACAATGATGAGCGTAAACGGGATGGTTGATGGGTATCCCTTCGATATACAAAAATACTACGACTACGCCGCACTGCTCGGGGCGGACGGTATATTGATAGGAAGCAATACTGCACGCCGGGGTATCGAAACATTTATAGATACCATTCATTACGAGCAGCCAGAAGATTGCATAAAACCAACCGGAAAATCCAACAAACCTATTTGGTTTTTGGCTGATTCAAGGGGACAATTGATAAACCTGTTGCATGTGCTGCGCAAATCGCAATATGCCAGTGATATAGTAGTTATTATTACAGAGTCAACCCCGCATGCGTATACCAATTACCTGCGTACCCGCAATTACGATACCATATTGGCTGGTGCAAATCGCATAGATTTTAAACTTGCATTGCCTTTAATAAAAGAAAGATATAAAATAAAACGAATACGTACAGATAGTGGCGGACTGTTGAACAATCATCTGATTGGTAGATCCTTGGTAGATGAACTCAGCATATTGCTTGCCCCTTCACTTGTTAGGGAATACGACGATTCAAGTATGCGCCAGTTTATGCCATGGCAACACAATACAGCTCTTCAACTTATTAACTCTAACGATGCAGGTGAAGGGTATATTTGGCTCAGATACAAAGTATTGTCTTAGTTTTTAATTTACTGGATACACAAAATAATATTTGATGGTAATAAATCGTTCAATGATGATAAAAGGGTTTGTAATTTCTAAATCAATACAAATGTTATCTGTTTATAGGTTTAGTGGTATACTGGCCATTGTCATATTAATTGGTTTGATGCTTTCATCTGGGGCTATGATGGCTCAAGAAAACGATAATCAACTTGCTTTTCAGTATTTTCAAGAAAAAGACTTCCTAAAGGCTGCTGAATATTTCGACCGACTTTTTACCCAAACAGGTTCAAAAATATATTTCGACTACTACTATCGTTGCCTCATGGAAATGAACCAACTGGAGGAAGCTGAGAAGGAAATAAAGAAGCAATATAAAAAAAATAAAAGTGAAATCACTTATCTGGTAGATTTGGGATATTTATACAAACGAAAAAACGATTTTAAACAGTCTATTGAATACTATGAAGAAGCACTAAAAAACTCACTCAACAATGTGCAAGCTGTAAATAAAGTTGGCTCAGCTTTCATCAGCAAATCTGAATTTGATTATGCAGAACGATTGTATCTGGAGGCCCGCGACAGATTGCCCGGCATGACATTCAGGTATGAGCTTGCCAATGTATATATCTCGCAGCGCAATTACCCCAAAATGGTAAACGAATACTTAGAACTTATATTAGAAAAACCCGAAGAAATAAAACCTATACAAGATCGCCTGTTATATTTTGTATCCAACGACAGAGATAGTTCTTTCTTTCCAATACTTGAGCTTGCACTCCTTCGCAAATCGCAGAACTTTAGTAGCACTACCATTTTCCCTGAAATGCTTATTTGGCTTTATATTCAGCAAAAAGACTTTGGTAAGGCTCTTATTCAGGCTCGCGCAATTGACAAAAGAAAATTAAATGATGGTGTGCAAGTATTGAGTCTGGCGCGACTGGCATCCGAGAATGGCGATTATGAAAACGCCCTCATTGGGTTTAATTATGTTATAAACCTCAAAAGCAGTCTTTATACCGATGCAATGCTTGATTTGCTCACCGTCAATTATAAGCAGATAGAAGAGGGAACCATCACAAATCAAGAATCGATAAGCCAAATAGAACAAAATTTTCAACATGTAGCCGCTGAGTTCGGCCTATCGCCCACTACCCTGCGCATAATTCGCAATTGGGCACACCTAAAAGCATTTTACCTCAATAAACCAAACGAGGCAATTGATATTCTCAACACTGCTATAGCCATTTCCGGCATTCCTTTCGATCATCTGGCTAACCTGAAAATGGAAAAAGCAGATATCTTGCTTTTTCAAGGAAATACGTGGGATGCTGCACTTCTATACGGACAAGTGGAACTGGAAAACGAACAAAATCCTACAGGGCATGAAGCCCGATTCAGAAAAGCCCGCCTTGCATACTACTCTGGCAATTTCAATTGGGCAAAGGCTCAGCTATCTGTACTTAAAGCCAGTACCTCTAAACTTATAGCCAACGATGCATGTGAGCTTTCTGCTCTTATTGTCGATAATCTGGTAGAAGAAGATACCTTTTCGTTGGCATTAGGGATGTTTGCACGAGCGGACATGCTTGTGATGCAAAAACAAGATTCATTGGCAAACCTGAGCCTCGATTCAATTATTTCGGACTTTGCAACCAATACTATACTTGATGATGTCTACTATAAAAAAGCACAAATAGCTGAAACCAATGGTGAGTATCAAGTTGCATTTGATATGTTTAGTAAGGTAACCGAAATCGCACCTTGGGATATTCTCGCTGATAACGCCATTTTCAGGATGGCTGAAATTGCTCGTATTCATTTAGGCAGATTAGAGGAGGCATCTGAGCTGTATAAAAAAATTATTACCGATTATTCTGATAGTATTTTTATGACAGATGCTCGAAAACAATACAGGATGCTTCGCGGGGATATTAACTAGCACTTGATTTAAAAAGATTCGATTTTTATAAACCAAGATATTATCAAAACTAATTCACTTAGCTTCCATGAAACGATTATTCCTAATTTACCTTATCTTAGTTGCTTTTATCTTTGAGGCAAATGCACAATCTGAGGGCGACTTCCGAACCAGACAATCGGGCAATTATTCCCTAAATACTACTTGGCAAATTTACTCATCGGGAAGTTGGGTCAATGCTGGGTCTGGAGTTATCCCAAACACTTCAGACCATAATGTAACCATTTTAAGCAATCATGCGGTAACATTAAACGGAAATTATACAATCAAGCAACTCGTTATTGAATCAAATGGAGAATTAAATTTCCTAAACGACAATTCCAGAACCCTTACACTCATCTCAGACCTGGTTGTTGAAGCAAACGGTCTTATTCAGCCAAGTATTACGCCTTCAGGTGCAAACAGAACCTGCACCATAGTAATTGGTGGAAACGCGCTCATTGACGGGATTACCGATGCAATAAACTACTCCGCCAGCTACGAAAGCAGGCTTTTTTTTACGTTTAATGGTGGAGCCGACAATACTCTTTCGGGTAGTGGAACAATTGGTTTGTATGACCTCACCATAAACAAGGGTTCAGATACTACATCTACACTTTCCGTAAATACTACAATTAATCTGAGTGCGGCTAACGCAACTGACGAACAAAGACTCACACTATCAAATGGTACCCTCAAACTGAATGCAGCTAACGCTTGGATACCCTATGCTGATAATAATAAAACATACAATAAGCAATACAGTAACATTTGGGCATGTACGTATAGATGCCGGCCAATTAGGAACTTCCTCCTCTGCTACATTTACTGAGTCTTTAATTATGAATGGCAGTAACTTATCTTTAGGTAATAATCTGAGGATAAATAAAGAAATGCACATAACCAATGCTGTAATAAATGCCGGAGGATCCTTTTCTTTGCAAGAAACCTCAATTACCGATAATTCTATAACTAATTCTGTATTAACCTTTCCTACAGGTTTCGACATTGAATCAAAACTTATATTTTATTCAGGTACCCTCAACTCAGGAGCTTTTTTCCAAATCGACGGCAATAGTACAGGCGAAAAAGGTGAATTTATCATCCACGATGGTACAATTAATGTTGGTGATGGGAATGACTACTTGGAAGTAACATACAATGGGAAATATACCCAATACAGCGGTGAGGTATACGTATATGGCAGATTTGCAACCGAAGACAATGCAACTACACCAGCAATTGTAAACATCTCAGGTGGAAATATATATATTGATTCGCAAAAAAACACCAATCTGGCAAATAATGTTTCACAATTTTATATTTCCACCAACACGCCTATCAATTTCACAGGAGGGCATTTATGGTTCATCAATCCACATGCAGACAAGTCAAGCACAAACATTAGAGCCTTTTACATTCAAGGCACTACAGGCACACGCAATTTTATAGGCTCAACCATACATTTTGGAGATGGAATTGATACCAAGAATGGCGATGATACATATCCTGGATTTTGTGTCAGGGTTGAAAGCGATATTACACTCGATAATATAATAATTGATAATCCACATGGGATTCGAAGGTTTGTTTATCTAAATGGTGCAGATCTGACTGTAAACAACCTTACATTAACAAATCCGAACGACACGCTTAGTATAAATGGTCGCATATTGAAAATAAATGAGCATATAACCAATCACGGCGTTATATCTGGTGCTGTGGCAGCAAGCAAGCTGCATTTTACCGGATCAATGGGGCAAAACATAACAGGTAGTGGAACTATCAGTGGAAAATTTAGTGAAGTCAGTTTCAATAACACATCTACATCTGGGGTGAATATTGATTTTGCATTGAACGCTGATGTGGTTGCCATTCTTGATGGCATTGTGCACAACACCCAAGAAATAAAGGTATCAGGCACGTCTGTTACCAGCCTCACAGGTGGTTCGGCCACCGAATACTTCACAGGGCCCATTACTCGTACATTTCCACCCAACTTATCAAATGCTACTTACGCTTTCCCGGTAGGCGAATCATCCTACCAATTATTTGAATTAGTAGGAATTAGCAGAACCGATACTTTAGGCAATACAGGTACTATTACCATAGACTTAAACGAAGGTATAACTACCGGTGTGGGAGGTGATGGTGTGCGAGATCCCATAAACTCTACAGATGTATACTGGCAAATCACTACTTCTATGGGAGCACGTGCAAGCTATAATATAGATAAAATAAGACTAACCGAAAATTATAGTTATCCGCCATTGCGCGTACTTGCTATGGCCACCGATGCACACATAGGGGGTACCTATTACGGTATTGGTGGTACGTATGATTCCGGTTCTTCTACTACCCTATCCGATCTTTTCAATGAAACCAATCTCACTCCTTCCGGCACAGGCTATATTATTATTGCAGAAATAGAACCCCTCAATGGTACATATACCGTAGGGGCTACCGGCGATTTCTTTAACCTTACTGCTGTTTCCGATATTTTACGTGAGAAAATTGTTGACGATTATGTAAAATTTGAACTACAAGCTGATTATGACCCAAATACCGAAACTTTACCTATTGTTTTTGATGTGGTGAGTACTTCTCTTCCGGAATATTTTGTTACTATTAGACCCGGCGTGTCCGGTATCGTTGCTGCTCTTGCCGGAAATCCGAATGAGTCTGTTATTCAATTGAAGGGGGTACAGAAATTAGTTTTTGACGGGCGAGTTGGCGGGATTGGTGCAGCCGATTTGACTATTGCCAACACCAATAACATTGACGCCGGCCCTGTGTTCGAATTTTCGAACGATGCCTACACCGATACACTTAAATATATAAATATAGAAGGCGCCAATACCTCTTTACAATCTGGTATTATTGTTATTGCTAACGGCGTAACTGTGGGAAATGACAATATTGTAATAAGTAATTGTTTAATATCCGATTATTCAGGAAATTTACCTGTAAATGGCATCTATTCTTCTGCATCTGCTTCATTTACTAACAACAACATATACATTACAAATAATGAAATTTTTAATTTCTGGAACGCAGATACCAGCTCATGTGCCATATATGTAGGTAATAATACTTCAGATTGGACCATAACCGGAAATAAAATTTACCAAACCAATACACGCACACATACCGGAGATGGTGTTTACTGCGGCATTTGGGTTAACAACAACTCCGGTCAAAATTATATTATTTCCCAAAACGTCATTGGGTTTGCAGATGCAAGCGCGAACGGATATACTATTGTGGGTGGCGGTACACTTATTTTCAGAGGAATACGTGTTAATACCAATACATCTGGTTCTTCGCTCATAACATCCAATCAAATAGCAGGTATACAATTTTCTACAGGTTCTACGGCTACCGGGAACGGATATTTCAACGGCATTTTAGTTGAAAACGGTTTTTATACGGTTGGAGGCGGAATACTTGCCGGGAATAAAATTGGTACTTCTGGCGCATTTGCAGACTATTCAATCCAGATTACACAATTGGCCGGAGGTGCCGGATATATTCAGCCTATTTATGTTACTTCTGCCAATACCGTAAATATTTCTTACAATCAAATCGGAAGTATTCGAACTATTGGTAATTTCAATACAATAATGTTCCCCATTAGGCTTTATAATACATCTACAAGTGCGCTTCATACAGTTGCCAACAATATCATAGGTAGCCAAACTACTGCAAACAGTATTCTTATGGGCGATGCATCCTATACCACCACATATGTCCGATTTGTCGGAATTCACAACGATGCTTCTGCCACACCGGGTATTACAAACAATACTATAGCAAACATTACATTATCCAACATAAATAATAGCGGGAACTATTATTTGCAAGGTATCTTTCAAGA
>JAIFMY010000235.1 GCA_020048155.1 Bacteroidota bacterium
CAACATTGGAACTTCTGAGAAAACTGCAATCGATACCCAACTTTCATGCCTTAAGATTGGCTGGTGGTACATCTCTGGCTCTACAAATTGGCCATAGGAAATCAATTGATATTGATTTATATGGTACTCAAGAATCTGTCGTATTTTGAAGACGCTGAACAAACCGAAATGCCACATATGCTTATTAAACTTTCTTGGAATGATGTTAAACAATTTATCCAATGCAAAATTGTTGAATACCAATAGAAAACGACATTACCATACCGCAAGCAAAAGAGAATTCGATAAGATAGTTTCGTTGCAACTTCTGGTGCATTTTTTCGTATATTTGAAATATAAAAATTTGCAATGCCACACAACACAGTCATTACACCCTACAGCCGTACTCAATTGAGTTTCTGGGCAACCATGGTGCAAATAGCCCGCAATGCGAGAGAGTCTAAAGACCTTATCATTCAATTGTTCAAACGCGATTTTCTGATGCAATACAAAAAATCGTACATAGGTTTTTTCTGGATTTTCCTAACTCCCATCATTGGCATTATTTCGTGGGTGTTTTACAATGCTACCGGTGTGCTATCGCCCGGCGATGTAGGAATACCCTACCCTGCTTATGTATTGCTAAGTTCGACCATATTCGGATTGTGGAGCGCATTTCAGAGTGGTGCTGCCGGCACGCTCAATGCCGGAGCAGGTTTTATAAACCAGGTAAACTACCCGCACGAAGCTCTACTCATAAAACAGCAGCTTATACAGATTGCCAATTTTGCCATTGCATTCATCATCAACATACTGGTATTGCTTATATATGGTGTGGTACCTAGCTGGCTCATTGTTTTTACCCCATTACTCATATTGCCCATGATTTTTCTGGGCTCCGCCATTGGCCTTATGATAGCACTCATAGCTGTAGTAGCGCCAGATATACAGCGGCTTATAAACTTTGCCATAGGATTGGTAATGTATGTAACTCCGGTTATATATTCACCTCAAGTAGATAGTCCTCTTCTGCAAACCATCATACGCTACAATCCGCTCACTTACCTGATTGGTGGCGTACGCGATGCCATTATATATGGGCACATCAATCACTTCGGTACTTTTCTAATCTTGGGTGGTTGTACTTTTGTATTATTTCTTATTTCCTTACGTATATTTTATATAGCCGAAATGAAAGTTATCGAAAAAATGATTTAACCCACTCAGCATGTCAGATACACTACTACATATAGAAGGGCTTTACAAGAAATTTGCCCGAAGCCTGAAGCGAAGCATGATATATGGCACTGCCGATACTTTTAGAAGTATGGCCGGTATGCGTTATAACACCTCGCAGTTGCGGAAAAGTGAATTTTGGGCACTCGAAGACATAAATCTGGAACTGAAACGAGGCGAAACTCTGGGGCTGATAGGAGCCAATGGAAGCGGAAAAAGTACCCTACTCCGGCTTATAAATGGCATATTTCCGCCCGATCTTGGTAAAATAAGCATCAATGGCCGCATGGGAGCTCTCATAGCAGTGGGTGCAGGTTTTCACCCGCACATGACGGGCCGCGAGAATATATTCCTGAATGCTACCATACTGGGAATGAAAAAGGACGAAATACGCCAAAAGTTCGACGCCATAGTAGACTTTGCCGAAATTGGTGAATTTATAGATGCACCTGTAGCCACCTACAGCAGTGGTATGACCGTAAGGTTGGGGTTTTCTATTGCCATACATGGGGAGCCGGATATATTATTGGTAGATGAGATACTTGCTGTAGGAGATCTCGCATTTCAAAACAAATGTTACAATCTAATTGCAGAGTTAAAAAAATCAGCATCCATAATACTAGTATCACATAATATGACCATAATTTCAAATTTTTGTGACCATGTTTCTCTAATTCATAAAGGAAAGATGCTATTTAACGGACAAACAGATCGTGCGATATTTCAATATAATCAGTTAAATCTTGAATCATCTGGTATATTTAGAAGTTATATAGTTCCCCAAAACGGAAATGACATTTTCAAAATTAATGAAATCGAAATTTCCCCTTGGAGTGCAGAAAATAAATGTATAAGTGATGGTAATTTAAATTTAAAAATATCATTCGAATCCTTACGAGATATAAATGATATTATGATAAATAGTATTATTTATATCCCATACCCTATGCCAATCCCTTACTTTCAAGCAACTAATAAAAGTTATAACAAAAAACTCGAAATAAAAAAGGGTGTTGGTGAAATAGTAGTAAGTTTTGAGGATATTTCGCTAAATAATCAATCTGCAAAACTAAACTTTTCTATATGGGCAGAATCATACACCCAACATTTATTATATATAACTGATATCCCAATTTATTTCAATCAGAAAAATGAGTTATCAAATGGCATCGACTTTTTTAATATCAAATATTTAATTAAATAAAAAATATGTTTGGAAGATTTAATCTAAAATCAAATACAAAATTCAATATCGAAACTTTATACCATTCACAATTTAATGTGACTTACAGAGGTATACCAGCGTGGCGGTGTCCGTTTGATTATGTCAATTATCAAATGATATTGAACGAGGTAAAACCAGACTTGGTGATAGAAATAGGTACCAATTATGGTGGTGGTGCATATTATATCGCCGACCTACTTAGTCTGATAGGAAATGGAGTGGTTCATACAATTGATATTGAATCAAAAATATACCCAGAAGTACTTGAAGCTAAGAACATTCTTTTTTTTGATAAAGGTTGGGCTGATTACGATTTGTCGCTCGCCAAGGGATATAATAAAATTCTGGTAATTGATGATGCTTCGCATACATACGAAGATGTAAAAGGCGTACTCAATAAATTTTGGCCGGTAGTAACCCCTGAATCATATTTCATTGTTGAAGACGGTGTAATTGATGATTTGGTAAAAATGGAAATTTTACCTGTTTCAAAACATAATGGAGGTCCGGTTAAAGCCATAGATGAGTTTATGCTTCACAATAATAACTTTGTTGTAGACAGAAAATGGCTCGACTTTTATGGTACTAATGCAACTTTTAATTACAAAGGATATTTAAAACGTAAATCATAAATGTTAGAATTTACAGGTGAAAGGCTTACTACAGAAGTTCTGAACGGTAATACAATCAGGCATTTACACCGATATGCCATTGCATTTGATTCTGTAAAAAATAAACATGTACTTGATTTGGCATGTGGCGAAGGTTATGGCTCTAATTTATTGGCATTGCATGCTAAGAGTGTGATAGGAATGGACATAGATCCTGTTTCTATATCGCACGCTCAAACTAAATACAAGAAAAACAACCTTTCATTTCAAACTGCCAGTGCTGACAATATTCCCCTACCCGATAATTCAGTAGATGTGGTAGTGTCGTTTGAAACCATAGAACACCACGACAAACATGTTGAAATGCTCTCAGAGTTTAAACGCATATTGAAACCTGATGGAATTTTGATTATTTCGTCGCCAGATAAACGTGTAAATACTGAGATTCTGGGCACTATCAATGAATTTCATGTAAAAGAATTGTATGCTGAAGAGTTTAAATCCCTATTAAGCACCTATTTTTCAAATACCCAATTCCTACTTCAAAAAGAAGTGGCAGGCTCTTTAATCATACCCGAAGATAAAGTTACAGAGCTACACGAATTTCAAGGCAATTTTTCAACAATACGAAGTATAGATACCCCCTTGTTCACTTTTAATATAGCGATTGCATCCAATTCGGCATTGCCAGAGGCGATATACACAAGCTATTTTGAAAGTTTTGAATTTCTGTATCATGAAATTGGAGTAAATAAACGCCATATTTCAACATTAGCTCAACAAATAGATGAATATGAGCGAAAACTTAAAATGATTAATGATTCTGGTTCATACAAACTAGCCAAAAACATTTCAAAAATTATACATTCATTTAAAAACTGGTTTAAATGAACCCCAAGGTTTTAATCTCTATTCTGAACTGGTTTAATTTCGAAGAAACAATTAAATGTGTAAATTCTGTTTTAGAATCTGATTATCCTTTATTTGAAATTATCATCATTGACAATCATTCTACCAATGCCTCGGCCAGGAAACTAAGAGAAGCATTTCCAAATTTGAACCTAGTAGCATTGGTCGATAATATGGGATACGCCGGAGGACACCAGGTAGCTGCCAACTACGCCAAGCAAAATAATTTTGATTTACTTTGGATACTTAACAATGACCTGGAAGTTGAAAAAAAAGCGCTTTCCGCATTGGTCGAATCTTACAATATAAACGGGAAGGCATTGTATGGAAGCCTTGTATTGGATGAAACAAAATCTTTAATAAAATTTGCTGGCGGTTACGGATTATCTGATGATAAATCTATCAATTTTAAATCCGGATATAACATATTTGAAAAACACAGACATGATTCTATAAATTTTCCGACCAAAGACATACCTACTTCTGACGTGCATGGATGCTCTATAATGATTCCGCTACAAGTGATAAAGGAAAATGGTTTCATGGACTTAAAATTCTTCCTTTATGCCGAAGAAACAGATTATTGTTTTGAAATGAATAAACTAGGCATTATATCTATAGTAGCTACCAACTCTCTGGTATATCACGGGGGGGGTATATCGTACACAGATACCAAGACACGATTGGAATTGGTTAAAAACTATTATTATCTGCGCAACTCCTATATTTACCAAAAGAAATATTTCCAAGCATCAAAAAAACAATATCTTAAAAATACAATCAAAGCGGGTATTGAATACATGATACTTTTCAATCTTTATTTTTATGTTGTATTTAAGCTCTTTCACAAACCAATAAGGAGTAGCACAGACATTTTACGAGAAAAAAAATATTATACCTATCTGGCTGGTATTCATGCATTACTAGGAATAAGAGGCAAAACCCTGGCTCCAAACGATTTCATATCCAATGAGTAAAATCTCTGTCATTATACCAACCTACAACCGCAGCAGTACAATAGAGTATTGCTTGCGCTCGGTGTTAAACCAAACCTTTCAGGATTTTGAAATCATTGTGGCCGACGACTGCTCTACAGATAACACGATAGAGATAGTAAAAAATATAAGTGATCCACGTGCTTCGGAATGGATTACATTTTTAGATAGCGACGATGAATACCTTCCGGATAAACTTCAGCTACAATTTGACGCACTAGTTAGTGTCAATTTTAATGTATATACCGTTGTTCATGGTAATTGCAATACTATATATCATTCTAAAGATGAAACAAAATACTGGAATTTACCTTTAGTTGAAGGTAGTACATATAGTACTTTGCTGAAGGCACCATCCCCCTTATTCCCTTCTATACTTACATCCAAATTCATGTTAGAGCTTATAGGCTATCTGGATGAAAAAACTCCATCTTATCAAGAATGGGATACAGCTATTCTATTAGCTAAACACGCCAATTTCATCCATATACAACAACCTCTTTTTAATTATCATTTACACCATGGAGATACTATTTCAAAAAACATGGTAAGAGATATTACCGGATACCAATACATCATAAATAAAAACAAATATGAGATTATAAATACCTGTGGCATTGATACATGGAATAATCATATTAAAATGCAGTTTCAAAAATTACTTAAGTTAGATTTCATGTTAGTTAAAAATACATTCACTAAGACTGATTTCGAATTATTAAACAATCTGCTTTTAGAATATATGAATTTAAATCACTATATTACTGACCAAGCCAGTGATTATAAACGAAAATATGATTTGATAACTCAATCCAGATCCTTTTATATATATAGAAAATTAATAAAACCATTCAACATCTTAATGAAATTAATCAAATAATTTAATAATTACATGCCTATACAAATAACACATAATGATTTGATTCTGGCCATTCTCATACCTGCCTCTTATAATGAGCCAGGAATTCATTTCTTCACTCCCAATGAGTTTTCTCAGCAGCTAGCATTCATGAGGCATCCTACAGGAAAAAAAATTCAGGCTCATGTACATAACCCGGTACCGCGCACTGTAGAATATACACAAGAAGTACTCTTTATACGAAAAGGAAAATTAAGGGTAGACTTTTATTCTCAACAGCAGGAATATCTGGAAAGTTACCTCCTACAGAGTGGTGATGTAATACTACTTATAAAGGGCGGACATGGTTTTGAAGTTGTAGAAGAAGTAGAAATGATTGAAGTGAAACAAGGCCCATATGCCGGTGATGCTGACAAGACAAGATTTGATTCCAATGGTGTAACCTTAAAACTCATATAAATGAACTTCATCCCGGTAAATACTCCAGCACTTGATGGAAACGAAAAAAAATACCTGAATGAATGCGTTGAAACAGGATGGATTTCGTCTGAAGGTCCTTTTATAAAGAAATTTGAAGACGCACTAGCAACTGCAGTAAACAGGAAATATGGAATAGCAGTAGCCAATGGTACTGCAGCCATAGATATTGCTATTGAAGCATTGGGGATAAGTAAAGGTGATGAAGTAATAATGCCAACTTTTACCATCATATCCTGCATTACACAAATTGTAAGAGCGGGTGCTAAAGCTGTTTTTGTAGACTCAGCCCCTCTGACCTGGAATATGGATGTAGCTCAGATAGAAGCCAAAATAACATCAAGAACCAAAGCGATCATGGTGGTGCATATTTACGGTTTACCTGCAGATATGGCCCCCATTATACTTTTGGCTAATAAATATAATCTGACTGTGATAGAAGACGCTGCCGAAATGCATGGCCAGACATATAATGGCGCTCCTTGCGGAAGCTTTGGGGATATATCAACATTCAGTTTTTACCCCAACAAACATATTACAACAGGGGAAGGGGGCATGATACTCACCAACAATGAAGTACTTGCCGAAAAATGCAAGAGTTTGCGTAACCTCTGCTTTATGCCTCACAAAAGATTTGTACATGAGCATCTGGGTTGGAATTACAGAATGACAAACCTGCAGGCAGCATTAGGTGTGGCTCAATTGGAAAATCTGGAAAAACACATCATTCGAAAGCGCGAAATTGGCAATTTATATCAATCTTTACTCCATCAGAACAAGCACTTACAACTTCCTGTGGCTTATACAGATTATGCCACGAACATATATTGGGTTTTTGGTTTGGTGTTGCGTGATTCAATCTCATACAATGCAGAGGAAGCCATGCGCAAACTTGCGGCTAAGAATATTGGCACACGACCTTTTTTCTACCCAATGCACAAGCAGCCTGTATTTAATAATTCGGGATTATACCTCAATGAGCACTACCCTGTAGCCGAGAATTTGGCTGAGCGCGGTTTCTACTTACCTAGTGGTATAGGTTTAACTGATGATGAAATACATTATATTGCAGAACAAGTAAACCAGATATTCAACTAAGATTATTGTAATTTTACTCATACACTTTAGCCAACTTTAAAATCAAATGGTTAGACTCTAAAGTTAAATTTCATATGTTAAAATATCTAAATAATCATAAAACGGCTTGTTATCTGTCAGCTAGATCGTATCTTTTATTAAGTCCAACAGTTTTATATTGAGAAAGTATTTATTAGTTTATTAATGCCAGTATGAGTAATTTTTTAAATTATGCCCATGTATACGACTTGCTATACGCAGAAAAGGATTACAAATCTGAGGCTGGGTACGTACATAGTCTTTTAGAGAAATTTGCACACACCAAGGTTTATGAAATTCTTGACATTGGATGTGGCACAGGCAAACATGCTTACGAATTTGCACAAAGAGGCATACAAGTAACCGGTATTGACTTATCTGAAAAAATGATACAAATTGCAAGGCAAAATTACTCGCATCCCAAGACTTCATTTATGCAGGCCGATGCTCGTACTTTCAGTATCAGCAAAGAGTTTGATGCTATTGTTTCCTTATTTCATGTAGCGAGCTATCAAACTACCAATCAGTCCTTTCAGGAGTATTTGCTTACTGCATACTCCCATCTGCGTAAAGGGGGCATTTTCATTTTCGATTTTTGGTACGGCCCTGCTGTACTTACAGATAAACCGGAAACAAGGGTAAAAAGATTGAAAAACCAGCATATCCAGATATTAAGAATTGCTGAACCTATCATACTTTACAATCAAAATACTGTTGATGTAAATTACGAACTGCATGTAACAGATTTGTTGAATGATAAACAAGAGATAATTTTAGAGAAACATCCCATGAGATATTGGTTTCTACCTGAATTAGAATCATTTGCCAATCAACAAGGTTTCAAAATACTCGAAGCATACAATTGGCTAACAGACAAACAATTGAACGAACGCACTTGGAACGGAATTATTATACTAGAAAAATGAGAATTGGAATATACATACCAAATGCTAATGAAAAAACTGGTGGTGGTTTCACTTTTGAAAACACAATAATTACTGCATTGCTTGAATCAGATTCTCCACATCAATTCTTCATATTTAACAATAACAAATCTCATAAAGTAAGCCCTAATATTGAGTATTACAGCTTAACGACCTCTAAGCCTACTCAACTAGACACCAAATCATCACACATGAGCATTTATATCTTATTTGATAAAATAAGAAAGATGATCATTAGGCTTTTACTTGGCAAAGAAATTCGAGTGCTTCAAAATTCAATTGAAAGAACAAAAGAATTACTAGAGAAACAAATAACCATCTTAAATAAATACTCAGATACAGATAATGAGTTAAACAATATAGCTAAACAACTGGGAATTGACCTATTCTGGTTTATCACACCGGCGTTTAAACCTATCCAAATACCATATATTTATACAGTATGGGATTTGGGACACAGAACTAATACTTGCTTTCCTGAATTAAGTACGCACAGTTGGAACTGGGATTTAAGAGAGGAGCACAATAAAAATATAATTCAGAAATCAGCTTATTTGATAAGTGGAACAGATGCAGGTATGAAAGATATTGAATTCTACTATTCCGTAAATACCTCTCAAATAAAAGTAATCCCATTTCCAGTTCCTCCTGTTAACAGTATTATCCAGAATGATAGTTTAAAGATAAAACATAACCTAGATAAGCCTTTTATATTTTATCCTGCTCAATTTTGGCCGCATAAAAATCATATTCTTATTTTGCATGCACTCCAAATCCTTATTAACAAATACCAATTAGAATATTACGTAGTTTTTACTGGAGATAATAATTGGGATGTACAATACAATCATAAAGATTATATTCAAAAACAGGCTCAAGAAATGAAAATTGAAAAGTATGTCAAATTTCTGGGATTTGTCGAGAGGTCAGAGGTTATTGAATTATATAAAAATGCCGAAGCATTGGTATATTCCTCGTTTTTAGGTCCTGATAATATTCCGCCACTTGAAGCTATGGCATTAGGTTGCCCTTGTATTGTTTCAGATATTAATGGCGCACGGGAACAATATCAGAATGCTGCATTGTATTTTAATCCTACTGACGAAACATCATTAGCCGAATTAATTATGCAACTCAGATTAGATGACAAGTTAAAAAAAACAATTGTAGATAATGGATTTTCACTTATTCAACAAAAAACGCCACGAGAATATATCAAAAAAATACATGAGGTTTTCAATGAATTTGAAAAATTAAAAAGGTGTTGGGGCCATATATATAATTGAATAGTCGCATTTAACAATTAAAAATGATTACCATAAAACTTACCACCCCCTGGCAGCACAATTATGCTCAACAAACCCTGAGTACAAGTAAGTACAGGCTGGAGATAAATACATCATGCACCGAGGCCGACTTTTGGTTTATATGGGGTGGGCTTACCCAAGCCGAAACGGTAAAATGCCCAAAGGAGAATATCATATATATTACCGACGAAGCACATGAAATGCGGCTTTACAATCAGGCTTTCTTAGACCAGTTTGAAC
>JAIFMY010000139.1 GCA_020048155.1 Bacteroidota bacterium
AGCCAAATTTTGTACACTTGTCCTTTGAGTGTGGTTTGTCCGAATCCCATTCCATTGGAATAGCGCACGTTTACCTTAAGAATCTGGATTGGTTGAGCGTAACTTTTTATATTATCAAAATCATTTTTTAGTGAAAATGATTCGGTATTAGGCGCTAGTTGTGCACCGTCATCGGAGAGTAACGGGCCTCCTGCAATGCGTACAAATTTGTCGGCGCATTGTTGTAGCGAACCGCTATGCAGTGCTTCCACGTAGCGCGATAATGTCATTCTTACATTGGCAGGAAGTTGTCCGGGATCGAGGTCAGACGACTGGCTTTTCGCCATAAAAGACATAGCCAGGAATAATACAATTGAAAAATAAATCCGGTTCATATGATGGGTTTTAGCTTCGGGTACAAAGTTACACAATTTTGTTTATCATTTCATAAATCGTTTCTTGCCGAAAAATTGTAACTTGCTTTGCAATTAAAATATACTATGTTTTGTATCCATCCCAAAATTTGAAGCACTATGAATACTGAAGTATATTACGCCTTGTTTCATGCATATCCGGCTTCGGAACCGCCTTTCAATCTGGATCTTGGCTTGGCTAATCAGGTAGTGAAGCTTGCCAAATGCGAGCATATACCAGATAGTATAAACCGTATAAATGATTACATAGCAAGCAATAACCTGACTCTTAGCCCCAAGTTTGTGCTTCTTTATCCTATTTATTTAGAAATTATGGATTCTGAACACGAGTCTGTTATGCATTATATTGCAGGGATTATAAAAGATGAAGCAGATAAAAATAATTGGGGTTTCGATAGGGTAGGGGGCTATACTGGTCTCACACCCGAGTCATTTTTACCGGTTAAATAGTTCGTTTTGTCCGGGAATATTTTTCATGTACTTGTCCATTTTTTTATGGAAAATTATCATGGACATACTCTCAATACCATAAAACGAATATTTATTGTGCTGAAGTTTTCGCCCACTCTAAACTGGGCATTATCATGGCTGCTTTTTTAAATAGAATATGACTTAAATTAACTATATATGATTAAATTAAATTTCAGGGTGTTGCTGCCTGTTCTATTTCTGGGGCTCTTTTCGAGCTTGGCATTCAACCCCGCTAAATTCAATTATTACATGGAAAACACAGGCGAAAGTTATGCCCAACTTTGGAAAAAGGTAGATTCGCTTGAAAATCAAGGACTACCAAAATCTGCACTTGAGGTGACTCACACTATTTTTGAAAAGGCAAAAGTAGAGAGGAATGATGACCACTTTCTTCGATCGGTGGTCTACATCATGAAACTTACCAATTTCAGTGAGGAAAATGCATATGAACGTTCCATTTACGATATGCAGAAATACATAGCAGATGCTAAAAGCCCCTCAAAGGAACTCATGCATAGCATGCTTGGTGAAATGTACTGGAATTATTACATCTACAACCGTTGGCAGTTTCTGGAACGTAGCCAGGTTGAGGGAATGGAACTTACCGACATAAAGACATGGGACTTGACTACGTTGCTCGATAAAACCTTTGAGCAATACCAGCTTTCGGTTCAGAATGTTGCTGTTTCGCAGAAAATGCCTATCGATAGTTTTCCGCAGATGATTACCCGCAACTCGGTCAGCGATGCACTTTATCGCCCTACCGTGTATGATTTTCTGGTTTCACGGGCCATCGGATTTTTCTCTGGCGACGAAGCCGCTGTATCACGCAGGGCCGACTATTTCCAAATTGCCAGCGATGATTACTTGCTTCCACTCGACGATTTTCTGAAGCTCAACATTGTAAGCCCCGATTCTACATCCATGCAATTGCAGGCAATCGTGCTTTATCAGCAGTGGCTTGCATTCAGAAAAACTCAACCTCAAAAAGCCCCACTTTTGCTTGCCGACCTTGAGCGATTGCAGTTTGCATATCGCAAATCGGTTACATCTGAAAAGAAGATGGCTTATTTCAATGCGTTGAATTCTTTAGTGGAAAAATACGTCGGTGTGCCTGAGGCTTATGATGTAAAATATGAATTGGCCAGGTATTACAACGAGAATGCTGTATTTGTTGAAAAAACGGACGAGTTTACCAAGGAACAATTTTGGTACAAGAAAAAATCCCTCGATTTGTGCAACGAAATCATTCAGAATGCACCAAAAACTTATGGTGGGTTGAATGCCGTCCCGTTTAAAAATGAATTGCTTACGGCTTCCATTTCCTTCGAAGCCGAGATGGTTTATACCTCCGGTAATGATTTCCCCATTCGCCTGAACTGGAAGAATCTGCAAAAAGCGTACGTTCAGGTTGCATCTATAGATTATGATAAATTCACCAGTCTGAGCGAAAAATACTACGGCAACGAACTGTATGAAAAGCTTCTGAAAGCTGTAACGGTAGTTAAAAAGTATCAGTTTACATTGCCCGATGAAGGCGACTTGTGGGAGCACCACTCAGATGTGATAATGGATAAACTACCCTTGGGGAATTATATTATAATAGTATCTAACGATGCTTCGTATAAATATGATGGCGCTATAAGCAGTTGGCAGTTGGTACAGGTTTCAAATCTTGCATTTACCAAAAGGCGCGATGCTTCAGGCGCATGGCATGTATACGTGAAAAACCGCCAAAGTGGCTTGCCCCTGGGTGGTGCCACCGTGCAGGTATTTACAAACGAATACAATTACACCATCAGCCGGTATAAGCGAAAGGATTTTAAAAAAATAACCACCTCCGCCGATGGATATTTTACTCTGAGCCCTGATGATTATAAAGAAAGCAGCGATTTATACTTCGATTTGAGTTTGGGAAAAGACAAGCAACGCGCTACCGATTATAGCTATGTGAGCCATACCGAAAATATAATGGAGGAAGGTTATTCCGATTATATTTTTACCGACCGTAGCATCTACCGTCCGGGGCAAACCGTATATTTCAAAGTCCTTTCTATCAGGTACGATTCCAAACGCATGCCCCATATCATTGCCAATAGCCCAATGGAGGTTTCTCTACTTGATTACAATTACCAGGAAGTTGGCCAAATGAGCCTTACTACCAACGATTTTGGTACTGCCAATGGCAGCTTTGTGCTTCCGGGTAGTGGCATTACAGGCCAGTTTCAGATACAAACCAATTATGGAACCGCATACATATCGGTAGAAGAATACAAACGTCCGCAATTTGAAGTAAAACTCGATGATTTTGACGGCAACTATATGCTGGGCGACGAAGTGACACTAAAAGGCACCGCAAGTGCATATTCAGGAGCCAAACTCAGCGATGCTACTGTGAAGTACCGCATCATGCGCACACCCGTATGGCGTGGCTGGTGGTACAGGTATATGCCTACTTCCGAAATTCAGATTGTTACCGGTACGCTGGTGACCGATGCCAATGGCAAGTTTACTATTCCTTTCAAAGCCATTCCCGATTTATCTTTTGGAAAAAACCCCAATGTTGCTTTCAATTACAGCATTTCGGTAGATGTGGTAGATATGAATGGGGAAACACAAAGCACCAACGGAAATATTACAGTTGGCTACCGGGCTCTTGACCTGAGCGCCAATCTTGCAGAAGTTTTTGATCAAAGCACCGATGCCAAATTTGAATTCGGTTTGATAACAAATAATCTGAATGGCAGACAGATAGATGCTCAAGGTACATGGCAGATTTTTTCGCTCAAAAACAGCAATCTTTCTTATAAAACACGTTATTGGGATGCACCAGACCGACCATTGGTAGCAATGGACGAATGGGTAAAACGCATGCCTGAATACCCATTTTCCAAAGAAAATCTGATTGAAAATTTTGCTACCGACAAATTGATTGCCTCTCAGAGTTTTGACACCAAAGCAAGCAGAAAAGTGGAAATGGAAGCATTCTCGCAACTTCAGCCGGGCTACTACAGGCTGGTAATGGAGGCAAAAGATGCATTTGGCAACCTGGTGCAATATCAGCAGGCATTCACCATCATACGCAGTTCCCACAGCGCCAATATTTACAATACACCGTTTTATGTAAACAAACTTTCACAAGTTACCGAGCCGGGCGATTCTGTAGTATTTTTGCTTAGTTCGGCAGATACACTGCAATTGATGGTTGAAATAGAATCTGAAAGCAGGGGCACTAAACGCCAATATATAAATTTGAACAAAAATCAACAACTGTTTCAGATACCTGTAAGTGAAGACGATAGAGGTAATTTTACTGTAAATTTTGTTGCAGTACATCACAACAGGTTTTACCAATCGCAGCACATGGTGTATGTACCTTGGAGCAACAAAACGCTCGATATTTCATTCCGTACATTTCGCGATAAGATGCTGCCAGGGCAGTCTGAAAAATGGGAAATTGTGATAAAAGACAAACTGGGCGACAAGGTATTGGCAGAAATGGCAGCAGCCATGTACGATGCTTCGCTCGATGCGTTTGCCCCAAATTTCTGGTATGCAAGCCTGCATCCGGCATATGGTCCCAATGGAGTATGGAGCAGTGCCAGATTCGCATCCATTGGTAGCCAGAATGTCTCGCTCAATTTTTACCAATATTATTCGTATACAGGCAGATATTTCCCGGTACTCAATTGGTATGGTTTCTCTTATTATAGCTCCTACTACGACTACGACAATATGATGGTAGAAGATGTAGTAGTGACAGCCTCAGGCGTTGGGAGTAGAAGGAAATCCATGTTCAAGCGCGACCATGCTGATTCTGAGGAAATAATGGAAGAAAAAACCATGAACGGAAATGCTGAATCGCCAGTAGTCTATGCCGCTGAAAGCGTAGACGATGGTACACCACCACCACCTCCCGGTCAAATGGATTCGATCATTGGCGGGCTAAAAGATGCCACCCAATCTGGCGGTGAAGTGAAAGTGCGCAGTAATTTTAACGAAACTGCATTTTTTCAACCCCAACTCTATACTAATGACTCTGGCGAGGTGGTAGTTAGCTTTACAGTACCCGAAAGCCTTACACGCTGGAAGATTCTCGGATTTGCACATACCAAAAATTTGGAATATGGCATGCTCGAAAGCCAGTTGGTTACCCAAAAAGAGCTGATGGTGCAGCCCAATTTGCCTCGATTTTTCCGCGAAGGCGATGAAATAGAGGTTTTGGCACGCATAAGCAACCTTACCGATGCCTCAATCACCGGAAATGCTATCATAGAGCTATTTGACGCAAGTACCAATAAGCTACTCGATAAAGTGGTGAAAGGCAAAAGCGAAGTAGCTTTTACCGCCGATGCACAGCAGAACGCATCTGTAGGCTGGACATTGGTAATACCCGAAGGTGTAGGCGCCATAGTATGCCGCATAAAGGCCATAAGCCCAAAACACACCGATGCCGAAGAACGTACCATTCCAGTTCTTACCAATCGCATGCTGGTAACCGAGAGTTTGCCGCTGAATGTGAGAGGAAACCAAACCAAAACTTTTGAGTTTAAAAAACTGGCAGATTCGGGCAAAAGTCGTACGCTGAAACACCACAAACTCACATTGGAATTCAGTTCAAATCCGGCATGGTATGCCATACAGTCGCTTCCATACCTCATGGAATATCCTTACGAATGCTATGAGCAGACGTTCAGCCGCTATTACGCCAATGCTTTGGCTTCGCACATAGTCAATTCTTCGCCCAAAATAAAAGAAGTATTTGATACTTGGGTGAAAAAAAGCCCTGAAGCCTTTCTTTCAAACCTGGAAAAAAATCAGGAGCTGAAGGCTTTGGTGCTCGAAGAAACCCCTTGGTTGCTTGAATCGAAAGACGAAGGCGAGCGCAAGCGCAATGTGGCTTTGCTATTCGATTTCACCCGTATGTCGAACGAACTGAAGGCTGCTGAGAAGAAACTCATAAAAGGACAAGTGAGCAATGGTGCATGGCCTTGGTTCGATGGAATGCCGGAGAGTAGGTACATCACCCAGCACATTTATACAGGCATGGGAAAACTTCGAAATCTTGGTGTCGATTTTTACAGCGGTGAAGTAACTGATATGTTGACCGAAGCCGGAGTGTACCTCGACAAGCAAATAGCTTCGGATTATGAATACTTAAAAAGATATTATAAAAACGATGAAAAGGAACTCGCTAAAAATCACCTGAGCTGCACAGCCATACATTATTTATATGGCAGAAGTTTTTATATGGATGCAGATTTCGGTTATAGCGAACAACAAGCATTCAGCTACTATAAAGAGCAGGCTGCTAAGTACTGGCTAACACAGAGCAAGTATATGCAAGCCATGCTGGCAGTATTCCTTTACCGATACGACGATAAGGAAACAGCCATGAAAATAATAGCTTCGCTCAAAGAAAACTCTACCAGTACGGAAGAAATGGGAATGTATTTCAAAGACAATATCACCGGATATTATTGGTACGAAGCACCTATAGAAACCCAGGCTATGATCATAGAGGCGTTCAACGTAGTTGGAAACCAGAAACAAGCTGTGGACGATATGCGTGTATGGTTGCTCAAGCAAAAGCAAACCACCGATTGGAAAACTACCCGAGCCACCGTTGAGGCCATATATGCGCTTCTGCTGGGAGGTGAAAGTTGGTTGCAAACCGAATCGAATGTAGTGATACAACTTGGAAAGGAAAGCATAGACGCTTCCAAACTCGGTAAAGACGAAGCTGAAGCAGGTACCGGATATTTCAAAAAAACTTGGTCGGCAGAGCAAATAGACCCTGATATGGGCAAAATAAAAGTTACCCGCACAGGCGAAGGCCCTGCATGGGGAGCTGTGTATTGGCAGTATTTTGAGCAATTAGATAAAATAACGCCACATGAAACCCCGCTTAAGCTCACCAAGAATATTTTTGTGGAAAGAACTACCGATTCGGGGAAAAAGATTGAACTCATCACCCCTAAAACCAAACTTGAGCCCGGCGACAAAATCATCGTGCGCATAGAGTTGCGTACAGATAGAGATATGGAATATGTGCACCTGAAAGACATGCGTGCAAGTGGTTTCGAACCCATAAATGTATTTTCGGGATACAAGTGGCAAGATGGCCTGGCGTACTACGAGAGTACACGCGATGCTTCTACCAATTTCTTCATAGAATACTTGCGCAAAGGAACTTATGTGTTCGAATATCCACTGAGAGTGGCCCAACGGGGCGATTTCTCCAACGGTATAACCACCGTGCAGTGTATGTATGCACCCGAGTTTACTTCACATTCTGAAGGCATTAGAGTAATGGTGAAATAAAATTTTTATTATATTTGAAACAAACCCTCTAATATCAATAAATATGATACAAGTAGCTGAACTGGTGCTCAAAACACTTGAAGAAAACAAAGAGCCTATGCGCCCTGGCGACATTGCCACCAAGTCTGGCCTCACCAAAGACGAAGTAGACAAGGCCATAAAACTGCTCAAAAAAGAAGAGAAAGTTGACTCTCCGAAAAAATGTTTTTATCAGGCTGTTAAAAAGTAATAAAGAACACCCCTTTGGGGGTGTTTTTTTTTATATTATTTTTGCTTAACTTGTACCATTCTTTTTAAGATGACTTTTTAAAGTTGAATTTAAAATAGATTTCCTCACGCCAAGCATCTTATGTTTTATATCAAACTATCGAATTCAACGCATTCAGCTTGTTTTTAGCTTGCTATATCTAAGAAATATAACTTAAATACCAATGTTTTATGAATAAACTAAGAACACTATTGTTATTTGTTTTGTTAATGTCTTTAGGAAAATTTAGCTACTCCCAAAACCAAGAGACTTTAAAAATAAACTTTCAAAACAATTCACTATCGCTTTATTGTCACTCTAATTGGTACCAAGACGGATTGTCTATGTGGATAGACACACTCGGCGGAACTCAATCATGTAATGCTGATAATTATAGCGGATATCTACATCTTTATCCAGGTGTGATGTATACTGATTTCTTTAGCTTTGGCTCCGCTTTAGAGGGCATACGAGTTATCTATATTAATAATCACCCCAACTCAACACATTTCGATATTTATGATGCAAATCATGATCTGATGGTGCACGAGGCATCTTCACAAATAGGTGAAATAGATACTTTTCAATATACTTTTCTCAGCCAAGGCCATAAACTTAAAATAAGTGGAGAAGATGTTTCTATTTTTTCTATTGAGTTATTGTATACACCTGTGATTTCGCAATCTGCTGAAGAAGTGTGCGCTGGCGAGGAAATTTCCTTTAGATTTGATTTTCCGAATACTCGCCTGATCTGGAACTTTGGTGATGGAACTAGTGCAGAAGGTTATGAAGTAAAACATAAATATGAATCGAATGGAACTTATGATGTATCGCTTATAGTTGGTAACAAAGATTTTAGTGTAGATACTTTATTTGGCGTTGTAATAGTAAATGATGCCGCAATTCCCAAGGTAAGTATTTCTAGCGTGTTTGGCTTTTATGCTTGTCCAAACGAGGAAGTACTTTTCAAAACCGATACTAAGGCCAATGAATATTTATGGACAATTGGTGGAAAAAGTTTTACTACTTCAGAGCCATATACAAAATACGCTTTTCCTGCAACAGGGCAAGCCATTGCTAAGCTAACTGTTGCCAATGCCTGCGGCAACGAAGCTTCTGATAGTGCTACTGTAATAATTGAATCCAACAGACCTGCCAATGCTGATTTCTATCCGAGCTCTTATGAAGTTTGCCCTTTTGACAATATCAGTTTTTCGCCCTCTTCTGCAGGATATACACTATGGAATTTTGGTGATGGGAATACTTCATCCGAACGATTTGCTATACATAATTATGCGGATACAGGCACTTATCAAGTAACTCTTATTTCAAAGAATGGTTGCGGTGCACTTGATACTACTTCAAAATGGGTGAATGTTAATTATAATTACAATTTTTTCCCCGATATAGCAATAGGATACGAAGGCGATGATTATACTTCATCTGTTTGTATTGGAACTACCATTAAGTTCAACAACTATACATATATTCAGAATAATCAGACATATTATTGGAGAATATACAAAAATGAAGATATTCAGAATGCTGTATACTACAATGCACTTGAACCTACTCATACATTTACTGAGCAGGGATCTTATACCATTGAATTTAAGTTAAGAGATAATTGTGGAGGAGAAGGCTACAATAGTTTATCGATTTATGTTGATAACTCTGCAATTCCACAAACTTACTTCATTGCTGTTCCTGATAAAATATGCCCGGGTGAAACTGTGTATTTCTTGGATGGATTTTTTGATCCAGCCCGAAAAATTAAATATAAAATTGATTTTGAAGGAGATGGAAGCATAGATGACTCTACTTTCACGCTTACAGTGAATAAGCCAAATGTTTTATTTAAACATACATACCTCGCAACAGGAGATTATAGCCCTGTTTTACAGGCGTTTAATGAATGTGGAAATTATCATGAATCATTTTCATATATAAGTGTGATTGATGACCCCAATTCATATCCTACATATTACCTCGAAAATTCAGCAGCAGTAGTTTCTGAATTTGGTATGGATGACTTCGGTTTAAAACAATCTAATTCTGATTTTGTTTTTCATCTTCCTATAGTTGATTTTCCTGGATACGATTCTACATCCATGACCAAACAATTTTATGCATTTGTATATTCCGATGGTTTGGATACCTCGCAGCTCCAATATAGCAATTACCAGCCCATAGGCTATGCAAAAGGAAATATGAAAAATGGTATAACCCTCTATATACCTGCTAGTTTACAACTATCAAGCATAGGTTTATTAGGCGCTTGGTATTGCGAAGGAATGCCAATGGGCCAAGGGCCTACATCTCACGCTATCCCTACAAATTTTGCTGGCGATTTATTATTGAGCTTCCCGGTTGAATATGAGACAAGTATTGATTTGACCAATTTTGAATCGAATGGGCTTGCTTTCACACCATATAATGGTACTTGTACATCGAGTGCTGTGGTAGGAACTTTTGTTAGCAACGACGGACTATTTATCCAATTCGAAAATTCTTTCTTCAAGATTGGTAAAAAATGGGCAGATGGTAAGTATGAGTTTTATGATGAAGGATATATATTTGCCGATGAGACCGATACTTCGTTTTATTTCTCAAGCAACGGTTTGTACCCCAATAATTGTGCTACGTCTTCAGGAAAATATCGTCTTCATATTGAAGATGGCGTATTGACTTTTGAAAGCCTTATTGACGATCAGTGTCCATCTCGGTCTGATATAATTACACAAAGGGCGTTTCATTATGTTAAGATGGCCAATCCAGGTGCAGTTTGCCCATCAGATCCAATAGAGTTGAATGTATATGGAGGTAAAAATGTAGTTTGGAAGATTGAAGGAAATACTATTCCTCTCAACCCTACGCTCTATGCATTTTCTACCACTGGTATTAAAGAAGCGAGTGCCATTGTTACAAATTTTTGCGGTAGACACGATACCCTTTATACATATGTAGAAGTTTCAAATAAAGCTTTACCAAATCCTGAATTTTACATAAACAGGAGCAATTTTAAAGTATCTGATCATATAATTCTTTATCCAAAGGAATTAGAATTTGAGAAACAAAGTGGTACATATAATTGGGACTTTGGTGATGGCACTACATCTACTGAGAAAATTCCTACTCACAAATACGAAAATCCGGGTGAGTATATGATAACTCTTGTCGTAACAAATGGATGTGGGAAAGCAAGCTCTAGCAATTGGGTAAAAGTTAATCCTGAAGAAAAGTGTTTAGCTAATTTCAATTTCGTAATCGATTATAATACCGATTCGGTTTCTTTTGATAACTACTCTTTAGGAGCTGCCAATGAGTATATATGGACTTTCGGCGATGGTTTCAAATCTACCGATCGAAATCCTATACATTATTACACCAAAAGTGGATTGTTTAAAGTTTGCTTAAGCATACGCGATACGTCAACAAATTGTGTAGATCAGGTATGCAAAGAAATACAGATTGGCAATAGTTTGTGTTTTGCAGACTTTACTTATTTCATGAACGAAGCAACTAATGAAGTTTCATTTTATTCCAATGCTACTGTTGAGAACGGTAAATACTATTGGGATTTTGGAAATGGATATTATTCTTATGATGCCAATCCTGTACATACTTTCAATGATGGTTATTATTGGGTGTGCTTGATGGTGTATGATACAATTTCTGGATGTTATGCTGACAGATGCATGGAAATTCAGGTAGGAAATTCAGGTTGTAAGATATCATACAGTTACTATTTTACAGATAGTTACACAGCTGAATTTTATTCCAATTTCTCTATTTCTTCCGATACTACCAATGAGAATTCAACCCAACAATACTATTGGGATTTTGGCGATGGCTCGTCAGATAACATTGCAAATCCTGTTCATACTTTTGCAAACCCCGGATATTACAATACATGCTTGTATTTTTACGATAGTATATCCAATTGTTACTCTCAATATTGTATGCCAATAGTAATAAATGGAGGCGACTCTGTAGCTGTATGTAAAGCTAGTTTTACATATTTTGCTGATACTGCTAGTTTGGCTGTTAGCTTTACCGATAAATCATTCAATACAGCTACTCAGTTTTATTGGGATTTTGGTGATGGAAATATTTCAACCGAACAAAATCCAACACACAACTATGCTGCTACTGGCAACTATTGGGTATATTTTGCTACTTATGATTCTATTTCATTATGCTACAGCGATTACAGTCAAGATGTATTTTTGAACAATTCAGCAGAAGCAAGATGTCAGGCCAATTTTTCATATTTATTTGATGAAGCTACTGCAACACTAAAACTGCAGAATAAATCTACAGGCAATCCCAATTTGTTCTATTATGATTTTGGCGATGGGCAATATGCTTATACTGAGAACCCTACACATATATATTCGGCTGCAGGCCAGTACAATGTGTGTTTATACACTTACAATGAATCCACCCAATGTTACGACGACTTTTGCCAGTTGATTTCTGTAAAACAGGGTGGAGTAGCTACTTGCGATGCAAACTTTTCAATTTTTGTAAATCCTGATTCATTGCGCTTAACAGCTGTAAATAAATCTTCAGGCAATATTACCAATTACTACTGGACCTTTGGCGATGGTACCTATGACTTAGTAGGAAATGCCAGACACCAATACGAATACCCGGGAGTATATACGGTATGTTTGTATGTATATGATGCAAATACCGATTGTTATGATGAACAGTGCGAGGAAGTAAAAGTTGGTAACGACACATGCAATATAACTGCCGATTTCTCATATTTTGTTGATGTACAAAATAATAAAGTTAATTTCTTCAGTAAAGCAAGCGGCATGGTAAATGCGCATTATTGGGATTTTGGCGATGGAAGTACTTCATCTGAAACACAACCCGTTTATCAGTACGCTAAACCCGGATTTTATTATGTAACCATGGCCGCATATAATGCCCAAAATGGATGCATTGATTTTGCTTGGCAACAAGTACAAGTGGGTACACCCGAATGTAAAGCACATTTCACCTATAGAGTTGATGTGGCTACCAATACCGTCAAGTTTTCAAACGATTCTAAAGATGCAGCCATTGCTTATTGGGGATTTGGAGATGGCGGATACTCACAGGAGATGGAACCAGAATATCAGTTTGCTCAACCCGGCAAGTATTGGGTTGGAATGGTGATTGTTGACCAAACTGGCACATGCTACGATTATTATGAAGAGATAGTGCAAGTAGGAGAAGTAACTTGTAGTGCGAAGTTTGAGACATTTGTTGATATAAATACCTTATCCGTATCTTTCAAGAATGCATCAATAGGCGAAGCCACACAATTATATTGGGTATTTGGCGACGGCGGATATGATACCGTTCAGAATCCGGTTCATAAATATAATTTCCCTGGTTACTATTATGCAGGATTGTATACTTACAATGCAGCAACAAATTGCATGGACTATGCTGAAAAACTACTTTTGGTGGGTGAGGAAGGAAAAGATTGCGAAGCGATTTTTTACTATAAGGCAGACCCTACTAACCGAAATGTTCAGTTCACCGATAATTCTCGTGGTAATGTAGTTTCTTATGTTTGGGATTTTGGCGATGGCACAACTTCTACCGATAAGAGCCCTGTACATACTTATACCAATACCGGATGGTATTATGTTTGCTTAACTGTAACCAATGACCAAGGAATTACCAATATGACATGTATGGATGTACAAGTTGGCGAAGGCTGCAGAGCAAATTATATATATTCGCTCGACAACGTTTCTCGCACTGTGAAGTTCCATGATCAGTCTTTTGGGACGCCTACAGAATGGAAATGGAATTTTGGTGATAGTACTTCACTGTCGACCGAACAGAATCCTACTCATGTATTCGAGAAACCTGGTTACTACGTCGTGCAACTTGATATAAAAAATGCAAATGCTTGTGAGGCAACTTATGTAACTATGTTTTCGGTAGGTGTAGACGATGCATCTCTTACTGCTGGGTTTGCATTTGTTGTTGACTCTACTGGCAGCAAGCCAAGTGGATACCCTGTTGACTATTATGGTACTTCGAATGGAAATACCAGTAAATCAAAATGGACATTTGGCGCTGGCAAAGCCGGTGGAAAAGCTGAAAATGAAACTACTTTGAGGCCAAGTTATGTTTACACTGAAGCAGGAACATATCAGGTTTGTCTTACTATAGAAGATCCAAATACAGGTCAAACATCAACTACTTGCAGTTATGTGAAAGTTGGTACTGTTGGTCTTGACGATAAAGCGAAAATGTTGAGCATAAGTTTATTTCCAAATCCGGCTGAATCCTCCACCCGATTACAATATACTTTGCAACAAGCAGGTGATGTAAAAATTGAAGTGTATAATGCAACCTCTACGCAAGTTATGGAGTCTATAAATGAATACAGAAATGCCGGGGAAAATTCTACTGATATTGATATAAGTAGATTGTCATCCGGAATATATTATGTACATATTACGTCGCCTAGTGGAACTGCGGTTGAAAAATTGATAGTAAAATAATCTTTTATTTATCAATAATATTTTTCAAGCCTCGGGATTTCCCGAGGCTTTTAAGCTAATAGTAACCAATACAAATCAATATAAACCAAATCGAAAATGAAAAAACAATTATTACGTATTAGTTTTTTGATGCTTTTCGTAGGCCTGAGTGCCCATTGGGCACGAGGGCAAACGGCTAATGCCGGACCTGACCGGGCATATTGTACAAATTATGTTACCTTAGAAGGTAATCAACCCGATATAGGAAATACCGGGTATTGGACTATTGTGAATGGTACCGGTATTATCGAGAACTCTACATTATTTAATACTGTTGTTTCTAACGTAGGTCCTGGCGTTAACATTTTTAAATGGACTATACAAGCCAGTTCAGATAATGTTGAGATCAAAAATGATTCACCATATCCGACTAATATAATGGCTGATACCCATTTGTATAGTTTTAGTACATCAGTTTCTCAACCACCACCTACAGTTGGTGAAGGCCTTTGGACAATACAATCCGGTGGGGGGACTCTCTCTTCGCCTAGCTCGTATTTTACCGATATTTCTGACTTACCTGCCGGTACAACGGTTGTGCGCTGGACACTTACTAATAATGGTTGCGTTGTGCAACAAGATAAATATATTTCTGTGTATTTACCTGATGCAGGAAGTGATCAAAATGTGTGTTCCAATTCGGTTACTATGAATGCTGTTACACCATCAGCTGGTTTTACCGGAATATGGTCTACTTATAGCGAGGCTATTCCTGATGATGAAAATGATCCACAAACAACCTTTTATGGCTTAATGGAAGGTGAAAATATTTTCATCTGGACAGTAGGTGAATTAACTGATACAGTAAGGGTTTTTAACAACGAACCGGGAGACCCAACCGCACTATCTGATGTATATTTGTGCAACGACTCGTTTTATATGGCAGTTGAACCTGCAATTAATGGTGTGGGGCAATGGAGTGTTCAATCAGGCACAGGTACAATTGAAGATCTTACAAATACCAATACCTGGGTCACCGGACTCACATCCGGTCAGTTTATTGCACGTTGGACAATCACCAATGGATCTTGTAGCAAATTTTCTGAACAAGTAATCAGTGTTCAATATGCTGAAGCTGGGCTTGATCAAGAAAGATGCTCAAGCGAAGCACAATTGAATGCTGTACCTGCTACTGTTGGTTTTTCCGGTTATTGGTCACCATTTGGTTCTCAGCTTATTGCTGACAATACTTTAGCCGATACGGATGTTTCATTTTTATATACTGGACTTAATAAATTTATCTGGCATTTATCGTCAGCAGACTGCGCAAATAGCGCAGATACTGTTGATATAATGAACAACTACCTTGAAGTAATAAGTATAGATGATGCTAATTATTGCGGTAATCCGATAAACCTTGATTTATATATGAATCAAACTGGTTATGTAGGTTCTTGGACCGTTATTCAAGGCGGGATATCAATTGATGACATAGAAGATCCCAATACTTCAGTAGATTACCCTACTGCTGATATAGTTAAACTCGAATGGACTGCCAACAAAGGGGTTTGCCAGGTTATTGATACACTTACCTTTTATAATAGAAAACCTGAAGCATTTGCTGGTTCAGATATTACTGTCTGTAGCACATTCCCTGAGGGTACACTTAATGGCAATAAAGCCGGATTCGAGTGTACTGTTTATTGGGATGAAACTACTTATGGGGCTGCCATAATTGATACATCATATAAGTTAAATGCTGCTTTTTATGCATATGAAGATACAAATACAGTTACACTCAGAATTTTCAGTGCCTATTGTGATATTGAAGTTGCAGACGATGTAAATATTTATGTATATGAATCTATTATTACGCCTGCTTCACAAAGTGTGTGCGGCGATTTTAGTTCATTAAGCACAGTCTCGTTGCCCGGTATTTGGTCAGTTGCATCAGGCTCAGGTTTTCCAAATTCACCTAATTCCGGAAATACAGTAATTAGTAACCTAAGTAGAGGTTCTAATGCCATTGTATGGACTAACACATTAAACGGGTGTACAGATACGGCTTATATAACCAATTCCATGCCATATAGCAATGCTGGCTCAGATTTTGAAGTGTGTAGTAATTCTGCAACTTTGAATGCATTTGTACCTGCTGGTGCCACAAATGGCGTTTGGAGCACCTCAGGTGGTGCAACTATTGTAAATCCAACTTCTAAAAATTCAGCTGTGACCGGATTAGTTGCCGGACCGAACGAATTTGTCTGGACTGTTGACTCACTTGGCTGTACTTCAATTGATAATGTATTGATTATCAACAATACAGTGAGTATTACAGGGTCGGGAGACCATACAGTATGTTCCAATAACCAAACAGAGTTAAACATGTCCGCAGCTCCTGTTGGTGGAAGTGGAATTTGGAGTATAGTCAATGGTGACGGAATCTTTAGCAATGAAAGTAGCCACAGTGTATTGATAACCAATATACCACAGGGTGCAAATAAATTCAGATGGACCGTTACACTTGGCACCTGCTCGAATTATAAGGATGTGAATGTGAACAATAGCACCGTCTCAGCCAATGCGGGTAGTGATCAGTCTGCTTGTGCTAATATGCTTACTCTGGCGGCAGTAACACCGGACTTTGGAATAGGTACATGGACAGGACCAGCAGGTGTGGTATTTGGAGATAATACTTCACCAAGCACCACAGTTTCAAATGTACCCTTAGGAGCCAACAATTTTACATGGACTGTAAACAATGGTTCATGCGGATTTTTTGATGTTGTGGTTATTACAAATAATGAGTTTTCATTAGGTGAAGATGTAAATGAGTCTATTTGTGTAGAAACATACCTACTCAACTCAAGCCAACCTACTGTAAACCAGGCGGGAGCTTGGACTTCTACATCCGGACTTCCAATTTTCGATAATTCTACTTTGTACAATAGCACAGTAAACAACTTGCAAGTTGGATTAAATGAACTTATTTGGACTGTAACTGATACTATAACAAGCTGTGTGGCTTCTACTACTGTATTTATTACCAACAATGGTTTCACTGTGTCTGTTGAAGATAATAAAGTCTCATGTGATTTCACCACCACTTTAACGGCAGATCCACTTGATGGCGGTCAAACTGGTATGTGGTCTGATGACTTTGGAAATAGCAATATTGATTTGCCCAATGAAAGTTCTACTGGGGTATCAGGACTTGATCCGGGTAAAAATACATTCATATGGACGGTTACATCATTAGATGGCTGTACTTCCACCGATTCAATTGATGTAAACGCAATAGATGTGTTTGAATATGCTGGCGATGACGAAGCTATTTGCTCAGATTCATATGCACTCAACGCTGATGATTTATCTGTAGATCAAACTGGTTATTGGACAATAAACAGTGGTGCCGGAATTTTTGTTGACTCAACTGATCCGAAAACTATTGTTAATGGTCTCGACCCATTC
>JAIFMY010000086.1 GCA_020048155.1 Bacteroidota bacterium
GCTGTAAATTCCCCTCTACCAGAGGGGTGCCCGAAGGGCGGGGTGTTATATAAACAAACCCATTTCAGGACGAGTCAATACTTATGTTTTACCGTCTGATGTGATGTATATGATTATTTCCATAATTCACACTTTGGGTTTCGATTAAGTAATTTGATATATTGACAACTATTCTCAATCCACCAATCATTACTCACAAAATATCCTATTTTTCAATAATGCTTGCTTGCCACGAATTTTCAATTCTTAATTCTCAATTTTTCAGTTTGCTATGGAAGAACCCATAAGAGAAATAGATCACTAACCCAATCATAAGCCAAATGAGGAACCGCACCCAGTTGGTAATGCCCAATTGCGACATCAGGTACATATTGGTAAGCAAACCCAGCACCGGTATGAGCGACAAACGCTTGTACACTGCCAGAATGGTAACGCACAGCGCAAAAATGGCATAAGCTATTTGCAGAACTTTGTGCTCATACACCACCCAGAAATTTTGGCCATTGAGATCGAAATTGAAAAATTCGCCGTAGAACGTATCATCGATGAAAGGAATCATAATCAGGATGCCTGCCCAAAGCAACGGGAGTATATAACTGCTGCTTATGTATGGAATTTTAAACCGGGCGTTCTGAAAATTTTTATCGTTGCGCCATTCCATTACCAACACCCCGCCCGATACAAGTGCAAAAGCAAACAAAGTACCAATGCTTGTAAGGTCGGTCACCTCGGTGAGGTTTAGAAACAATGCAGGCACAGCCACCAGAAAACCAGTGACGATAGTTGCAAAAGCAGGAGTTTTGAAACGAGGATGAAGTTTTGAGAAACGCTTTGGAAGTAGCCCATCGCGGCTCATACTCATCCATATGCGAGGCTGGCCTACCTGAAATACCAGTAAAACGCTGGCCATAGCTATGATGGCACTAAAAGCGATTACGCCCGAAAGGTAACCGAGGTCTAATTTTGCAAAAACATAAGCCAACGGGTCGCCTACACTAAGTTCAGAGTAAGAAACCATGCCTGTGATAACCAGACTGATGGCAACATACAAAACTGTGGTGATGACAAGCGCAAGTATCATGGAAAGCGGAATATCTCGCCTTGGGTTTTTACACTCCTCGGCGGTGGTAGATATGGCATCGAACCCGATATAAGCAAAAAATACACCCGATACACCTTTCAATACCCCCCCAAGGCCATTGGGAGCAAACGGACTCCAGTTTTCGGGTTGTACATAAAATGCGCCTACTGCTATCACTACCAACAGAATGGCCACTTTCAGTACCACCATGATATTGCCGGCTACTTTGGTTTCATATATTCCTATGTATACAAGTACGGTTATGAGCACTACTATCGTGAATGCCGGAATATCGGCAATAAATCTGAAACCGAATAGCTGCGGGGCATCTACCCAGGCAGCGTATGCCGATTGCATGGTGGCCGACAGGCTGCTAAGCACTGCGCCCGATTGCATGGCCTCTGTGGCAGCGCTGAAGCCCCGGGCAGCCGTGAGGTAGTCTACCGATAGATAATCCGGGAAATGCATTCCCAGCCCCAGCAGAAGCGATGTGAAGTAATCTGACCACGATATGGCTACAGCAATATTCCCAATGGCATATTCCATTATCAGGTCCCAGCCAATAATCCAGGCCACTATTTCGCCAAAACTGGCATATGCGTATGTATATGCACTGCCGCTTATGGGTATACTGGAGGCAAACTGAGCATAAGCCATGGCACTAAAACCGCAGGCAATGGCAATGAAAATGAATAAAACCGATATGGCAGGACCGCCTGCAGAGGCAGCGTTGCCTATGGTGCTGAAAATACCGGCACCTATGATGGCTGCTATACCAAATGAGGTAAGGTCGCGTACCGTGAGGTTTCGGTTCATGCCCGATTTGGACGACTCATCGGCCTGAGCCATGATTACATCTATGGTTTTTTTTCTGAATATCGACATTCGCTGGCTGGTTTTAGTATTCCAATTTTTGTTTTTGCATGGCGAATGTATTCATTATTTGTTAAAAAGTTCACAAATTCACTATTTTTCATTCAAAATTATCGACCAAGATGTGAGCACTGTACTTTTCTAATCCGGCATTTTTACCGGACATTGGCCACTGGCTTTTATTTTACCTGTAAGCACATCTATCACCGATTTCTGCATTTGCTCTATATTTTGGTATGCATTTATTTGCACCGCGGCTTTAGGGGTATAGGTGTGTATCACATACGGATCGCCATATGAAATGGCTATCACCTTTTCGTGTGGCAGTTGGTTGCTCATCCATGCAGTGAGGGCTTCGTCGCTTTGTAGCTGGAATGAGCCAATGGGATCGTGCGTGTGGCGTGAAAATGCAAATATTACCCGGTCGTATTTGAGATGATCCTGAGGGCTATTGGCATAATAGGAGAGGTTATGTCTTATTTCAACTTCAAATCCCAGACTACGAAGCATTTCAGCAGATGTAGCGAATGACTCAGCCGACCAAGTATGCTTGTCTGGCGCCACTACTACAATCAATATTTTTTTGTGGTGAATGGTATCCAGAGGCAGCAATTGTGCGCCTTTCATTACTGATACTGCTGCATTTGAAATGCGGAGAGCTGTATTGATTGCAAATTGTTTCGTTTCTGCGGATAAAGAATCAGAAGTTTGTCTATTTTTCTCAAAAAGTCCCAGTTTTCCTTTCATATTCCATATTCTGCTTACGGCATCGTTCAGGCGTTCTATCGGAATTTCGCCACGCAGTATGCGGGCTTCCAGCGTATCGGCAAATGTTTCTGTCTGGTTGGGGTAGTAGCCTTGCATTCCACCCATATTGAGCGCATCAGATACCACCACACCACCAAAACCCAAAGTTTGCTTCAAGAGCTTGGTAGTAAGTGCATACGACAAGGTGGCCGGCAGCAATTCGTCTTCTTTTTGCATTTTCTGGTAGTCGGGCAAACCTATATGCCCGGTCATGATGGCATACACCCCGGAATCTATCAGTTGGGCAAAAACGCGGCCATGCAGCTTCATCCAATCGTTGTAGCTTAGCGTATTGTAGGAAGTAGTGAGGTGCTGATCCATGCTCGATACACCATCGCCCGGAAAATGTTTTATAGTAGCCGCAACGCCATGCTGTTGAAGCCCCTTTATCTGAGCAGAAAGTATGTAAATGGCTTTTTCGGGATCATCGGACACACAACGGATGTTGGTGACAGGGTTGAGCGGATTCAGATTTATATCGGCCACCGGGTGCAAAACCCAGTTTACGCCCAGGCTTCGTGCTTCCAAGGCTATAGCTTTTCCGGCATCGTAGGCAAGGTCGCCTGAGTTGGTTGCTCCCAATGCCATTCCGGCCGGTATTTTCGCATAGTTGGGCAATGCGTGTCCTACGCCACCTTCGTAGTCTTCTATGATAAAAGGTGCAATTTTGCTATTGTGTACATAGTCAGATACTAAGCCACGCATCAGGGCTTCCTTTTTATCTTCTGAAATGCCCCCAAACATGGTCCATGTGGCCATGAAGAACCCGCCAATGGGGTATTTTTCCAGAAAAACGGACAGTGAATCGTATCCATTATCTTTGGCCAAACCAACCGATGCGGTCAATATCATGGTTTGCCCAATTTTTTCTCTCAGGCTCAGGTTTTTCCAAGAGGTATCTGCATTTGCGGCAGTAGTATTTTCTTTTTCAGAAGGGGTGTTGCATGAAAAGGCCGACAGGGCCAAGCACAGAAATATAAGACGTAAATTCATGATTGATTGAGCAATTGGTGATGGCAATGCAGTACATCTGGGTTTCCGGCCTCGCGCAAGTGCATGCCATTGCCTTGGCAAAAACTAAATTCTTTGCAATGTTCACAAATCCCTGTTTTTAAGAGTTTTCTATTGCGAAAGGTTTCATATCTGTTATTCCAAACATCCATAAAATGATCGTGGTATATATTTCCCTGTGCAAAGTTGTGGTCTATATTCGGGCAAGCAGCTATATCACCATTTACCAATACCGAACCTATATGAATACCAGCGCGGCAAAAGAAAAATCCATCTCTTACATTTTCTTCGTATTCAGATACATATCCTTCGCAGCTAAAATTCACATTCATGTTTCCAATTCGCTTTTTGTCGGCAATAAAATGCATGAGCATATGCAATTCTTGTCCCGAAAGATGCAGATCCTCGTTTCCTTTGGCCCTGCCTATAGGCGCTATGGTAAATAGTCGCCAGGCTTTTACCCCGTTTTCGAGGAGAATATTGTATATGGCTTCCAGTTCTGAGAAGTTCTTTTTGTTTACGCAGGTTACCACATCAAAAGCTATGCGCGGAACACGAACTGCCAATTGCATGGCGTGCAAAGCAGCTTCCCACGATGCTTTGTGGCTTCTGAGCCATGTATGGGTATGGTACAAACCATCGAAACTTAGGGTAAGTGCTCCCATTCCTGCATTTAGCAGCGCTTGTTGTCGCTCTTGGCTGTATAGCAGGCCATTGGTCACTATCGACCACCTGAAACCTCTTTTCCTGATTTCCTTGCCACACAGTTCCAAATCGTTACGCATGAGAGGCTCACCACCGGTTATTACCACGGTTATCAGTTCGTGGGGTTGTGAATTTATTTCATCGAGTACCCTTAGAAAATTGGGCATGGGCATATCGGGCACATCTGATTCGCGTTTGCAATCGCTGCCACAATGTATGCAACTCAGGTTGCACCGCAGGGTACATTCCCAAAACAAATACCTCAGGGTGTGCACTTTGGCTTCTTCTTCTTTAAAAATGCGAAAAAGGCCTTTTCTGATATTTTTTACTATATTCATTTTACCGAGGGCTCAATAAGTACATTCAGATTGAGCACATGGGTTTGGTTTGCAGTGGTGGTATCCAGTGTTTTAAACAAACCGTTGGCGCTGCCATCGCTGTCGGTAAACTTTATGCTGAAGGTATCGTTGTATGGGGCATACAGACTGAAAGTGCCGTTTGAGTCGGTAAAAGTGGATTGTGAAGTGGTAATCACATCTACTTTGAGTCCCGGAATGGGCGAATTGTCGGCTTTGTTTTTCACAGTGCCTTCTATGAGTACATCATTGGCCATGTCTTGCGGTGTGCCATAACAAGCCTGAAATACAAACAAAACCGAGGAAATGGAAAAGAAACCGAGCAGCTTACGAACGAAGCTTTTCCTGATGTTGAAATATAAGTTTTTCATACACAACTCATTGGCTATTTATGCCAATATGCATGAAATATACAAAAAGAAAAATACCAAATCAATGATTTATGCCCAATAAGTATGGGTGTAAAAATAAAAAATCCCCGCAATGCAGGGATTTTCTATAATTCGTTTTACTTGCTATGCTCAAAGTGTCTTCTTTCTTTGATACGAGCTTTTTTACCGGTGAGTTGACGGAGGTAGAATATTCTAGCTCTACGTACTTTACCGTGTTTGTTTACAGTAATACCATCAATAAACGGTGAATGTACCGGAATAATACGCTCAACACCCACGTTGCCACTCATTTTGCGAATGGTAAATGTTTCGGTAGCGCCTACGCCATTACGTTGTATCACCACGCCTTTGAAAGACTGGATACGTTCTTTATTACCTTCTTTAATCTTGTAGTCTACAGTTACTGTATCTCCGGCCTTAAATGCCGGTACTTCTTTTTTTGTCAGAAATTCATTCTGAACAAGTTGTATTGCGTCCATTCTTGTGATTTTATAACAAAACGTCTACTTTTTTCAGACCGCAATATTACAACTAATTTTCTAATTCCGGAACAAATAATTGAAAGTTTTTAAAATTATTGTGTAAAAACGAAATGCATAATGTTTGCGCCCATTTTGAGGGCTTTTAGGTGGGTATCGGCGCTATCGTGGTGCACTTCGGGGTCTTCCCAGCCATCGCCAAGGTCGCTTTCGTAGGTGTAAAGGCATACCATGCGGTCATTTATGAATATGGCAAAAGCCTGTGGCGGCTTATTGTCGTGCTCGTGTATTTTGGGTAAACCTTCGGCAAATTGGTATGGCTTTTTGAAAATGGCGTGCGAGGGAGGCAGCTCTACCCATTCAAAATCAGGGAAAACTTTTTTCATTTCCCGTCGCACAAACGGATCTAGCCCAAAGTTGTCGTCTATGTGCAGGAAGCCGCCGTTCATGAGGTATTGCCTCAGGTTCTTGGCTTCCTGGTCCGAAAATATCACATTTCCGTGCCCGGTCATATGCAGGAAAGGGTATGAAAAAATCTCTTTGCTACCCACCTCTGCAGTGCTAGGTTCTGCGAATATGAGTGTATTTATATTGCGGTTGCAGTATTCTACCAGATTGGGCAGCGATGTGGGATTGGCATACCAGTCGCCTCCGCCATTGTATTTTAATAATGCAATACGCACCGATGTATTTTGGGCAAAAGTTTGCAATGCAACCAAATGCAAGGCTATGATTGTGAGGGCTATAAAAGCATGTTTCATAAAGCGGGGCGGGTTAAAAATTTAGAAATGAGATGCTGTGGCAGGCCACCACAGCTGCCGTTTCGGTGCGCAAGCGTGCATCGCCCAGGGTTATTTCCCTAAAGCCTTGTTCCAACGCTTGTTTTACTTCTTTCGGCGAAAAATCGCCCTCTGGGCCTATCAGTATGGTTACCGTCTGGCGAGGGGCATATATATCTTTTACCTTCCATTTTTCAGACTCTATGCAATGTGCTATGAGTTTGGAATCGGAGGTGAGAGGTTTTTTCATGAAATCGGAATATCCGGTAAGTGGATTGAGCACGGGCAGCCAGGCACTCTGCGATTGTTTCATAGCCGAAACCAATATGTTTTGTATGCGCTCTGCTTTCAGTATTTTGCGCTCGCTGTGCTCGGTTAATATGGGGGTCAGTTCGTCGATGCCTATTTCGCAGGCTTTTTCAACAAACCATTCAAAACGGTCTATATTTTTGGTAGGTGCCACAGCCATATGCAGGTAGTATGGGTGGGGTCTTTCAATTTGTTTCGATTCCAGTATTTCAACCACTGTACTTTTGGCATGGCTTTGCACTATGCGTGCTTCGGCCATAGAACCAGCACCATTGGTTATGAGTATTTTATCGCCGTTTTTCATGCGCAATACCCGGTGGCAGTGGCCCGATTCTTCTTCAGTCAGATTAATCAGATTGCCCTCTATATGGGGGGTAAAAAATATATTCATACACAAAATATAACTCTCATTTTGTACAAAAGTAATGGCTCTCATTTCAAAAACAATACATTTGCAGGCATAAATAAGGTTAAATAGCATGATTAAGATTGGTCTGTTGTCTGATACACATGGGTATGTTCATCCTTCGGTGCTTACTTTTTTGCAAGAAACCGATGAAATATGGCATGCCGGCGATATTGGTGACCTGAAAGTGATAGAAGCCCTCGAACAAATAAAACCCGTGGTGGCGGTATACGGCAACATAGACAATGCGCGCAAGAGGCAGCACTACCGCGAAGATGAACGTTTCGAGCGCGAAGGCATGCGCATATACATGACCCACATAGGTGGCTACCCGGGCAGGTACGACAGGCGTGTGAAACCCCTGCTGATGGCCGGTACACAAGATTTGTTTGTGTGCGGGCACAGCCATATACTCAAGGTGATGTACGATCACAAGCTGGGTTTTATGACCATGAACCCCGGAGCGGCTGGCAACCATGGCTGGCACAAATCCATCACCGCATTGCGTTTCCAGATAGACCACATACCATGGAATACATGTAGAAAATCCGTTAGGTTTCGTGAAACTATCGTAAAACATTTCGTTATTTTCCTGGCATATTTACCCATTTCGAGACATTCGGGTGGTATGAAGGAAAGATGATAAAATGAAAAAACCCTGTAAGTATGAGTACTTTACAGGGTTTTGATTTGTAGCGAGACCCGGGATTGAACCGGGGACCTTATGATTATGTTGGCTAAGCGGGTGCAAATGTATAACTATTTTCAATTTTACAAAATACTCAACAAAAAAAAGTAATAAAATCGGAAATATTTTTTACCCCAGCTTACGCAATACCAAATTAGTGTGTTAGTACTTCCTGATAGGTTCAAAACTTCCGGGAAGTTGAAAAGAAGAAACTCATTTCTCTTGCCCCTATCAAAGTTCCACCAACCCTATCAAACTTCAAAACTTTGTCAGGGTTTTACTATAGGTAAGTTCGGCGAAGGCAGTGCCTGTGTCGGAATATGCTTGGAGGCTCCAGCCTGCGTAAACCATGAATGAGACACAGCCTCGTGTGATAATAGAAACCGAGGCTGGAGCCTCGGCTTTTCTGAGTTCCTCTGATTTTCAACCTTGTCAAATTCCACCAACCCTGTCAAAGTTTCAAACTTTGACAGGGTTTACTATACCTAAGTTCGGCGAAGGCTGCGCCTGCGTCGGAATATACTTGCAGGCTCCAGCCTGCGTAATCCATGTATGAGGCACAGCCTCATGTGATAATAGAAACCGAGGCAGGAGCCTCGGCTTAACTGGGGATAACCTAAAAAGCAAACATCCCGAAAGTCTAACAAACATTCGGGATGTTGAAAACTTCGTTCCGTGCTCTTTATTGAAACGTTCCCAATATTCTTTAATGCTTAGCTTCATGTCTTTGTGCAAGAACAGAATACCAAACAAGTTAGGAATGGTCATAAATGCAATGGTAATACCCGAAAGCACCCAAATGATGGTTGTGTCTACCATAGAAGCGGTGAAGAATGCTATCACGTACACTATCCGGTAATATATAACATACTGAGCACCTACGAGGAAGGTGATCGCCCTGTCGCCGTAGTAAGACCACGAAATGGCTGTAGAAAAGGCAAACAGCAAAAGACCAATGGTTACAATCCATTCGCCATATCTGCCAAGCGGACTGCGCTTGAAAGCCTCGTTGGTGAGCGGAGCGCTGTGCAACAAAGACTTACCGCTAATCACTACCTTTTGTCCTTCAGCCTGATCCACCTTTCCATTATTTACGTGTATTACACCATTATAAGGCTTATCGTCTTGCATAAATTTTACATTCTCGGCTATAGAGCGAGCATGCAATAAGGTAAGCTCGTTGGTGAGCGTACCTTCGCTTATGGTAAGTGTACCAGTAAATACAGGAGCGTCTTGCAGATTGTTCAGGTGGTTGCGCAGTATGTTTACATCGTCTGCATTGCTTTCTTCATATACCCGGGTCATTACTACCAGATCAGCTTGCTGGAAGGTATTGTCGTATTTCTGAGTCCATGTACCGGAGGTAAGAAGTGCCATACCGGTAATAAAACATATAATAATGGTGTCAATAAATGGTTCGAGCAGTGCTACAAGCCCCTCGGAAGCTGGCTCGTCGGTACGGGCAGCAGCGTGTGCAATCGGTGCAGAACCCTGACCTGATTCATTGGAGAACAAACCCCGATTGACCCCTCTGTTGAATGCAAAAGCAAAACTTGCTCCCAGGAACCCGCCTAAAGCAGAACTTCCTGAGAATATATCGGTGAAGATAGACGCAATAGAAGGAATGATATTCTGGTAATTGAAGCCAATGACCAACAGTGCGCCAAGAAAATAAAAAACACCCATAAATGGCACCAACATCTCTGATACTTTAGCGATACGAGTGATACCCCCCACAATAATAAGTGCCAGAATTACCGCCAAAACAGCTCCACTTATCCAGTGTGCCAAGCCGAATGTTGAAAACATGGCATTGGCTATGCTATTAATTTGAGGCAAGCTACCCGAACCAAATGACGAAACTACAGTGGCAATGGCAAAAAATATGGCAATCCATTTCCATTTCAACTTGTTTTTCATATAATACATAGGGCCACCAGCCTGAAAGCCTTTAGAGTCGGTTTCGCGGTATTTGTGCGAAAGCGTCACCTCTACAAACTTGGTAGTCATACCCAAAAA
>JAIFMY010000095.1 GCA_020048155.1 Bacteroidota bacterium
AAAGAAAACATCATCATACAGGAACCGGTGGTTGAAGAACAAACCGACAATCTGACCGGACGAAAGGTAAAACTCAGCGTTACCGTTACCGATGCACTATCGACGGGGCTTAAGCAGGGCGATACTATTTTTGTTTCGGTGGTGATGGATGGCAAGATAGCCACGCGTGAGATATTCGCCAATGAAATGGCCACATTCGACAACCTGGCAAGTGGGGTGGTAGATGTGCGTATTCTGGGGAAAGGCTATATTACCACATTCATACAGATAGAACTTGCCGATGTGCTCGATACGTTTACCTACGATACCGAAAACTACCGCAATGTAAGCCTGCAGGCAGGGCTTCTGTCCAACGTGTCGCTGGCTCATTCCGGTGTTTCGGGCAGTTTGATGGCCGATTTGGATTTGGCACAAAATGGGCTTGAGAAAATGTCGGACTATGCAGGAAGTGTGATATTTAAGATATCGCAGGAATATTTTACCCAAAAATACCAGGACCACAATGCCTGCAAAATAGTATCGGCACGCCTTACGGATATGGTTTTTGTGGCAAGCGTGCAACAAGGTGATTATACCGTGCAGCTTCCCAAAATGGCCGATGAGATGAGTTATGAAATATGGGCTTCTGATTTTCCTGCCTTACAAATGCAGGCGGATGGAAGCAGTGTGGCCAGATATTTTGTACCAGTTACAAGCGAAGTATTGCATTTCGGGTGGGTGAATAAAAAACAGGACATCGTTTTCGATGCCCTGCCTTAGTGTGTTCCGTTAAGCCGAGGCAGTGTACACCGAACGGGGGTGTTGGTTATCAGAATGCTACTGAAATTTTATCAAATCGCCTTTATCAAATCTGGTTTTGGGGGTATTTTATTATATACTAATATTGAACAAGAATGAAAAAGCTAATAATCATTGTCATAACCATAGGATTGCTTACAAATAGCTGTGATCCTGTTACTACAAGCCACTTTTATATTCAAAATAATTATAAGAAAAAAATTAGAGTCCAGTATAAAAATTATGATTATGAGCAAGTGAAAACAAATGAAATTGATACAAACGAATTATATTTTCTATTTAGTGACGGATATCCAAGTGGAGCCAAATATCATGTAGTTGCAATAACTTCTATTAAATTACTCGATATCTATGATGATACCATAAAATGTACTCAGGACACACGAGATCCTAAGAAATGGATATATACCGAATTAGATGAACTTACCGAGGAATATGTTCTAACTGTAGATTCAACTTTTTGGAAGTGAGGGAATGGAAGTAAATGGGGAATAGTAATGAAAAATAGATAAATTTATGCTAGATTTTTTGTTCTGGGGATTCTATAACGCAATGTTCAAAAAAAATTCAACTGCTGTAAATAGAGCAAGCATTATACTTGCCAATGCGGAGTTCTTTTTAATTATGGCACTCATCTTCTTTATATTTCATACTTATAAGCCAGACTTTTCGGCTAATTATGCTTTTCTAGTTATACCTATGGGGTATTTTATAATCTTTTTGAATGAACGTTATTATGTTAAAAAGAGACATTACTTAATTGTATTTGAAAAGTATAAACATTATAATAGGAATTATAAAAATCTATCAATCATTTTTTCTATATTCTTTTATTTATTTTCCATAGGATTGACTATATATTGTGGTATTGGAAGCTATGCAAGGTAAGGATTATGGAAGTTAGATAAATATTCGATACATTTGAATACTAGTTATGCGAATGAGATATACATACACATGCACCAACACACGGTGCCACACTGTCTACAAACCTGCTGTGGGTATAGGTAGTGGTGGTATAGGCAAGGCAGCAGTGGGTAAGAATTATCAATTATCCATTCTCAATTATCAATTATTCCGAATGGCATCAACGCCAAACTTCCCTCTAAAGGGAGCCCAATAATGCTTTTTCAATTGATAAGGGATAATTTACAAGGGTTAATAATGAGTTATTCGAAATAAAATTCGTGGTTACCCTATTATCTACACTGTGCATTATCCATTTTTAATAATATAAAGTAGTTCGGATTATGAATGGTTAGCTAGCCTTTTGAATAAGGGGTTCACCTGCACCTATAATTTTATTGAGGACAGGGAAAAGTTGATCCAACGCAATTGCAGTGGAAGCGTCCAAAACCTCAATGCCCACAAGTTTATTCTGATCCCCAAGCTCTATGATAATATTGTCATTCACACAAATTGTATCCACCTTTTGCTCGGTTTCATCGAATCTGATATATAGCAAATCTTTTGAAGTATCGTAACTAATTTTCATAATGCTAGTTTTTTGTCCATTTACCAAATTGCACAATCACAGTGACTGTAGATATTATTTTTTCACCAACAACAAAAAATACTCTTACCAGTTTCTCCGGATAATATTTGCCTTTCCAGTCATTATCAAAGGCATAAACTTTCTCTTTTCCCTTTCTCATCTCTTTTGCAGGAACTTCGTTTCCATTTTCAATTACATCTTTTATTTCCAATTCGTTGGTGCCACGTTCCTGGGCTCTTGAAAGTGTATGTTCTGATATTTCAATTTCCATTCAGTTCATATTACGTTCACCACATCTTCTGTAAAGATAAAGAATATACCTAATTAATTCCAAATGCCCCTAAAATTATCCCCTAAAATGAGACAAAAAAAAGCTTCACGAAAGATTTAGAATTTTGCGAAACAGGGTGAGTAAGATATCCGCAGTCAGGCATCTACACAATGGATAATGAACAAATGCAAAGGGACAAGGGATAATTGAGAATCAATGTCGTTTAGTTAAGAAATAAGTAGTCGTTTCGACAGGCTCAACGACCGACTGTGACGAATACTAGACTGAACGGACGCTGAACTTGTCGAAGCGTGACCTCACTAACTAAACGACATTGAATTGAGAATGATGAGTTTAAAATGAATAATCGATAATGCGTACCTTGGCATTTATCCCGAATATTTAGCATACAATTCTAATGATCAAATACGAGGTACATTATCGCATGACCGATATCCCCCCGTTAAGCCAAGGCTGCGCCTCGTTTTGAAGTATCTCATGAGGCTGTGCCTCATACCTCAGACACAGGCGGAGCCTGCTGGGATATATACGACGCAGACGAAGCCTACACCGATCAGGGGATACAGTTTATAATCTTTATGCCATACGTGGATAGATAAAAAAATATATTTAATTTTGAACCAAGTTTGTTGGATATACCTACCTAAAATATTGACAATGGTGTATTTGACAAGTAATACAAATTTATTTTTTAGAAAAAAATCATGAAAAAACTATTATTACTAACGGCTACATTAACCATCATCTTGATGAATGGTTGTAGTAAAAAAAATGAGGATACTGCTCATTATCAGTTTACGACTGAGGATAACCAAAAAATGTTGGACTTTATAGACAATGATACCATTGTTTATCAGAACCAATTAAATCAGGAAATAAAGTATGTTGCCGAAAAGGGGGATGGAATTCAAAAGCGTCAATATACTACAGATCACTGGCTTAAGCCATATGAGTTTAATTACTATTTTTATTATGACTACAAGCACTTATACGTGCAGCAAGTAAAAACCGTTGAGGGCTTAAGTTGCTTTGGAATGATTTATTATTTTAGTAGAATGCCTATTGATATTAGAGACGCAAAGGTTAACAGCTATGAACTATTGGAATCGGAATTTGTTGCTTCATTTTCTATTGATAGGTATAACAAAGAGGAATTGCTAAGGGTAGATTTTAAGGCAGCAAGAAGTGAAATGCTTATAGGTGATACCTTGTACAAACATGTTACAACTTATAAATCAGGCAATAATGATGCAATTGAAGGACTCTGTACCAAAGATTTTAATGTAATATATTACGATGATCATAAAGGGATAATTGGTTTCGACGATGTATACGGAAACCAATGGCGAATAAAAAGGAATTAGGCATTTTTGGATAACCTTTGACCTATGTTAAGCCGAGGCGGTGCCTCGGCTTCAAGTATTTCATGAGGCTGTGCCTCATACCTCAGATGCAGGCAGAGCCTGCTGGGATATACACGGCGAAGGCATAGCCTACGCCGAACAGACTCATTCTCAATTATTCATTCTCAATTAAATTTTCAGTTTCTTTTCCACTCAAAACCATCTTTGGTGTCTTTTATGGTAAAGCCCATGTTTGAGAGTTCTACCCTGATGCGGTCGGCTGTAGCAAAATCTTTGTTCTTTTTTGCATCAATACGCAAGTTCAAAAGCAAGTCTACTACCTGATTGAAAACCTCGCCCGATGATTCTGAAATCTGCTCCATTTCAATTCCCAAAATTTCATTGAGCAGCATATCAATAAACTGCGAAAGTTTTTGAATATCGGTTTGTGAGATTCCCTCTTTGCCGGTAGCAGCTATGTTTATGGATTTTACGGTTTCAAATACATACGACAATAGAATAGGAGTATTCAAATCGTCGTTGAGTGCAGCATAGCAATTGTTTACAAAATCATCTACATTCAGGGCAGTAGTAGTGGCAGAAGGATTCATTTTTTTCAATTGTTCCATTGCTTCGCTTATACGTGCGAGTGCTTTCTCGGCTGCGATGAGACTTTCGTTCGAAAAATCGAGCGGATTGCGATAATGTGCCTGAAGGATGAAGAAGCGCACTACACGCGGGTTGTATGCCTTTTCGAGCAAGGCATGGCTACCGCTGAACAACTCATCGAGGGTGATGAAATTGCCCAATGATTTGCCCATTTTCTGACCATTGATGGTGATGAGGTTGTTGTGCATCCAGTATTTCACGGATTCGTGTCCGTGTGTACCTACTGATTGGGCTATTTCGCACTCATGATGCGGAAACATCAGGTCGAGACCACCACCGTGAATGTCAAATTTTTCGCCCAAATATTTGGTGCTCATTACCGAGCACTCCAGGTGCCAGCCGGGGAAACCTTTGCTGTATGCAGAGTTCCATTGCATGATGTGGTACGGCGAGGCTTTTTTCCACAAAGCAAAATCGAATGGATTGCGTTTTTCAGACTGACCATCCAATTCACGTGTATTGGCCATGAGGTCTTCAAGTTTTCTACCCGAAAGTTTTCCGTAATTATATTTAGCATTATAGGCTTCCACGTCGAAATAAACAGAGCCATTGCTTTCGTATGCAAAACCATTTTCAATCAGGGTTTGAATCATTTCCAATTGCTCAGGAATATGCCCACTTGCATGTGGCTCAATGCTAGGCCTTTTCACGTTAAGCTGATCCATATTTGAGTGATACCTGTTGGTGAAATATTGTGCTATTTCCATCGGTTCCAATTGCTCAACACGTGCTTTCTTTCCAATTTTATCTTCACCTTCGTCGGCATCGTTTTCCAGATGTCCTACATCGGTGATGTTACGTATGTAGCGCACCTTATATCCCAAATGAACCAGATATCTGTATAGTAAATCAAAGTTAATTGCCGAACGAGCATGGCCAACATGGGCATCGCCGTATACGGTTGGGCCGCACACATACATCCCTACGTTCGGAGAATTTATGGGCTCAAATTTTTCTTTTAGTCGGGTGAGCGTATTATATATTACAAGCGATTTTTCCATTTTTTTATTCTTAAAGTAATAAGTGACGCAAATTTAAAGTTTTACATAGATATAAGCAAACCAAATGTGTGGAGATAAATATGGTATGATTCGTTTCGTTCAATCATATTTACATTGCAATATTTTTCTTTTATTACTAATTTTGCATACCGTAAAATTTGAAATAGCCAATGGCCTCTGAATTATTATTAGATAAGCTGCATGCAATAAAACTCAGGTTCGAAGAGCTTGGGCAGCAAATTACTGATCCGATTGTGATAAGTGATGTTAAAAGATATATAAAGCTAAATAAAGAATACCACAACCTTGGCCCACTGATCGAAAGCTATCACGCATACAAAAATGTAGTGAGCAATTTGGCTGAAGCACGCGAAATCATTCAGAACGAAAAGG
>JAIFMY010000107.1 GCA_020048155.1 Bacteroidota bacterium
TTCCCTTTGCAGAATCGTACAAAATAAAAATGGTAGAACCCATAAAACGCAGTACCAGAGCCGAACGCGAACATTGGATAAAAGCAGCAGATTACAACCTGTTCAACCTACGTAGTTCTGAGGTTTTCATAGACTTACTCACCGATAGTGGCACCGGTGCCATGAGCGACCGCCAATGGGGCGCCATTATGCAGGGCGATGAGAGCTATGCAGGTGCATCATCATATTATCACCTCAAAGACGCCATAAAAGATATACTCGGATTCGATTATTTTTTGCCCACACACCAAGGAAGGGCTGCCGAAAATGTGCTATTTTCCACATTGTTGAGAAAAGGCGATGTAATACCGGGAAATGCACATTTTGATACCACCAAAGGGCATATTGAATGGCGACATGCAGAAGCGCTGGATTGCACCATCGACGAAGCTTTTGACACATCTGTGAACCACCCGTTCAAAGGAAATATAGACCTGAATAAGCTCGAAAATGCTTTCCAGAACCATGAATTGACCAAAATTCCGTTCATTGTAGTTACCGTTACATGCAACACCGCAGGCGGACAACCCGTATCTATGCAAAACTTGCGCGAGGTGAATGCTTTGTGTAAAAAATATGGGGTAAAAATAGTATTTGATGCTGCCCGATTTGCAGAAAATGCTTATTTCATTAAAATACGCGAAGCCGGATATGCAGGAATGAGCATAAAGGAAATAGTGAAAGAAATGTTTTCGTATGCCGATATGATGACCATGAGCAGCAAAAAAGATGGCATTGTAAACATAGGTGGGTTCATAGCTTTGCGAGATCCTGAAATTTTCAAGGCAGCTACTGTATACAATATTCTTTTCGAAGGCTACATCACATACGGTGGTATGGCCGGTCGCGATATGAATGCCCTCTCTGTAGGGCTTGATGAGGCTACCGAGTTCGACTACCTGGATACCCGCATAGGGCAGGTGAAATATCTCGGAGATAAGCTTCTGTCATATGGCGTTCCCGTGCAGACTCCCATAGGCGGACATGCCATTTTTGTAGATGCACTCAGATTTTTGCCACATATACCCCGTGAGCAATACGTAGCACAGACCTTGGCAATAGAACTGTACATAGAAGCCGGTGTGCGTGGCGTAGAAGTAGGTACGCTGCTCGCCGACAGGGACCCCATAACCCGCCTGGACAGATTCCCGAACCTGGAGCTGCTGCGCCTTGCCATACCTCGCCGCACGTATACCAACAATCATATGGACTATGTGGCTGCGGCTATGGCCAATGTGCTCGAACGCAGAAACGAAATAAAAGCCGGCTTAAAAATTATAGATGAAGCCCCCATAATGAGGCATTTTACAGTAAAACTTGATAGGTTCTGACCCCTCGATAAATCAAATATAAACACCGCCTTATCCATTTTAAATCAGGAAACGGGCGGTGTTTTATTTTAAAAGCGAACCAAATTATTTTTTCATTAAACAATTAAAAAAAGAGTTGTTTTTCTTTTATTACATATGCTGTTAGTATTATCTTTGCCCCAGAAAAGTATCTAAAGAACACTACATGAATCATATTTTGGGTATGGTTATGTTTTTTTGGATAATTCAGGTTAATTGTATATCTTCAAAACATAAATTCGCATATAGCTAATTGCGCATTTTATACAAAATAAACAATGAAACAACTGCAATCTAAAATAGCCGAGATTAAAGAAAAGATTAGCAGGCAACTTAGCAACAACCACGAGGTTAGAGATCTGTTACAGGATATTGAAAACCTTGAGGAATACATTACTGCTAACGAAGCGCGTATCATTGCAGATCAGCGCCCTTACCAGCAGTTTATGAGCAATTCACCGGATATACTTTACAGGTTTTCTGTAAAGGAAGGGGGATTATTCTGGTCCGCAAGGGTAACAGACATTCTCAATTACACACCGCAACAACTCACCCAAGATCCCTATTTATGGTTTAATTGCATACATCCGGATGATAAAAAGATAGTGGACGACGCTATAGTTGCTTATATGCATGGCAAAAATATAAACATCGAATACCGTATCTTTTCGAATAGTGGGAGTATTATTTGGCTAAACGACAGGTTCATAAACCTATATCATGATGGCGATGATACCATCATAGAAGGCCATGCTTCTGAAATAACCATACAGAAAGAAACAGAGCTTAAAAATATTGCGCAAAAAGAAGCACTCGCCAGAGAACATTTTCGTTTCGAATCGGTTATGAATTCTATACCGGCAGCCATTTATGTGGCCGATTTTGAAACCAACGAGTTGCTATTTATGAATAATTATCTGATAGATATATTTGGCAATCAGGTAGGTAAAAAATGTTATGAAGTTTTACAAAACAACCAGAAAAAAGTTTGCGCCTTTTGTACCAACAAAATAATTCAATCTCACGAGCATCAAATTTCTATACCTTATATATGGGAGTTTCAAAACACAAAAAACCACCGTTGGTATCAGGTACAGGACACGAAAATATTGTGGAACGATGGCAGGCAAGTTAGATTGGAAGTAGCTACTGACATTACAGATAGAAAGAACATAGAGGATATGCTCAAAAACAACGAAGAGCACCTCAATGCGCTTATCAACTACCGTGAGGAAGCAGTCTGGACGATTGATACTGATTTTAACTACGTGTATTTCAATGACTTTTTCAGAACAGAATATACCAAAATATATGGACATGAAGCTCAGATTGGAAAATCTGCAGAAATAAATATTCCGGATTGGTTTTACTTTTGGCAGCCAAAATACCAGGCTGTAATGAATGGAGAAAGGTTGGTATTCGATTTTAAAGCTTATTACGATGGCGAAAACCATTACTACCAAACTTTCTTAAACCCAATAGTAGTAGATGGACAAATAAAAAATATATCGGGTTTTGCTGCCGAAATAACCAACCGGGTAAAAAACGAACTTGCCATAAAGGCCAGCGAAGAAAAGCTAAAGCTTATATTTGATTTGATGGAAGTAGGGGTAAGCATCACCGACCAATTTGACAATATTGTGGAATGCAATAAAGCTTCGGAAAGGATACTCGGAATTACACGTGAAGATCACTTCAAAATCAATTTCAATAACCTTACTTGGGAAATACTCAATCCGGATCTTTCGATAATGAAATGCGATGACTTTCCGGGAATAAAAGCCCAAAAACTAAACAGGACTATACGAAACGTAGTATTGGGTTTTATGAATTCTAAAGAGACTGTAACCTGGGTTTCAGTAAATGCATCGCCACTGAATACAGAAGGTCTTGGAGTGATGGTTACCTATATTGATATTTCTAAAAACATTCTGGCCAATAAAGCCCTCAAAGAAAGCGAAGAAAAATACCACGGCTTGTTTGATAGCGTAGCAGATGCCATTTTTGTACTCGACCTCCAAGCCAATTTTATAGATGTAAATAAAACTGCTATAGATATTTATGGCTACTCTTATGATGAATTTTTGAAATTGAATATTGCACAAGTAGATACGGTAGATGAGGCGGATTACATAACCGAAAGAATGGAACGGCTCATAAAGGGTGAAGCACTAGCCTTTGAAACCAGGCATAGGCTCAAAAACGGACAAGAGTTGTATGTAGAAGTAAATTCCAAAATCATAAACTCTGACGAATATCCGTTGATTTTGGCCATGATACGCGACATATCTGAACGCAAAAATAATGAATTGCAACTGAATATATATGCACAAGAGCTCATGCAACTCAATGCCGACAAAGATCGCTTTCTGCAAATTCTGGCACACGACCTGCGTAGTCCCTTCAATGCACTTATTGGTCTATCAGACATATTGCTCAAAAATTTGAAAAAATATGATCATTCCATGCTGGAAGGCTACCTGTTGATGATCAATCAGACCCACCATAAAACCTTTGAATTGCTCGAAGACCTTTTGCTATGGACTTTTTCGCAAACCGGAAAACTGCCCTTCAAACCGGAAAACATTTCGCTGGGCAGCTTGTGCAACGAAATAGCAGATGAAAAGCTCGGACAAGCTAAGGTGAAAAATATTCAGATAAATATTTCGGTGCCTAGTGATTTAGAAATACTTGCCGACAGAAATATGTTAAAAACAGTCATCCGCAATTTGCTTTCTAATGCCATTAAATTCACCCATGCAGACGGTACAATAAAAATTTATGCCATCAATCTCAACGACGAGGTAATCATACATGTAAAAGATAACGGCATAGGTATTTCTCCCGAAAACATCCAACTGCTTTGGGCTATTGACCATGTATTTACCACCAAAGGTACCAACAACGAGCAAGGCACCGGGCTTGGCCTGATATTGTGCAAAGAAATGATAACCAAACACAAAGGTAAAATATGGGTAGAAAGCCAAGTTTCGGTAGGGAGTACATTTTACATATCAATTCCCAAAACATACAAGCTTTCTCAACACGCAGTATCAGCTTCATGATCGCATCTTTTGGCAATGAAACTAAATGTAGACGCAATGTTTTGCCCTCAACCAATTGCAAGTTCTACTTGTTGCAATGGTCGTAAGCAAGCATATTTAATCAAATATAAATTGAACCCAACACTTATAGTTCGTTTTATCTGAATGATGAAACGATATTAGTTACCATGGTTTGATTATTATAAAAATTGTTTATATTGTCTAAGCCTATGTATACAATTTTAAGACATTATGATTTTGAACAAAAGTCCTTTCAATATATTATCCCACAGAATTTGGCTGGTAGCAATACAAATTATTGTTGTAGCAGTGTTGTATTATGCGTTCGGCAAACTGGCCTTCTCGCTGAGTGTGCAACATGGCATTGTAACCAATGTTCCGTTCTTTGCCGAAGGGGTTGGGCTTGCATCAGCTATTTTATTTGGAATACCGGCAGCCATTGGAGTATTTGTGGGGCAGTTTGTGCTTGCAATCACTTCCGGCGTAGCATTGCTGCCCTACCTTGGGTATATCGTTCACCAATGCAACACTTGCCATGTTTGGCCGTTTTTTATTTTACAAACTGCGGCTTAATCCGGAAATAAAAA
>JAIFMY010000251.1 GCA_020048155.1 Bacteroidota bacterium
CAGGAAAATCTTTTGATCTGAGTGTTTCTATGCTCGACAAAAGTGGAATTATTATAAGTGAGCCTGTTGCATTCACTTCCAAACCCATTCGCGGAAAGGAGGGCGCCCGTGTATTAGCCCTGCGCATGCGCGAGGTTAAAAGCAGCGATGGTAAAGTTACGCAAGAGTTGGAAGGCATAGTACTAGATATGAAACCTGAAAAATTTGGTTATGTGCTTGTTACATTCACAGAGCCTTTTGGAGGCGTAAAACCTACTCAAACAAGTGTGATCTTGAGGAAAAGACCCGAATTATTATTTGATGCATGGGATAATGAAATCGAAGATTATTTGAATGAAATCCAGAGTAACCCAATACATATGGGTAGTGATAATACTCATGTGAATCCACTTTTCGAACAATCTGTGGCCGGACATGTATTCCATGTTACAGTAGCAGTATTCGATAAAAATGGGAAACAAATGAGCGAGTCCCAAACTTTTGATGTGACAGTGGAAGGTGAAGTTTCTGACGAACCTGTAGTGCTGAGTACCAAATTTTATAGTGCTGATGGTGGAAAAACATGGTTTTATGAAGCAGTAATTCAAGACAATGGCCAGTGGGTAGAAAAAGTGCAGCTTGAGTTTGTAAAACCATTTGAAGGCCCTGCGCCTGTATACAATCCTATTGGCTTGAACCTTGTAGGCAAGAAAGATGGGAACATAAAGATATATAGTGGCAGGGTGGAATATGCAGTAGGAGCAAATCCTGCTGGATTTTTTTATAACGCCATCATACAGCAATTTGGATATGGTACGCGCAGTACTGCATCGCAAGCAAACAATAAAGCGGAATTGTTATAATCTCTAGTAAAATGAACTAAAGAAGTTTTAAAAAATAGGTTTAATAATTGCAATATTTATATTTGGTTTAGTAGACCTGCACTCTTAATGGTGCGGGTCTTTTTTTATCTATGTTTAATATTAAGTGGGATGCAGATTGGACAGATATGACTGATCAAAACTGATCTTTTGATTCCTCTGCGAAACTTTGGGGTAGAGAATCTCTCACATTTTCATGAAAAATTCGTGCCTTCGTGGCTCACCTATATTTCGGAAATTAGATTTGTACCTCGGGATAAATTCCAAGGTACATTTCCCCAATCTATGGAACAACCGAAATCCGAAATCCCACTTCCGAAATCCGAAATCTCTTCTTTTATAAACATTGCTCGTAGGGGTATGCTAGAATTGTACTAAAAATTGATTATCTTTAGCGTTTTACTTTTTATCGTTTCTATGAGCTATACCATACATGCACCTCATACTGCAATAAGTGCGATTTATCGCAAACACAATATCACAGAAAGCCATTACAAGAACTTCTGCGATAAGTTGGCTGAGCTTCAACAAAAACTCAATGTCCACGAGACAGAAGAGCATGGTAAAGTACCTTTGCGCGATTTCCTGAAAAATACATTTTATGCTGATTTGGAAATAAACACGAAGGGCGATATAGATTATGCCATATTCAACGGGAATACAGATAAAGCTCCGGTGGCAGTGCTCATAGAAATGAAAAAACTGAGTGAACAGAAAGATATGCCCACATCGGAAAATCTGGGAGCTAAGTCGTTTTACCAAAGTGTGCTTTATTACCTGCGCGAGCGCATAGATGCCCAAAACAACGACCTGAAGCATATTGTAATCACCAACTTACAGCAGTGGTTTGTATTTGATGCTATGCAATACGAAAAGCATTTTTTTACAAATACAAAGCTAGTGCGTGAGTACAATGACTGGAGTACCAAGCAAAAAACCAGTAGCAGTACCGATTTATTCTACCGCGAAATAGTACCTAAATATTTACCAGAGAGCATTGAGTTTACCTACTTCAGTCTGGCAGATTTCGATACCACGCGCCCGTTTGATGTGCTGAAGGAAGATAAATTGCTCACGGCCTTGTACAAATTTTTTAGTCCGTCGCATTTGCTGAAACGACCTTTTGCCAACGACTCCAACTCGCTCAACAAACCATTTTACTACGAATTGTTGTATATACTTGGGCTGGAAGAGCGCAAAGAGGGTGGCAAAAAACTTATTGGCAGGCCTGCCGAAGGACAGCGTATAACGGGGAGCATGATGGAAAATACCATCACCACACTAGAAACCCGAGGCAGAATGGAAAAACTCTCCGATGCCTACAAATATGGCGATACTCCGGAGGAGCAAATGGAAGCTGTAGCTTTGGAATTGAATATTACATGGCTCAATCGTATTTTGTTTCTGAAATTGCTGGAGGCACAGTTGCTGAAGTATCACAATGGCAATTCGCAATATCACTTCCTGAGCTACGACAAGATACGGGAGTACGATATGCTGGAGGAATTGTTTTTTGATGTGTTGGCCATTCGCGAACATGATCGCAATAGCTATGCACAGGCTAATTATGGGTTTATACCTTATCTCAATTCGTCGTTATTTGAGCAAACGGCACTGGAGAGCAATGTGGTAAGCATGAGTATGCTCAAAGACCGATACAAAATACCGCTCTACAAAAACACCGTATTGCGCGATGGCGAGAAACGTGCCGAAGGGGAAATGCCCATATTGCAATATCTTTTTGCCTTTTTGGAGGCGTATGATTTTGCCAGCGAAGGCACCGAAGAGGTGCAGAAGCAAAGCAAAGAGCTTATCAATGCTTCGGTACTCGGGCTTATATTCGAGAAAATAAATGGCTACAAAGAGGGATCGTTCTTTACGCCGGGTTTTATAACCGAGTATATGTCGCGCGAAACCATACGCAGGACTGTGGTGCAGAAATTTAAGAATGAAGAAAATAATCAGATAGAAGATTTTGAAGAACTGAAGGCTTATTGCCACAAATTTTTTAAACCTGCTGATATACTTAGGTTCAATAAAATCATTAATTCCGTTAAAATAGTAGATCCGGCGGTAGGTTCAGGGCACTTTTTGGTATCGTCGCTCAATGAGTTGCTGGCCATAAAATCGGAGTTGGGGTTGCTGGCCGATGCCAAAGGAATGCCCCTTGACTATGGGGTACGAGTAGAAAACGACGAGTTGGTGGTAATACACCTTACCAAAAATCACTTGTTTGAGTATCACCTCGATGCGCAAGGCAAAACCATACCTGAGCTGCAAACCGTACAAGAAACCTTGTTCAACGAGAAGCGTTACATCATAGAAAACTGTTTGTTTGGGGTAGACATAAACCCTAACTCTGTGCACATCACACACCTGCGCCTTTGGATAGAGCTACTCAAAAATGCGTATTACATGATACCCGATACAACCCTGTCAGGGGTCAAAACCCTGACAGGGCTGAAATTACAAACCTTGCCCAACATAGATATAAACATAAAAACGGGTAACTCACTCATCAGCCGATTTACTTTGGATACCGATATACGTAAGGCTTTGCGTGGTACCAAGTGGAACCTGAGCATGTACCTCACAGCCGTGAATGCCTACAAGGAGGTATCCGACAAAAAATCGAAAGACCAGATACGCCAGCTTATTGACGATATAAAGCGGAATTTCCGTACGGTACTTTCGCAAAACCACCCCAAATACAGCAAACTAGCAAAGCTCAAACGTCAGTTCTACGATTTGTTTTCGGGCAATATGCTCTTTGAGGATGAAACCCAATACGGTGGCAACAAAACCGAACGTCAAAAACAGCGCGAGCAGATGGAGCAAGAAATAGCGCAACTGGAGACCGAATTGGAAGAAATAAAGTCTAATAAACTATACTACAATGCATTTGAGTGGCGTTTTGAGTTTCCCGAAGTATTGCACCCCGAAACCGGAGAATACTTGGGATTTGATGTGGTAATTGGAAATCCGCCGTATGTACAGTTGCAAAGTATGAAAGAACTTTCAAAAAAATACGCTGCTATAGGATATACTACATTTACGAGTACCGGAGATTTGTATGCACTTTTCTACGAAAGAGGTTTGCAAGTTCTCAAGCAGGATGGACTATTGGCATTCATATCAGGTAGTGCTTGGATGCGTGCTAATTATGGGGCTAATCTCCGTAAATTTTTCTTGAACAACACCCACGTATTGCAATTGATAGATTTGTCAGACACCCATGTATTCGATAGTGCCACGGTACTAACCAGTATTCTTATTTTCAGAAAAACTAATCATAGAGGTGCTACGGCTGCCATACGGTTCACTAAAAAGGATCAGGAGAAACTTAGTCAGCTTGCCGAGATTTTTAGAAACGAGCATATTCAGGTTGCCCAATTCCTAGAAACATCATGGATAATAGAAAATAGCAATGGCATTAAGCAGAAAGTGGAGCAACAGGGTGTAAAGCTAGTGGATTGGGATATTGAAATTAATAGAGGAATACTTACCGGATTTAACGAAGCTTTTATTATTGACAGGGCTACACGCGATAGACTCATAGCAGAAGACCCCAAAAGTGCCGAAATATTGAAACCGCTACTTAGAGGTAGAGATATAAAAAAATATGCTTATGATTTTCAGGATAAGTGGCTTGTAAATACTCATAACGGAGTAAAAAAATTGAATATTCCCATAATAGATGTAAGAAATTATCCTGCTATTAAAAAACATTTAGAAAACTATTGGCAAGATATAGAAAGGCGGACTGATCAAGGTGATTCACCTTATAATTTGAGAAACTGTGCGTACATAAAGGAATTTGAATCTCCTAAAATTATATATTCAGAATTGACAAAGTTCCTATATTTCACATTTGATAGTAATTATAACTATGTAGATAAAACGGCCTTTATATGCACAGGTAGAAATTTGTATTTTTTGGTTTGTTTCCTGAATTCAAAAGTATTCAAGTATTGTTTCGCTGATAATTTTTCAGAAATACAAGGTAATACAAGAGTATTAAGTAAAATAATATTTGAGCAAATACCCGTAAAACAGATACCGGAAGAAGCTGAAGCACCATTTAAAGAAAAAGTAGAAGCCATACTATCTGCCAAAAAAGCAAATCCTCAGGCAGATACCAGCGCACTGGAGGCAGAGATAGACCAAATGGTATATGCCCATGCAAAACCAGAATTTCAGCTACCGCATCATAAAGGCTCGTGTGGCCGAAGCCATCATAAAAGAGCTTTTCCTGCGCTGCCACTATTATGTGTACGAATATGGTATGGACCGCACCATGCCCACCATCATGGACAACATAAAGTTTCTGAACTCTGATATAGCCCGCAAGATACGCTCTACGCCCGATTTTGTGGTGCAAGATGCTACCAATGGCGATCTGTTTTATGTAGAGGTAAAATATCGTAAAAACGGAAACTTCTCGCTGGAAGAAATTGGTGTCGATTTCCCATACAAAAACGCCATATTCATAGTAGTTTCCAAGAATGATATACAGTGGATAGCTTTTGAGCATCTGCTGGCCGGGCAATATTTGGGCGAAAAAAGTATACGGCATATAGAAAACTGTCCGCACTTTAGGCTCGATGGTGCCATAGTGGCTGAGTACAAAGAATACGCCCGCAATTTTTTTAGCAATGTAGACTGATGTGGATTTCGGATTTCGGAGAAGAATGGAACGCAGATTAGACTGATTGGAAGGATAATACTGATCTTTTAGAACCTCTGCGGAACTTTGCGCAA
>JAIFMY010000054.1 GCA_020048155.1 Bacteroidota bacterium
AGCTAATTTTATACTTCCTATCATGAAAAAAATACTCTTTTTAGTGTTGCTTGCTTTTCAGGTATTAGGTTCAATGAGCCAGGTAGATACCGTCTATCAGAACATTCCGCTAAACCAGGCTTTTGATGAAAACACAATGGTGTTGAAATTTCAGCTTGTTACACCCGAAGGAAAAATGATAGTCAATTACCCGGTACGTATGTATTGTGCAGAACTCAATAAGGTTTTTATTGCCAAATCTGATGACAAAGCAATAGCCCGGTTCTACGTTCCTACACGATACGAGTACCAAATTGGAGTAGGAAGTATCGATAACTACCAAACATTGAAGGTAATGTACGAAGAACCACCTGTTCTCACCAAAATCTTAAAATTTGCTGTATCCGATGTAAATGAAACTACACAAAATAATATCGGTAGAAGATTTCAACAACAACCCCCTTGCAGATGAAGCTGTATATATGAATAGCATGGATAATGGTTTGGTGTATACTGCAAGTACCAACCAGGAAGGAAAAGCCTATTTTTTACTTCCAAAAACCAATACCTACCTTTTGCACTTAACATACGAGCGAAATATAAGAGAGATAAATTTCCCTGATTTTGCCAGCTTGCATACTACAACGATTCACTTGTCGTACGTGGGTACAAATAACGTAAACAACTGGTTTTCTGACTCAAACAGAACACGTGAGGGTTTCTTACAAAAATTCATGGAAAGTCCAATTACTCCACTTTTAGAGCCGGAAAAGGATTTTTTTACAGTTACACCCAATGGATTTCAACTTTTTAAGTCCGCAGAATCATCCACTTCCTCGCCAGCTGTTGCATTTGGCAATATATATACCGGAGCTGGCCTATACTCTACCAGTTATTATTGCCTCGATGCCACTACAGGGGCATTTAAGTGGGGAGTAACTCTTGCTGATAATGGTCCATCGGCCAGTGTTCAAACCGATAGTGTTTTGCTCATTAATACCGAATCTTGCACGCTTTATGCAATCAATGCCATTAATGGAAAGCTATTATGGTCTAAATGGCTTGCACCTTACCTCTTCAGCACCCCATCGGTTGTCAACAAGCGCGTTATAACCGTATACCCAGCCATGGTTTCACATCAAATGCAAGACTTTCAGTTAGCGAATAAAATAATAGTAGCGTTCGACCTAAAAACAGGTGATATTGCATGGCAAAACTGGCTTGATGGAGAAATATTGGGCTCGGCAGTAGGGGCAGATTCGTCGGTTTACCTCACCACACATACAGGCCGATTGTATAAATACAGCGTTAATACCGGCGAGCTTAAAGCCATGAGCAGCCTCGATGCAGTTTCGCAGCCTACTGTGATAGGAGATAAATTGGTGGTAAGTGTGCGTACTAAAAACAATCCCGCCAAATACGAGCTGGCACTGGTAAGTACCGATAAATTGGAAATACTAAAACGTTTCAGTCATGTAAGTGGTGAAACAGGATTTAATCATCCGTCAGACCTCTCATATGCTGATTTACTCAACTTTAATGGAAGCCAGGCTTTGCATTACAACAATGTACTATATACCATTGTGCAAGGAAATTTAATAGCCCTTGATGCTGAATCCGGAGAAGTAAAATGGCGTGTGTCGGTGGGCGAAAATAAGACAATGCCGGTAATGGCAGGCGGTTACATACTGGTAAGCGCTCAAAGCGGGGTGATAAAAGTCGTTGATCCGAAATCGGGAAAAGTAGCACAAACATACCGCACAGGTTTACCGTTATTCTCTCAACTCATGGTATGGAAAGGTTGGATATTTAGCGGCACAAGCAAAGGTGGAGTTACTGCTTTCAGAACCAACGATAAAAAACTGGATGGCTGGTATATGTGGGGGAAAGATGCCTCGCACAATACTTCCATTCCTTGATTTTTTCAGGAATAATGCATGACAAAAATATGTTGCAACACCTGAAATGCTTGCTTCAGATTCATTTTCTCGTCGCTAATACCCTCTAGGTTTAGAATCTCGCGGTTGATGGTTTTCTTGTTTTGTCTTTGCGCCAGCAGGGTGCACATACCATCATTGTGATGTGATAATGTGATTATATCTGTGTATTTGGGTGTAGCTATGCTCCAAACTTGTTGAGGCTGTTCTTCTTCCTGAATGTAACTGTATTTAATATTGAGCTGCTCTGTTACCCTAGCCAGATCATTGAGCAAATCGAGTACCGATGTATATCTGTCCTGCGGTCTCACATTCATGGCTTTGTTTATAATCCTCTTCAGCTTGCGTGGTACATGCGGAAGGTATGCGCGCCGGTCGGGATATTTGCCCAGTTGCACAGCATTTTCGTATACTTCCTGCGAATATTTCCCATCGCTATTTTTAGTGGAATCTAAAAATTGCTGTTTTACCATATGGTCCCCATTTACCATACGATATAGGGTAACTCCCGCTTGGTATATATCTGTAGTAAATTCCAATTTACTTTTTTGCGACAAAGATTCAGGTGGCATATGTACAAAGTAAAATCCATGCTCAGCCTTTACAACCACTTTAGATACATGTCTTGATAAACCAAAATCTGATATCACGGCTCGGTTTGAATCGGTGATGAGTATGTTGCCTGGTTTCACATCGAGGTGCAGTATGCCATGCGAATGCATAAAGTGCAAGCCAGTCAGAAAATCGAATGCATAGGATAGTATTTCGCGCAATGTATGGGTACTTTCAGATAAAACCTTCGACAGATTACCCCTTTTGAAATAAGGCATGGCTATGTACACATTCTTCTCATCTTTGCAAGCATACATGAGCTCTACCACGTTGGGGTGGGCAGCTTCATAAAATATGCGTGCTTCCTCAAAGTATGATTCTTCGTTGATGAAATATTGGTTAGGAACCTGCTTCACTGCTATTTCAGTATTCAGCTGAGAATCTATGGCCCTGAAAACCTCTGAGTTCACCCCATGGCTTCCTATTTTCTTCAATTTCCGAAAGCTTACTTTGGCTTCCCTCTGGTTAAATAACCTGTTTTTAAGTTCCTGATACACAGTTTATTTTTTCATTAGAGGTTTATAATCAATATGATTGTTGTCTGTAAGTTCGAGTATGTAATATCCAGCTGACAAAGAGGCTACTTCTACTTCCCATTGGTTATTCCCATTAGAAGTTGCATGTAGCGCAAACCTCACACCTGCAACATTAATGGCAGTAACTTTCAGTAAATCAGCATTTACCTGATTGTTGAAGTTGATTAAGACAAAGTCTTCAGCCGGATTTGGATAAATATTGCAGTTCAGACTGCTTTCTATTTGCTGGCTTACCGATGCAAGCGGATTAGATGAAACTGCCAGATACATCTCACGGGCAATGGCATCAATAGATTGTTCATCAATGCACAGAATGCCCTGATTTACAATTACAGAAATAGATATTTTTTCATCAGGTATATAGGTCATAGACGACCTGTAGCCTACTGCTCCACCATTGTGACCAATGGCTCCCCAGCGCACATGGTTTTTCTTATATACGCCATAACCATAATCCTTATCTGTCAAAGAAGACTGCATAAGCAATTTGTGCGCCTGAGCAGATGTAGCTTTGCCCTGATACAGTGCATTTGTCCATTTTACTACATCGCGTGGCACTGATACTATTCCCCCAGTCGACCATGTAACTGACATAAGTCCGGTAAGGTCTAAATATTTGGTCAAATCAACAACTTCTTCAGAGTTTTGGCCCAATACAAGTTTCTTGTCATGTGGATTGGCCAAATTTCCATTCAATTTTTCTTGTGGTAAAAAGAATGTCTGATTTAGCCCTAATGGTTCAAAATACCTTTTACGCAACAACTGATAAAATGCAGAATCGGTAACCTGTTCAGCTATAAGTCCGAGTATGATGTAATTTGAGCTTGAGTATTCTTGTCCTTTACCGGGTTCAAATACAGGCATACCTGTGTAGTAAAGCATTTCTAAAGGTTGCCATTCCTTGGCCGGATTACTTATAACCATGTACTGGAATATAAGATTCGTCACATAATCTCCAATACCACTTGAGTGGTTCAATAACTGCTCGATGCTAATTTCTGGATTAATATTAGAAAAACTCGCAAAGAGTGGCCATTTAGAAACCTTATCGCTAAGTGAAATTTTGTTTTCGGCTACCAGATCCAAAATAAGAGCTGCTGTAAAAGTCTTGGTGGTGCTATATATTAAGAAAAGGGTGTCGGAGGTAAGTGTGGAAGTATTTATATCCATGCTACTTTTACCGGATGTACCTTCCCAGTACCCTACTCCATCTACCAAAATAGCCGCTGAAATACCAGCTTTGTATTCAGTGCTTTGAGCAAATCTGGCATCGAGCACTGCTTGTAGTTTCTGCTGGATATTGCTTGGAAAGGATTGAGCAAAACCTCCGAAATAAGTGGTACTGAATAGTACTAAAATGATTAATCTTTTTAATATTTTCATGGTAAGTGGTGAATTGTTTGGGTTGACTAATCGTAAATATAATTTTTTTTTGTGATATGAGTATTATACCTGCTTGGTTTTAAGTTTTTTTTGCTTTAACATAGTATCTAAAAAATGCCCTGCTGTAAATCCGATGCTACTTTGCACGGGACGAAGAGCTTGTGGATAAATCTTAAGTAGTTTCTGATTGGTATATGATTGTTTGTTCTGAGCTGCTTTAAGGGTTTCGTTGCTTATTCTTGGCTCGTTATTGTTAAAATAGGTATAAATGCTTTCAAGCATATATGCTAGATATAGTGCAAAAAAATTCACTTTTAGGCTTGGTCGTTTTTTACCTAAAGCGTCTGCAATGAGATCGAACAATTGCTTATAGCTCATATTCTCAGTAACCAATACATATCTTTCAGATTGTATGTCACTATTCATGAGGTGTATACATATTTCAGCAACATCGCGTACATCTATATATCCGGTTTGACCATCTGTATAAAATGGCATGCCAGCCCATATGGTACTAAAAAACAGTGGACTACCTAAATTCCATGTTCCAGGACCTAAAATGATGCCAGGGTTTACAATTACAGCATTCAAACCTTCAGCTATTCCACGCCACACTTCTCTTTCACCATTGAATTTTGATCGGGAATAAATGCCATAATGAGAATTTGCGCTACGAACAGAATTTTCGTCAATATCTTCGAGTGCTATCGCATTTCCAAGGGCAGCTATACTGCTTACATGTACGAGTTTTATTCCGGGAACATCGAGACACGCATTTATCAGATTGGCTGTACCGAGCGAATTTATTTTATTAATGCCCTTAGATTTTCGTTTATCAAAACT
>JAIFMY010000248.1 GCA_020048155.1 Bacteroidota bacterium
ATTTATCCCGAGTAAACAGATAAATGTAGCGCATATTGGACTGATGATACGGATAGAATTGATCATTTGGATTCCTCTGCGAAAATCTGCGAGAAACAAATATTTGAGAATCAATATCGTTTCGACAAGCACAACTACCTATCATGCCATGAGCACGCTAGAACGGGCGCTGAGCTTGTCAAAGCTTAATGTTATTGATTATACGATATTGTTAATGATCTGGAATACAATTTTATAAGTTAAGATTTCTTCTTTTTCATGGAAAGCAATATGGCAGTAATAATTCTTTTAAGTTCAATAATATCAGCAATTATTGATTCGTATTGTTTCTCGTCCAAATAATTGGAATGATATAATAAATCAATCCAATACTCAGATTCATTGGCTTCTTTCAATGCTATTGATAATTTGTGAATGAAATCTGCTTTGCTCTCGGCATGTTCCGATTCCCGAACCATTGCACCTATAGATGTGCCACTCCTTAGCAATTGCTTACTTAATACAAATTCTTTTTTCTCCTGTTGTAAGTATTGAAATAATTTAACAATTCTAAGCGCAAAGACAAAACTTTTATTTCTTATCAGATTATCTTTCATGATGTTAATATTTTATTTTAATTTCTCAATTCTCAATTCTCAATTCTCAATTCTCAATTAATAATTAAAAATAATCTCCCCTCCATTTATAATTTCCCCATGCAATATGTAGTGCCGGTTCAATTCCTTTCCATTCAGAATAACCTTTTTAACGAGTATATTTTTCTCCGACTGGTTTTTGGTTTTTATGGTGAAAGTTTTGCCATTTTCGAGGTGAATGACCGCCGATTTTACAAGCGGGCTGCCCAGCTCGTAGCGGTCGGAACCCGGAAGCACCGGATAGAATCCCATGGCACTGAACAGGTACCAGGCACTCATTTGTCCGGCATCGTCGTTGCCACACAGCCCATCGGGGGTAGAGGCGTACATGCTGCGCATGATTTGGCGCACACGAGCCTGCGTTTTGTGCACATCGCCCGTGAAATTGTACAAGTACGCCATATGATGCCCCGGTTCGTTGCCATGCACATACGCCCCTATGATGCCATCGCGGGTGATGTCTTCGTTTTTCTCAATATACTTATCGTCGAGGTGCATGCTGAAGATATAGTCCAGTTGTTTGCTGAAAGCCTTATTTCCACCCATCATGCTTATCATATCGTCTACATTCTGAGGTACATACAGACCGTAGTTCAGTGCATTTCCCTCTATAAAACCCTGCCCGTGCGTGTCGTATGGGTCGAAGGTGAGGCGCCACGAGCCATCGGCCAGCTTGGGCTGCATGTATCCCGATGTGGAATTAAATACATTCCTGTAATTGAGCGCACGTTGCGAGTACACCTTGTAAACCGAGTCGGCACCGGCCTTGAGGGCAAGTTGCGCTATGCACCAGTCGTCGTAGGCATATTCCAGCGTTTTCGACACAGAGTTTCCGCTCAGGTCTTCGGGCACGTATCCCAGGCGGGTATAATGCCCAATGCCATCGAAATAACCCACATTCGAGGTTTTCACGCAAGCATTCAGCGCAGTTTGTATATCCGCATCCGTTGCATTTTTGGCAAAAGCATCGGCAATCACCGACACCGAGTGGTAGCCAATCATGCACCAGTTTTCGTTGGCGTAGTGGCTCCATATGGGCAGCATGCCGTGCACACTCTGTTGCTGGTGCGCCAGCATCGATTTTATCATATCGTTGTTGCGGGCAGGCTGTATGATGGTGAAAAAAGGATGCAGCGCGCGGTAAGTATCCCACAGCGAGAAAGTAGTGTAGTTGGTAAACCCATCGGAGGTATACACATTCTGGTCTAGGCCCATGTATTTCCCGTCTACATCTTCGTACACCGATGGGCTTATGAAGCTATGGTACAAGGCAGTATAAAAAACAGTCCTGTCCTCAGGCGTAAGCATTTCCACAACAATTTTCGACAGTTCTTTGTTCCATTTCTGATAGGCTGAGGCTCGAACCTGTTCAAAATTCCAGTCGGGCATTTCAGCATCCATGTTGGCAAGAGCCCCCTGCGTACTTACAGACGAAAGGGCTACTTTCAGCATGATGCTTTCATTCTCTTGCACCCCGAAACCAAACCATGCACGCAGATTTCTGCCTGCCATTTCCGGAAAATTCAATTCCTCGTTGAACTTTCGGTAAAAACCATTGTACGATTTCGCGTCGTATTTCTTGTGGCCAAAATTGGCTATGGGTTTTGAAAAACGAATGGCAAAATACACCGTTCGGGTACGTGCCCAGCCATGCGTCTGCCTATATCCGGTAACTGTGGAGTCATTTTCTACCCGCAGGAAAGTCCACACATTTTTATCGTCGTAGTTGTATATATTGTACACCATATCCAGCAGTATAAAAGCCCTGTCGGCATGCGCGAAAGTATACTTGTGCATCCCCACCCGTTCGGTAGTGGTAAGTTCTGCTTTTATTTCGTATTTATCCAGAAAAGTAGAGTAGTAGCCCGGCATGGCAGTTTCATTTTTGTGTAAAAAAGAGGAGCTAAACTCTTTCGGATTCAATGTGAGCGAGCCGGTTATGGGCATTATCAGCAGGTCGCCGAGGTCGGAGTGCCCGGTACCACTGAAGGCCGTATGCGCAAAGCCATACACCAGCGTATCGTCATACTGGTAGCCCGAGCAGTATTTGTACACATCGGCATTGTATTTTCCATCTTCAAACATTGAAATATAACCCGTCTGTGGGCTTAGCTGCACCATGCCAAACGGAACCACTGCTCCCGGAAAAGTATGCCCCATGCGCTGGGTTCCTATGAGTGGATTTACATATGCTGCAGGATCAAACTGGGCAAACAGATGTAAGTGTATGCAAAAGAGCACGATGACATGGAATAATTTCTTCATATTTCAACTGAGTTTCAATTATCAAAAACGTATAAGAATGTAAATATCATGTTAATTGATGAAAAACAGGATGATAAAAAGCATATTTGTTCTTATATTGTATGTTGAAAAAACATTCATATTTGCACCTGTTTCTGCCTTTGCAGAAAATAAATAATGTTTAACCAGGCATGAAACTGTTGAGAAAACTGAAATTTGAGATAAAAATTGCTGCTGTATACTTCGCACTGGGTATCAGTTGGATCTTATTTTCCGATACCTTTTTCAGCACTTTTACCAGCAATCAGGAATTATTGATGAAAATAAATATCATCAAAGGATTCGCTTATGTTTTTGTTACCTCAGTTTTGTTGTACGGCCTGGTTAAGAGGCACTTGAACAATTTATCGGAGGTCGGCTTGTTGGTAAAGCAACGTACTGAAAGGTTGGAAATGCAAAACCTGGAATTGGAGAAAGCGAATAATAAACTGGAGCAGAGCGAGATGAAATTTCGCATGGCTTTTGAAACCAGCCCCGATGCCATTACTATGATTCGCATTTCAGATGGTATGATACTGTCTGCCAATCAGGGCTTTTGTCAGATATTTGGTTTTGAAAAGGAAGCAGCAGAGAATCATACAACCGCGCAATTGAATATATGGATCAATAATGATAGCTACATGAATTTCCTGAAACAATTGCATGAAAAAGGCTTTGTCGAAAATTTTGAAGCAAAATTCAGAACATGCGATAATAGGGAACTAGATGTGCTCATTTCTTCAGCAGTAATGAGTTTTGGCAACGAGAATTTTGCTATCAATATATTAAAAGATATTTCGGAGCGCAAGAAAATGGAAATAGAATTGCTTGCTGCCAAAATTAAAGCAGAAGAAGGTGATCAACTGAAATCGTCGTTTCTGCAGAACATGAGCCACGAGGTGCGCACCCCCCTCAATGCCATAGTCGGTTTTTCGCGCCTCATTTCCAAGTGTGGCAACGATGAGGATAAAATGATATTATATGCCGATCTTATAACCCAAAGCAGCGAGAAACTAATTGGCATTATTACAGATGTGATCGAAATTTCGCGTTTCCAGACCGATTTGGTTCGCTTCGAATATGAAAATTTTGATATCGATATTTTACTTAATGCTTTGAAAAATAAGTTTCAGCGTTTGGCAACAGAAAAGCATTTGTTGTTTGTGTATGAAACTGATTTCGAAAATGAGGATGTATTTGTAAATACCGACAAAGAGAAATTGCAAAGCATACTCATTCACTTGCTCGACAATGCTATTAAATTTACAAATTTCGGACAAGTTAAGCTATCGTGCCACAGAGCGGATAATAAAATTTATTTCTCGGTAACAGATACCGGTATTGGCATCGAGGCCAGTTTGCATGATGCTATTTTTGATGCTTTCAGACAGGTTGAAACGGGCATTTGCAGAAATTATGGTGGAAATGGACTAGGACTTACTTTGTCGAAGAAATATGTAGAAGGTTTGGGAGGAAAAATATGGATGGAATCTGAATTAAATTTCGGAAGTACATTTTCATTTTATTTACCTCTTAAAAATCAAGAGCAAGAGACTGAAACATCGGTATTTTCCAAAACAAAGCGTGTTATAAAAAATATCCTGATTGCCGAAGATGAGTTTACCAATTATATTTACTTATCGCAGATACTTGGGCTAGATAAATATAAAATTTGGCATGCCAAGAATGGAGAGGAAGCTGTTTCTATTTGTCAAAAAGAAGAGATAGACCTCATTTTCATGGATATTAAAATGCCTGTTTTAGATGGTATTTCAGCAGCACTTTCCATCAGGCAAGACTTTCCCGATATGCCCATCATCTCACAAACCTCTTATGGTATGGATTATGAAATCTCCGAATTCGGAAAGGTATTTTATGATTATATCTCAAAACCTATTGATGCTACAGAATTGGAGAATATTATGCAAAAATATGTGATCAAATAATTGAGAATGTATAATTGAGAATTGAGAATTGAGAATTGAGAATTGAGAATTGACAGTCTTTGTCTGTAGAGTAGCGCCGTAAATTCCCCTCTACCAGAGGGGTGCCCGAAGGGCGGGGTGTTATATAAACAAACCCATTTCAGGACGAGTCATCGTTTTTGTCCGAAG
>JAIFMY010000092.1 GCA_020048155.1 Bacteroidota bacterium
AAAACTCAGCTACATTATCGTTGCTCGAATTGGCAGAAGAATTAATACGCATGCTCGATTTGAGAACTTCAGAAAATGTGCTTTACATCCATGCATTTCTCGATCTTATTTTCGGTTTTATGCAAAAAGGCGGAAATACACTGGATAAGTTTTTGACTTGGTGGGAAAAAACAGGCCAGAACAAATCGCTTAATATGCCCGACAGCCTGGATGCCGTCACCCTGATGACCATACACAAGTCTAAAGGACTGGCATTCAAAATAGTCATGCTTCCTTTTATAGAATGGCCACTCCACAAATTTGGAACAGATTCACTTGTATGGGTAGAAAATCCTTTTCAAGAATACAAAGACCTCAATCCGATTCCGATAGGCTACAACAAAGAAATAGTACAAAGCATATACACCGATGAGTATGCCTATGAACTCATGCACCAATACATGGATGCTCTCAATATGCTGTATGTAGCCCTCACCCGTCCGCGTACCGAAATGTACCTTTGGATTACCGCGGTTTCTGAAGGGAGTAAATCGGAAAGCCTTTCGGTTAACATTCACAATGCTATAAAGAACAGTGCGCTCGAATTTGAGATAGACCAACAGACCGATTACATACGCTACACCTATGCACCCGGCTTCGATGCGAAATCGCCCTTCCTACGAGACAATACAAAAAGAATAACATCGCTACCAACACAGCATCTCGATTGGCGTAACAAACTTGTAATCAGGCACAAATCATCCGATTTTTATTCCATGAGCCTGTCGTATATTCAACAACAAAAAGAATATGGTACTTTCATGCATGAAGTACTTTCGACCATAGATACTCCGGATGATTTAGAAAACAGCATCACCAAGTTATACGCCCGAGGCTCTATAAATCGGTCGGAGATTCCTGTATTGAAAACGAAATTGGCTGCCATTATTTCGGCTCCCATAGCTGCCGATTGGTTTGCACCCAAATGGACCATTATAAAAGAAAAAGCACTGCTCGACATGTACGGCCACCTACATATACCCGACCGCATAGTCATGAATGAGCACGAAATACAAATCATCGATTTCAAATTTGCCAAACCTGCCGATGAGCATTTGGCGCAAGTAGCCCAATATAGCAAGCTCCTTTTGCAGATGTACAATCTGCCTGTACGCGCATTTTTATACTACCCTGAACTGGCTATGGTGAAGGAATGGAAAGAAAATTGAATACCCTGGTGATTAAAAATTGTGCTTTACAACATAATGAAAATGAGAAAATAACCCATAACTCCCTGTATTCTCATTAACGGTACTTATATAAAAAACACTAATTTTGGCTTAAAATTTAAACAAAATACATCTATGTACGGAAAAATAAAAGACTTTCTGGCTGCTGAACTGAAAGCTATTGAAGAAGCCGGTTTGTATAAACGCGAACGTATCATCACTTCGCCACAATCTGCAGTAATAACACTAAATACAGGTGCCACTGTCCTCAATTTTTGTGCAAACAATTACTTAGGCCTGTCTGCCCACCCACGTGTGATATCTGCCGCACAAAAAGCTTTGGATACACATGGCTTTGGTATGTCATCGGTGCGTTTCATCTGCGGAACACAGGATATTCACAAAGAACTGGAGCAAAAGATTGCTGAATTTTTCGGTACCGAAGATACCATACTATATGCCGCTGCTTTCGATGCAAATGGAGGCGTATTTGAACCCCTGTTTGGTGCCGACGATGCCATCATATCCGACGAGCTGAACCATGCTTCCATCATAGACGGTGTGCGCCTCGCCAAAGCAGTGCGCTACCGCTACAAACACGCTGATATGGCCGACTTGGAAGAACGCCTGATAGAAGCACAAGCACAACGATTCAGAGTGATTGTTACCGATGGGGTTTTCTCAATGGATGGCGATATTGCCAAACTTGATCAAATAGTGCAACTTGCCGAGAAATACGACGCCCTCATCATGATAGACGAGTGCCATGCTTCCGGATTTATAGGAAAAACAGGACGTGGAACACCTGAATATCATGGCGTAACCGGAAAAATAGACATCATTACCGGAACTCTGGGCAAAGCATTGGGCGGCGCTATGGGTGGTTTCACAACTGGTAAAAAAGAAATCATAGAACTTCTCCGTCAGCGTTCGCGCCCATATTTGTTCTCCAATTCACTCTCGCCAGCAATTGTAGGCGCCAGCCTCGAGGTATTCAACCTGCTCAGCGAAAGCACCCACCTCAGAGACAAACTCATGGCCAACAAGGCTTACTTCATGGAACGAATGAGTAAAGCCGGTTTCGACCTGAAACCATCGGACTCAGCCATTGTGGCGCTCATGCTATATGATGCAAAACTATCGCAGGACTTTGCAGCCCGTTTGCTCCAAGAAGGTATCTATGTCATTGGTTTCTACTTCCCTGTAGTGGCCAAAGGTCAGGCACGTATACGCATTCAGCTATCGGCAGCACACGAAACTGAGCATCTCGACAAAGCCATTGCTGCTTTCATAAAAGTTGGCAAAGAACTGGGAGTGATAAAATAGATTTTCGGGCTAAAATCCCTGCAAAAAGGTACAATATTATAATTTCTATTTTTGTAACTCTTTGTTTTTCAACTTCCCGAAAATTTAAAGCCTTTCGGGAAGTTTACTTTTGCAACAACTTCTTTCCTTTTTATTACAAAATTCAAAATTAACTATTTTCAATTTTTTTATCTATTTACAATTTCTATTTTTGTTTCATTACACACTAAAAAACCTAACATAATGAACGGCTTAAACAAAGTAACACTGATTGGCCATGTAGGCAAAGATCCTGAGGTAAGATACCTTGATAAAGATACCGCGGTAGCCAATTTTACACTCGCTACCACAGAAAAATATCGCGACAAAAACAATGAATTACAATCCGCAACCGAGTGGCACAATATAGTGGCATGGCGTGGTCTGGCCAAAACCATTGAAAAGTTTGTAAAAAAAGGCGACCCTCTCTATATAGAAGGAAAAATAAAAACCAAGTCGTGGGATGATAATGGTACAAAAAAATACATGACCGAAATTTTGGCCGATACCATGATAATGCTTGGAAGCAAAAAAGAAGGCAGCGAACAATCTGCCCCTTCTAACAATGGAACTTATACTGCTTCAAAAGCCCCTGTTTCAAATACAAATACAAACACTCCTGCAGAAGAAGACATAGACTATAGCCAGGAAGAATCTGACGACCTGCCATTCTGATTCTCTTTGCTAAAAGCATTTCATATCCAATAAAGACATTCCCTATCCCGACGTTTTACCAAAATTGTCGGGATATTTTTTTGAAAAACCACCATTCAGCCAAACACTTTTGTACTTTTGCGTCACGCAATACGTTTAATTGCATACATACTTAAAAGGGGATTCATCTATGTTTCATAAATATTCATCACTCATTTTACTGACAATAAGCATATTCGCACTTTCATGCCAGGAAAATTACATTCCCAAGCCTCGTGGGTATTTCAGAATTGGTTTCCCGCAAAAAGAGTATAAAGCAATAGACACCCTGCTTCCGTACCGTTTTGAAATGCCGGTTTACGCCGAAGTTTTGCCCGATGATACCCGCAACACACAACCATACTGGATAAATGTAAGCCTTACAGGCATGAATGCAAAATTGTATATAAGCTACCATCCGGTGCACAACAACCTGAATCAGATACTCGAAGACAGCCACGAGTTGGCATACAAACATGCTATAAAAGCCGATGCAATAGACGAACAGGTATTTATAAACAATGAGAAAAAAGTATACGGCATTTTCTACACCATAGCCGGAAATGCCGCCACTCCCATGCAGTTTTATCTGACCGATAGTGTACACCATTATCTGAGAGGCGCACTATATTTCAACAACAACCCCAACAAAGACTCACTCGCACCAGTGATAGACTTTCTGAAACCAGATATCATTCACCTGATTGAAACATTTAACTGGAATGAGCTAAATAAACTTAATTAATCTGCTATTCAGTACCTTAAAATAATATACAGCACAGTTTTTGCTGTATATATAGGGTATTTAAAACTTGAATATGGCTATTTATACACTATCTAAATAAACTTCTATACTATAAAAAAAACTAGCTGTACTACAGTAACATATGTAAACTGGAAACCCAAAATAGCAGCTTGTTGAAAACTTTGTTTGGAAAATTGCGTAGAACGTGTATAAATTTGCATCGCTTGCAAACCTAAATATAGTACAATGGGACTCTATTTGAAAAAAAGACTTGATGATAGCAGTTTTCTTGGCGTATGGAGAATAACTGAATCAGTTGAGCAATTAGAAAAGCTGGTTACTCCCGAGCAACTCGTTGAGCTAAATCGGTACCAAAATTCTAAACGAAAGAAGGAAAAATTGGCTGCCAGGGTATTGCTCAACCACTTGGCCGGAAAACAGGCTAAAATAACTTACAGTACCAACGGAAAGCCCGAGTTGGCAAACCGTCCTTACAACATCAGTATTTCGCACTCAGGCGATTATGTAGCCATCATAGTGAGCTACAAAAGTAAAGTTGGCATTGATATTCAGTACATAAGCGATAAAATTTACAAAGTTTTGCCGCGTTTTATGCATCCCGAAGAATATCAGAACATTCACCCCTATTTGGCCGACCACAGCATTCACCTGCACTGGTGTGCGAAAGAGACTCTCTACAAGCTTCATGGAAAAGGCAACTTGAACTGGACAGACCAAATGCGTGTTACCCCCTTCGACGTAAACGAGGCGGGCAAGATGAAAGGTCTTATTCAGACAGACAGTGAGTTCAAAGAATACGAACTTAACTATGCCGCCATGGACGGAAATTACATCATGGTTTGGGCTGCTAACTAATGCTTGAAAGCGTTTTTAGCTCCATACTGAATGCTCAGATTGCCGGTACTAAACTCTTGGCAGTTCTGATAGATCCTGACAAACATCCACTTAATCGCCTCGCAGAAACCACATTACATGTGTGCAATCTGGGAGGCGATTTTATTTTTGTAGGTGGCAGTTTGCTTCAAAGTTCTTTTGCAGGAGCAGTGCACATTATCAAAGAAAATAGTACCATTCCGGTGGTTATTTTCCCAGGCAATGCCATGCAGATATCAGCTGATGCCGATGCATTTTTATTGCTTTCGCTCATTTCCGGCAGAAATCCGGACTTTCTGATTGGGCAGCATGTAGCGGCTGCGTACAGCCTCTGGAATAGCGGATTGGAAATTATACCCACCTCATATATTCTCATTGACGGCGGTACGCGCACATCGGTAGAATACATGAGCCAAACCATGCCCATACCAAGCATGAAACCCGATATTGCACTTGCTACTGCCATGGCCGGAGCCATGCTCGGACACAAACTGATATATCTTGAGGCAGGCAGCGGAGCCAGTATGCCCGTTCCACCAGCTACCATAAGGCATATTGCCAATCATATACAAATTCCCATCATTGCAGGCGGTGGTATACGTACGACAACCCAATTGTCCGATGCATACACATCTGGTGCTACTTTGGCGGTAGTGGGTACACATTTAGAAGAGCATCCAAATGCACTTGCAGAACTGGTGAATGTGAAAAAAAAATTTTAATCAAGCAGAGCAATATGTCAAATCAACATTCGAATGCAATCTGACGATAAACTCATAAACCTCAGTACCAAGGAAAAGATTTTCATTTTCTCTCCTTTGATTGCGGTGATTCTAGTCGTTTCTATTTTCATAAAAACTGGAAACAACGAAGACTATTACCAAACCGATTTGCATAAAGATTCATATAAAGGACTGGTTATAAACAAATTCATAAATTTCAAAAATCATGGAGCAGGAGAGTTTACATTACAAGATAAAGATTCAGAATTTATATTTTACTCTGATGATTGGATTAATTTGTATGACTCTTGCTCAATTGGTGACTCTATAATCAAAAATTTTCAGGAAAAACATATTTTGCTATACAAATCCCAAACGAAGAAATTCATCAGGTTTGAATTTAACCGGAATAGAAGCGGTTTTACATTCATGAAACGGTTTGAACTCTAAGCCTGCGTTATTATAATCTGTTTTGTGAATGCTCAGGCTGAGCTAGCGAATGCTAAAAATGGGTGAGTATACTTGTTTATGCATATCTCCACCAACTATTATTTTCAAAAAAAGATAACTGCAATTTCTTGATCGCCTTGATAAGTAGGGTCTGCTGAAAAACTAGTACACTCTCATATGTCCTATTTATAACACATTCTATTCGAGCATATTCATTCAATAGAATAAGGTAATAAGGTAATCTTTGCTATTCGATATAATTCGCTACTAAGGTTTTAACTGAAAATAAGGTCTTAAAACCGTTATGTGCATATATTACTTCACAATTAGTATTCAATGTTTGTACTATTTTATGCAACCATACCATCTAAGTAATTACATTACTGTGAGATATTTATTTTTCAGCAGACCCTAAGTAGAGTTTCGTTATCCAATTTTCTCTATTAAACATTTCCGAACATAGTCTTTAATCACTTTCTCGCAACAAACCTTCTTGCATAACACCTCTCAGTACTAGCATAAGATTGATAATATGATATGGCAAAGAATCTAACACCGGACTAAATAGAATTGAGCATACATTACTTTAAATAGCATGAAAGCATATTTTTATACAAATTCAATACCCTCTCAAGAAGCGATTTAAACATTCCAATACGAAGGCATGAAATGATATTTTTTCTTTGAATTAATTTTGTATAACAACTGATAATAAACCATTAAACAGTTTCCAGTACCAGCATGAAATGCCTATGCATGCTGGTGTATACTATTTCGTTCATTAACCATTTCAATACTGCAGTTGAAATAAGAAAAAAAATAAAGTGCTAACTGGTTGTTTACTCTGAAATACGCAAATCGGCATACCAAGACCCCCATACACCAATGTTTGCATATGAAATATTACTGGTTTGATATTTAAATCCCATAAAAAATATGATTTTCATAAAACCAATACAAAATCAAAAGGGAACATACTAATAATCCGCATTAAACCTGAATGATAGTATACTCACTGGCCGTATCTTAATTTTGAGGAGATGCAATAGTTACTATTTCTTAATAATAAATTCCAAATCAGTTTACCGTTCAATCCTACTTTTGGTTTCGAAAATGAAACTAAAAATAAATCATATGAGAATTTTTACTTTACTATTCATTATACTGTTGACGATAGGACAAACCCAAGCTCAAAAAGGCAATCTAAGGGGTGTTGTAAGCGAAAGCGATAAGCAAGCATTGCCAGGTGCAAGTGTAACGCTTGAAAACACGCAATTTGTGGGTGTCACAAATATGTTGGGAGAGTTCAACATTTCGTCAATAGAACCTGGTAAATATACCCTTAAAGTGAGTTACATAGGTTTCAAACCTTATTCATCAGAAGTAGAAATAAAATCTGGCTCAACCACTACTCTGAATATAGCTTTGGAAGCAGGATTAGAACTCAGCGAGGTGGTTATAAACGAGCGCTTGGTAGGAGAAGCCAAGGCTATGAACAATCAGAAAAATTCAATAAGCATAACTAATATGATAAGTTATGAGCAACTTGAACGATTTCCAGATTCAAACATTGGTGATGCTTTAAAAAGGCTGTCAGGTATAAATGTTCAATACGATCAGGGCGAAGCTCGCTTTGGTAACATAAGAGGCACCTCTCCAGAACTAAACTCAATAACCGTAAATGGTGAGCGTATTCCCTCAGCAGAAGCTGAAATCCGTGTTGTGCAGCTCGACCTTGTACCATCGGACATGATACAAGCTGTAGAATTTAATAAAGCACTTACACCGGATATGGATGCTGACGCAATTGGAGGTTCTGTGAACTTAGTAACCAAATCGGCTCCTTACAAACAAGAAATATCAGGCAAGTTGGGTACAGGTTGGAACTTTGTTTCTGAAAAACTTACTTACAAAGGACAACTCACATACGGAAACCGATTTTTCAACGACAAATTGGGTGTAATAGTGAGTGCTTCGATTTACGATAACCAACTTGGCTCAGACAATATGGAAGCAACTTGGAATTATTCTGATGAGAATGACAAAGATGGTAGCGCATATCCTGAAGAATTTGAAGTACGCCAATATTATATAGAGCGTTTGCGCCAAAGCTATAGCGCATCGTTCGATTTTAAATTTAACGAAAACCATTCTTTATATTTCAACAGCATACTTAACCATCGCAACGACTGGGAAAATCGCTATCGCTTGACTTACACTGATATTGAAGAAGACGCAGGAGTATGGACTACTGAAGTGCGCCGCCAACTTAAATTTGGTGTAAAAGACAACAACTATGCACGATTGGAAGATCAACGTATGTATAACTTTAACTTTGGTGGCGACCATTATTTTGGTAAAGCCAAACTTGATTGGTCTGTTGCTTATTCGGTAGCTTCTGAAGAAAGACCTAACGAGCGTTATTTACGAGTGAAAGCAGAAGGTGTACCCATTTCATTAAATTTAGCCGACAAAGAGCAACCAGTAATCACATTTACTGAAAATGCTGTAGATTATGAAAATTTCACCAATGCATATGAATTTGATGAATTGACCGAACAATATCAGTGGACTGAGGAAGTGGATCAAAATGCCAAAATGAATTTTGAATTGCCTCTTATGGATGGAGACTATGCTAATATTCTAAAATTGGGTGTACGTTACCGTGGAAAATCTAAAATGCGCGACAACTGGCTGAAAGAATACGAACCCGTAGATGAAGATGGCTTTACTGATTTAGCATTGGCCAACACCTATGATGCTACTAAAGATAACTTTATGGCCGGAGACTATCGCATTGGTACTTTTGTGAAACCAGAAATAAGCGATAAAATAAACTTGTACGATGAAGCTCAATTTGAAGAATCTGATTACGTTTTAGAAGAAGAAGCCGGTGACTTTGAAGCCTCTGAAAATATTATGGCCGGTTATCTGATGCTAACCCAGAATTTTGGTTCACGTCTGAAAGCCATGGTGGGTGTGCGTATGGAGCAAACCATGCTCGAGTATCAAGGTCGCATATACGACGTACCTTCTGCCGATGAAGAAGATGCCGGAGCTGAACCTACAATTACAAACAGCGAAAAAGTAAACGATGATTATATTAACGTATTGCCTGCATTGCATTTGAAATATGTATTGACCGAAAAATCGAACCTTCGCTTTGCATATACCAATACCTTGGCCCGTCCAAACTACTATGATTTGGTTCCATACCAACAAATTGACCGTGATGATGAGGCAATATCATTTGGTAATCCTGAATTAGTCCCAACCAAATCTATGAACTTAGACCTTATGTATGAGAACTTTTTCTCAAGCGTAGGTGTGCTTTCAGGTGGTGTATTCTACAAAAGCCTTACAGATGTTATTGCATGGGAGTACCAATCTGATTATGTATTCAACGGAGTTACTTACAAAGACTATCGCAAACCTATGAACATAGCCGATGCCAGTTTGCTAGGTTTTGAGGCTGGTTTCGCTCGCAGAATGGATTTCCTGCCAGGTTTCCTCAAAAACATCAGTTTTTATGGAAACTATACTTTTGTACAATCTGAGTTGAAAAACATAGAGTTTGAAGGCCGCGAAGACGAAAAATTGCCTTTAGCAGGTTCACCAAAACACAGCTATAACGTAAGCTTGGCTTATGACACAAAACGCATGGATGTAAGGGTTTCGTTCAACCACACTTCTGCATTCCTCAATGTAAACGATGATGGTGGTTTTGGTGAAGAGAAATTTTTCGATTACTACTATGACGCTGTCAACTATTTAGATGTAAATGCAAACTATAAATTGAATAAATATCTTGAGCTAACTGCCGATGTCAACAACCTGCTCAATCAGCCACTGCGTACATATGCCGGAATAAGCGAACGTACAGTTCAATCTGAGTATTATGGAATTAAATTCAATTTTGGACTAAAATTCAAATTTTAATATAGGTAATTTTTAGGTTAATTAGATTTTTGTTTTTAAACTTCCTGCAAAGTTGAGCCTGAATACCCTTTGTATTCAGGTTCTTTTTTAAACTTAACTTTTTATCAAATACTTATGAAAAAATATCTTATTCTAATGTTGTTTTTGAGTCTAAGCATCTGGGCTTGCAACAACAAACCCGAAGTAAAAGAAGCTGAACGCAATGCAGAAGCACGCGAGGACTCTGCCAAATATGCTGAAGCAGTGCGCCTTCAATCGCTCATTTCGTTTGCAGTAGAGGCAGACGTAGAAACAGATAATGTTCTGGCCGACTCGCTCGATGATTCCGCTGATGATCCTGCTATATGGTACAACACTGCCAAGCCTGAATTAAGTCTGATATTAGGTACCAATAAAAAAGCCGGATTGTATGCTTTTGATTTAAGCGGAAAAACTAAAAATTTCATTCCTGCCGGCAAAATCAATAATGTAGACTTGCGCGATGGTTTTAATTTTAAAGGCAAAGAATATGTATTGGTGGCTGGTAGCAACCGTTCGCTCAATGCCATATCACTATTCTTGATTGATAAAGACAGTGCAATGCTTACTGATACAATTGCCAATATACCTTCGGGAGTTAGCGAAGTATATGGTATATGTTTGTATAAAAATGCAAAGACAAAGGCTTTTTATGTTTTTGTAAACGGAAAAGAAGGGGATTTTGAGCAGTGGGAAATAAACGCTGAAAACACAAAAGGGCTTAATTTTAAGATGGTTCGTAAATTTGGTGTTAGCAGCCAACCAGAAGCTTTAGCCGCCGACGATGCTACCAATACCCTATATTTAGGTGTTGAAGAATCGGGTATTTTCAAAATGAATGCTTTGCCTGACGCTGATACAACTATGACCAGACTTGCTCAATCGGATACCAGTTCAAACAAAAACATAGCGTATGACATAGAGGGGATTAGTGTTTTTGAATATAACAATCAGAAATATCTCATGGCTTCTATTCAAGGTAATTTTTCGTACGCAATTTATAAATTAGGAAATGAGGACTCATATCTCGGTTCTTTCAAAATAGTAAATGGCTCCTTTGACGGTGTAGAAGAGACTGATGGTCTTGATGTTTTATCGGTGGGTAATCTTCCAAACTTCCCTGGCGGGATTGCTGTTTTTCAGGATGGCTTTAACCACGACGGGAAACAACTAAAATCACAAAATTTTAAATACTTATCCTTGGACAAACTTAAAGACTTGCTCAAGTAAAAATACGGTGCATATTAGGGTTCATTGCAATCTTTGCCAAATTGCTTTTCAGATAATTGTCTGAACATGCAATTTGGTTCAGATTGCATTTTTTTATGCATTTAAATTGCCATTATTTGAGTATTTTTGATATTACATGGGGATATGCAAATATTTCCTTGTTTACAATATATTACTAATACAGGCTTTGAATATGGCATATAAATTATTCCCATTTTTTCTACTCTTGCTGGTGGCGGTGCCTACAATGGTATACCCACAAACTGAATCGTATCCTTTGACTATTGGAGAAACCCACAAGTTACATTCGCTGATTCTAAATGAAGATAGATTTTTAAACATAAGTATTCCTGAAAATTACGATTCTACTAAAGCATATCCGGTGGCATATGTGCTTGATGGTGGAATGAATGAAGATTTTCTACATATCTGTGGACTGTTTCAGTTTTTCAATCTTCAGTTTCAGATGCCTGAGTTTATCATAGTTGGAATTGTGAATGTGGATAGAAAAAGAGATTTTACTTACCATACAGATTTGGCAGATTTGCAAAAAGAGTATCCAACAACAGGGCATTCAGATCAGTTTATACTTTTCCTCGAAAAAGAACTTAAACCTTATATAGAATTCCATTTTAGGACCCAAGATACGGCGTACATCATAGGTCAGTCTCTAGGCGGATTGCTTGCAACAGAGATTTTAACCAAAAAGCCAAATTTGTTTACACATTATTTTATTGTAAGCCCCAGTTTGTGGTGGGACAACCAAAGCCTGCTTACTTATCCGGATGCTATGCCATTACAAATGACTACCCCTCCTAAGTATATTTATATCTCGGTTGGGAAAAAAGAGCATCCTGTAATGCGAAAAGATGCCCGCAAGCTATACTCACATTTGAGGAAACTCAATCTTACCGGGTGCAAACTGCATTTCAACCCCATGAAAATGGAAAAACATGCTACCATACTGCACAATAGTCTGTACGATGGTTTCTTGGTATTGTATCCGTTTAAAGAATGAATCTCCGGATTCAAGCTAAATAGCAAATTAGTTCGCTTTACAATACTTCAATTTTTTAATCAAAAATGAAACCTGAAAAAATTCTTCTATTCGTTTTGGTGCTTACAATTAGCCTCAAAACATTGTCGCAAGACACCATTAGTCTCACCGTAGTCGAAAAATCTCCTGTATATTACAAAGCTGCTACCGACACAACCTTCATAATGTTTTTTGCCGCTAAAGGCGAAAAAGTTAGGGCTATATGCCGATATGGCGAATATCAGGTAAAGTTTCAGAATGGACAAATAGGATGGCTAGACAAGCTATCTTTCGCTGAAAATAGAAAGATGTGTGTGGCCGATACTTTTGAAATATACTCAGAACCAGATTTTAGAAAACAAATCGCATTTGTCTTCGCACCCGGCGACACGCTTTACTATAAGAAAACAGATAAAAGTAATGTTTTCGCATATGCAACAAACGCAAATAAAGTGGGCGCATGGGTAAGTGTTTATCAATTTAAACCCTATTTGCACGATAGTATTAAACACTACTCAGAACAGACTGCCATATACGCTCACCAAAATTTTATTGACAAGGCAAAAAAAACAAGATACGAAGAATTGACAGAAGCATACGGGATACCAACTTCAGTGTACATAAAAGGCGATATAAAACGTGTTTATTTCTCCGATTTTATTATTGTTAAAAACGCTGCACATTACAAAGGCATTTTCTTATTTTACAACAGTTCTGGCTTTGTTTCCGATAGTCTTACAGGCAATTCACAAGCCCTTTGGTTTGAAAAGTTGCCTATGGCGCCGCTTTTCAGAAACATTAGCTTAGGCACCGGACTCAATATCGGGAATTTGCCTCTATTTGTATACCTGGGTGAACTAGCCGATGATAGTACCATACTGAAAGTTCTGTTTACCATACTAAAATTCGGGATACTGGCATTATTTTTTATTCTTCCGGTCTACCTTGCAAAATACACTTATCCTTGGATATCTAAATTTCGCCCCCTGCCCAACCTGGTGGTAAAATGGCTCAATTACATCACATTTTTGGCCTTTTACTATGTATATTTCCTTTTCATGCTTATTCAGATATTTTACCCTATGCCTATTTTTTTCACCATAGGAATGCTTATTTCATTTGTATATGGCTATAGACGAGCAGATATAACGGGTTTTAACCATGAAATGATAGACCGCAACAGATGTCGTAAATGTCATAAATTGAATACATTGGCAATAGAATATCTTGAAAATACAGATAAAATACATACAACCAGAACCTTTAGTTGGAGAGAATATCTTGGTTCATCTACCAAAACCTCTTACTCTGGAAATAATAAGACGATAATCACCACCAATTATTATCAGAATCGAAGCCAAACATACCCCATCACTATATCGCATTTCAAAGATCACCTAAAATGCGATGATTGCGGTCACCAAATCATCATAACCAGATCCACTGAAAGTCCCGGACATGTTTAGTATATATAATATTAACATGTATAATTAACAAAAAAAGTATTAAAAATACTAAAGCAAGCAATTTGAGTTATTAAGTGTGATTGAATAGTCATAATTTTGAATGCTACCCAACGCAAGGTTGGGATATTTTGGAAATTTGTTTTTATGAACATGAAGATAACCTAACTATAGATGCATAGTCATTTTGAAATTCCCATAACAAACCCGGTACTGGTATTTGCCATTGTAGTGTTTATTATACTGCTGGCGCCAATTTTGCTACAGCGTTACAAAATACCAGGCCTCATAGGTTTGTTGCTTGCAGGTGCTCTCATTGGACCACATGGCATAGGTTTGCTTGAAAGGGATTCTGCCATCATCTTGTTTGGCACCGTAGGTATTTTGTACATCATGTTTTTGGCCGGGCTCGAATTTGACTTAGACGATTTCAGCAAGAATAAAACTAAAAGTATTATTTTCGGTTTGTTTACCTTCACTATTCCATTGACTATAGGCTCTTTACTTAGCTATTTTGTATTCGGTTATTCCATTCTTTCATCTATACTGCTTGCAAGTATATTCTCTTCGCATACACTGCTCACATACCCCATACTTATGCGGCTAGGGGTGCACAAAAACAATGCTGTAACTACTACCATTGGTGGTACCATAATTACAGATACATTAGCACTTGTAATACTTGCAATTATTACCAGCCAAAAGGAGGGAGATCTTACTGTCTGGTTTTGGGTTCGATTTATACTTTCTACCGCGGTATTTGGTATTGTAGTATTCTATTTACTCCCCAAAGTTGCGAAATGGTTTTTCAGAATTTTCGAAGGAGAAGGCGTAAGCCAATATTTATTCGTACTTACCTTGTTTTTCTTTTCAGCTTATTTGGCGGAGCTAGCGCAACTTGAGCCCATCATTGGGGCGTTCATGTCTGGCCTTATGTTCAACCGACTGATACCCCACCATGCTCCGCTGCGTGGCAAAATTGAGTTTATTGGAAATGCCATTTTCATTCCATTCTTCTTGTTGAGTGTTGGCATGATTATAAATTTCAATATTTTTCTGAGTGAAGGCATAGAATCCTTAAAAGTTGCCACCACTTTGGTCGCAGCAGCTTTGGGTGCTAAATACCTAGCGGCATATATCACACAGAAAGTACTGAAATACTCACGTACAGAGCGATTTATCATATATGGCCTGAGCAATACCCATGCTGCGGCTGCTATAGCCGTTGTAACAATTGGACATGAGATTGGTTATTTCAATGAGGTAATACTTAATAGTACAATTTTGCTTATACTTGTTTCTAGCTTGGTGAGCTCGCTTGTAACGGAGCATCATGCACGTACTCTAGCCATAAAATCATCTGAGACACTTACACTTACCGGTACCCGCAACCAGCGTATACTTGTGCCTCTGGCCAACCCTAATACTATGCTCAATCTGCTCAACTTTGCTTTTATCATGCGTAGCTCTAACAGCATGGCACCGGTTTATGCATTGTCTATAGTAAACGACGATGAAAGACTGGAAAGCAAAATAGCAGAAATTAAGCATTTCATGCAAAGTATATATCAGGAAAAAAAACTTGGTAAAGAGGCACTCGAAGCCATTTTCAGGGTAGATATCAATGTGGCCAATGCGATAGTAAAAGCAATCAAAGAGCTTCAGATAAACCAACTCATTATTGGCTGGAATGGGCACCTGAGCTTAACCGAACGACTATTTGGCGGGGTACTCAATCAATTGCTAGATCTCAGTTCGCACAATATTTATGTTACTAAACTCATAGGCCCTATAAAATCTATAAAGCATATAAAAGTATATTTGGATCGAAACTGCTTTTTGGAGAAAGGCTATATGCAATGGGTTGCAAGCCTCATCAGATTGTCAAATAATTTGAATGCAAACATATCATTATATGGCGATTCCGAATCTCTGAGCATTACTGCAGATAAAATGACGCACATAGATTCGCATAAGAAATTTTCTCAAGAAATTCTGAATTTGTCTCAAGGCCTTATCCGGCAGCAATCTCAGCTCACAACTACCGATCTTCTCATATTCATCAGTGCCAGAGAAGGAAGTGTTTCCTTTTCGCCACATCAGGCGCGTTTGCCCAAAATGCTTTCCAAATTTTTTCAGGATTACAATTTTATCATCATTTACCCCGAACAGATGATAATAGAAGATGCAGGACACGCCATTTTGTGATTTTAAGAAAAAATCAACTTCAATATCCCTTAAATCATTTTTTGACATACAGTAGGGTTTAACATTTTATCCATTATATAATTCATTGCAAAATTTTGCAAAAGACATAAAATTGTAGTAATTTGCAGGAAATAATAGATGGCCATATAGAGCGATTTTTTCACATTTTACGGGCTTTCTATTACCCAAAACACAATTATTCACACTAAAAAAACAAACGCCATGAGCGAGAAGCAACAAGTACACAACCTTATTATTCTGGATGAAAGTGGTTCTATGGATTCTATAAAAAAGAAAACCATACAGGGATTCAACGAAATAGTACAAACCGTAAAAGGAATAGAGCAAGAGTTTCCGGATCAGATGCATTTTGTATCTTTCGTGTCATTCAATGGCCTAGGCAGTAAAATTCACCACCTGGCCGATCCTGTAAACAAGTTGGCTAAACTGAACGACAGCAACTACAATCCGGCTGCATCTACCCCTCTGTACGATGCCATTGGTTTTGGGGTGAGTAAACTAAAAATGATACTCAATGCTCAGCAGAATTACAATGTGCTGGTTACCATTTTTACCGATGGCGAAGAAAACGCATCGAAGGAATATACCGGAAAAATGATAAAGGAAATGATAGAGGAGTTGAAAACCCAGAATTGGACTTTTACTTATATTGGCACCGACCACGATGTTGACAAAATGGCCCAATCACTTTCCATACATAATTCCGTAGCATTTAGTAAAACCGAAGAAGGCTTGAACGATTATTTTGCTCAGGAAAAAAATGCACGCAGAAACTACAGCCGGAAAATTCAGAACAACGAAAGCACCCAAGAAGATTTTTACAAGGAAGAACCCGATACCGAAAAGTAATTTTTGATACATGCTTTTCTCCTTGAATCAGGGCATTCTGTGCATAGCATATACGTGCAGGGACGGAATGCCCCCATTTTGCGGGTAAATAATTTTCTACAAGCGGGGACCTATATAAGGCCTGCTGAAAAACTCAGCTTCTCTCATAAGTCCTATTTATACCACATTTTATTCGACCGTATTCATTAAAAAAAAGGTAATAAGGTAATCTTTGTTACTTGAAAAATTTTCTACTAAGGTTTTAACCGAAAATAAGGTCTTAAAAAACCTTATCGATAGTTCAAACCAAAGTAGAAATTAAAAGAATCAATGAATACAACCTTATTACCTTATTAATCATCTTATGTGCATGTATAACTTCATTTTTAGTATTTGTTGTTTGTTCCAATTCATGCAAACAAATCAGCTAAGTAATTAAATTACTGTGAGAATTTTATTTTTCAGCAGCCCCTTAATAAATATGCTGGATGGCTGCAGATAAATCCCCTACTGCAACTGAGTTTTTATAAATTAGCCAGTAATTGTTGGAAAAAGAAAATTATTGTAACTATGTCGTTGGAATACTATATCGGAAAACTAGGATTAGAGGCAGATAGTACAGTTCAGGCCAGACATTTGCGCCAATTGGTAATGAGCGGCGAACCCGAAAAGCAAATAATAGAGGAAGTAATTAAATATGTACTTTCGCAGTCTGCGCTGAGTAAAGATGCCGTAATGCTTGTAAACAAAAGCTTTATACCACAATATGGGGCAGAATACGAAGGACTTGGTGGAGATAATTATACCATGAAATGCGAAATTTACAAACAGATATCCGGGGCATTTCCCCTAGTGCCATCTTTCAAATTCTATTATGCCGAATGTATGCTGCTAGATGGCAATGCTGTGAGCGCTTTTTACCCCACCCTCTGCGATGGTATTCTTTTAGATGCCTCCAAAGTGTATTACCCATCGGCAGACCTATTCGAAGCCATACACGACAGTCCGTTTAGCTTCGATTTTGACGTACTTATGCTTCAGCACTACTACCAACCTTGCAACCTTACTGAATTTGCTGATTATTTGGCCGATCTCAAAGAACAATACACTTCTGCTGAGGAATTGTCGGTTATAGAGAGTCTGGTGTGGCTTGGCGATTCAAGATAATGGGTTCCGGATAAACTTATGGGCTAGTTGATATTTTTAATGGCCTGAAAAACAATACTATCAGGCGCTTGCTTCATGCGCCATAGTCCATCGGTACTTTTTTTCAAAACCACCTCAAAGGGCTCTACCATCACATCCACCATCTCTAATCCTTCTGCCTCCTTGGGGCTTCCGAGGGTTTTTCCAGACAAACGAACCACCATTTCAGTACTGTCGGTCTTGCTCGGGATTTGCACAGCCGTCAAATCGTTCAATTTCAGATAATCAAAGCCTTTAGCCTCAGATTCATTGTAAAAATTCTTTGCCAAAGACTTCATTTTGCCCAACGTTGTCATATAATTTCCATCTTCCCGGTATATATACCAATGCACTCTTTCTCCGGCCAGCGAATACCGATTGCCATATCCACATATTTGATGCATAGCCTCAGCCGCCACTATATGCGGAATTTGCTTTTCGAGATTTCTCTTGGCTTCTTCATAGTCCATCTCGAGAATCATGATGCGAATAACAAATATGTAACTAATAAACAATCCGACAATTACGTATGGTGTGAGTGTATGTAACCTCGGGAAAACGAAATACCACAGGAATAAGAAAACCACCATGGTTCCGAACCATTCCCAAAAATCGGCAGGCATATATGTGTACAAATAACTGGCCATGAAAGCCAGATACAATCCGCTATATATATACACATATTTAAGTGGGTTTACTGCGAGTATAAATATAAGCAACGCACTGATGCTTACATCCATGACGGTGAGTGAAATGATGCTGAGTATGGGAAAATCGTGCATAAAAACACGCCAGAAAGTGGGTATAAGCACCAGTATGAGCAATACAATGGCGAATATCTTTGTACCTTTTCCTATTTGTTGGCTTTGAGCATCGTTTTTCATCGGTATACGCATTTGGGTTTGTATGTATAAATATAGCATATCTTGTTCACAAAAGATTGATATTTACAAGATAATATTGCTGATACGGTGCCATGTTTTTTATCTAAAACTTGAGTAATATAGCACACAAACCATTTCGTACCATGATAGAAACCAAGCAGCTAATAATCAGACCACTCACATATTCACAACTCGTAAAATATGCACAGAGCAATCCGTCTCTTGAGGTGGAATTGAATGTACAACCATCTGAGCGCAGCATTTCGCCAGAATTGAAAGTGGCACTCGAGCAAACCATACTGCCGAGTTTAGCAGATGCTTCCAAAGATTATCTGTACTCTACGCTCTGGACTGCCATTTCAAAAACCGACAACAAAATGGTAGGTGAACTTTGCATGATGGGTGAACCCAACGAAGAAGGCGAAATTGAAATCGGATATGGTACGCACGAAGAATTTCAGGGTCGGGGTTTTATGACCGAAATGGTAGCCGGCATCATAGAATGGGCTCGCTCTCAGGAAAAAATATGCTCAATACTGGCCAATACTGAGAAATCTAATATATCCTCATTCAGGGTACTTCAGAAAAACCAATTCCTGCTCGTTGCAGAATCTGAGTCTATGCTACATTGGAAACTGGTGCTTAAGTAATGACTGAGTGGCTCACTTTGGAGTGAGCAGTTATTCAATGACTGAGTGGCTCACTTTGGAGTGAGCCACTCAGTTTCTATTCATACTAATTTGAACATTCACCTTGTATGAGAATCCCATTTTTTCATTACCTTAGCGTTTATCAGATATCGTGCAATTTGAAGTACTAAATAAAATAAAAAGTAAATTAAAACATTGATTACTAATATGTTTATAATCTTATGATTTAGAAAAATAAGATGTATTCCATACTTCATATCCATGTAAGAATGCTTTCAAATTTGTTCTACTTCTGACTTTAAACATGATAATACGCAATGTGGATTTAATTTGTAATCATTTAGAATACAAGAAACTATTAATTCTATCTTAGATGAAACACCTGTTCCTGTATATAGTATTCATAATAGCAAACATGAGTATCATCCGGGCTCAAAATGAGATTCAATTGCTGCCAGCAGATACTTTTGCTATACACCAGGCACTTCTGAATGCTGAAAAGCAAATAAAAGCCGGCGACAAGAAAGAAGAGAGCAGATACTATGACCAGATTGGACTTATTTACTGGGAGCACAATTACTATACACTTGCCATAGAATTTTACGAAAAATCATTGAAACTTAACACCCAACTCAACAACGAAAGCGGTAGTTCCATGATAAACCACAACCTGGGCATGATATACGCTGATAAGGCCAATTACGAAAAATCGCTCGATTATTTTCAGAAGGCCCTCAATTACAGACGTATGGTCCGAGACAAAACAGGCACCATCATGGTACTCATCAATACATCGGTTACCCTGAACAATCTGAAACGATATGACGAAAGTATTAAAAACCTGAACGAAGCATTATCGCTTGCCCGAGAAATGAATGATATGGAACAGATGAAAAGCTGCTACGGAATGCTTTCAGAAACTTACGAGAAAGCCAAACAAAGCGATAAAGCATACTACTACTTCGGTTTATACAAAACTTTTCATGAGCAATTGCAAATGCAGAAAGTAAAAACTGTGGAGGAAAACATAAAAGAAACTCAGCTACAACTTAAACTCACCGAAACAGAGAAACTGAATAAAGAACTGGAACTACGTTTGGCAAACAATGAATTGATTGAAAAAGAGAAAGACATAAGTCAACTCGACGCTACCAATAAAAACCTGTATACTAACCTCACGCGCACCGAGTTGCAGAAGAAACTGCTCGAACAAGACAATCAGTTGCAGCAAGCTGAACTCAAAGAAGCCGAAACCCAACGCAACAAACAGCGCATGCAAATCTGGTTTTTACTTACTGCCATTGTACTTACATCGGTTGGGCTTTTTCTTATCCTACTTTTTTATCGGCAAAAAAACCGACTCAACAAACAGCTCATCACTCAAAATGAGCAAATAAATATTCAGAAAGACGAAATAGAACGTAAGAATATTGAGCTGGAAAAACTTTCGATAGTTGCAAGCGAAACCTCAAACGCAATTATGATTACCAACAAAAACGGTGATATAGGCTGGATAAACAAAGGATTTACAAAAATGTATGGATATACGCAAGCTGGTTTCTTGGCAAAAGGAAAAAACATTTTTGAAGCCCACACAAACGATGCTGTCATAAATAGGTTGCTCAATACAATAAATCAAAAACAAAATACCATATACGAGGCCGAACAGGAAAACAACCAGGGGCAAAAGCTTTGGGTTCAAACTACTGTAACACCCATACTCGATGAATACAACAATATAAAGCAACTCGTTTTTATTGATAGTGATATTACCAACCTAAAAAACTCAGAACAAAAAATACTGGCACAAAAAGAGGAAATTGAAAAACAAAAAACCTCACTTACTGATAGTATAAACTATGCGATGCTCATACAACATGCCATGCTCATGAGCGGAAACCATTTCGATGCCCTTTTTGCCGACCATTTTATTGTACACCGTCCCAAAGCTACTGTGAGTGGCGATTTTTATTGGAGTTCCAAGGTTGGACAATACATTATTTTTGCGGCTGTAGACTGCACCGGGCATGGTGTACCTGGTGCATTTATGAGTATGATAGGTATGAACCTCCTCAGGCAAATAACCGACAATGTGCAGATGCCCGACCAAATTTGCGGGCAAATGAACCAAGACATTCGCAAACTGCTCAACCAAGACAACAACAGCAACCGCGATGGTATGGATGTGGCCATATGTACATACGATACCTTAAACCAAAAATTGTATTACACCGGAGCCACACGCCCAATTTTTATGGTACAGAACAATGCGTTTGAACACCTACGCGGAGAGAAAAAATCGCTTGGTGGTGGTATAGAACGCAACAGCAAAGCTATTTATAAACTTAATACTTTCGACATTACTACTGATACTACCTTATATCTATTTTCTGATGGAATAACCGACCAATTCGACCTTACCAACGAACGAAAATTTACGGTGAATCGCTTGCGTGAGCTATTTCAGGAAAATCACCACCTGCCTTTCGACCAACAAAAATCATTGCTTGAGCAAACCTTAGATCAATGGCAGGGCAACCAAGCTCAGGTAGACGACATCATGTTTCTCGGACTAAAAATCAAAATCTAATTACTTTATCATGAAAAAACTTTTACTTGCTTACACAATAACTGCTTTATTATTGGGAATACAACCTACGGTGGCCCAACAACAAATACCTGTTGACAAAACTAGCTATCGCGACAGTGTAAACAAATTTTATGTACAAACCTCCCTCCCATTGTATTTGTATATCAGCACTAAGCCCAATGATGGCAACCCACATGAATTATCGCAAAGCAACAGCCCCACCCAATACAACAAAGTTGAGCCTATGTACCTCGATGGCAGCGGTGAACACCACATTCAACATTTTGATGCCATCGAAAATAAAGCAGTTATCTTCTCGGTTTATGCAGATGGTACTGCACCTGTGAGTCAATCGTTTTTTGAGAATAGTACCCAGTTCAAAAACAAAACGCAATATTACGGGGTAGGCATGCATGTACGCCTTACCAATAAAGACGACATGGCGGGAATAAGCAAACTGTACTATAGCGTAAATAGCGAACCTTACAAAATGTATAACGGAAACATTCCGTTTTCGGCTGAAGGCACTCAAACCCTCAAATACTACTCCACCGACAATGTAGGAAACGTAGAAAAACCAAATGAGCGCATATTTACAATAGATGTAAGCGCGCCTGTTACCTATTACAACGTAACTGGCATAAGCAAGCAGGATAATACCAATATCATAAGCACAGCCACTGTTATTTACCTCGAACCTACCGACCAGATAGTAGGGGTTGACAAAACTTACTATAGATTCGATTCTGCGACATACACTCCTTACAATGGAATGAATATACCCATACAGCAACTATCTGAAGGTGAACATACACTCTATTTCTATTCTATTGATAAGTTGCAAAACAAAGAGACCGAACAAAAATTTGAGTTTTACTTGGATAAAAGTGCCCCTATTGTTGCCACCGATGTATTGGGCGACCGCTTTATTGTAAACAATCAGGTATATTTCTCTGGCCGTTCTAAACTAAAAATCACAGCGGTAGACAACAAAATCGGGGTAAAAGATGTAAAATTTTCGATAGACGGAGCTGAGTTTAAAAAGTATACCGACCCATTTTATTTGCCTTCAAAACCCGGATTGCATGTTGTGAAATACTATGCTGTAGACAGCCTGGAAAATAAAACCATAGAAGATAAAAAATACGAAAACCTGGTGTACAGGCACAATGTGAGCAAGGTGTATGTTGACCTTACAGGCCCCGATATGTTCAGCGAGTTTATTGGCGATAAGTTCTTTACCCGCGATACCTTATTTATAAATGCACAAACCCGCATAAAAATGGATTACACCGATGCCGAATCAGGCAAACAAAAACTCACCTATACCCTCGACAATAACCCTACTGAAATCAACTACAAAGAGCCCATCACACTCAG
>JAIFMY010000017.1 GCA_020048155.1 Bacteroidota bacterium
CAAAATATTGCCGGGCAATAAATTAAATAAAGAACTACTGATGAGTGCTGTATCAACTTTCTCACTCATAAAAATATCCACAGAATTTACTTTAGCAGCAAAACTTTGAATGATAGGCGAAACCGCATCTATGTACCCATCTTCCACAGAATTAGCTGAACCCGGAGTACCGCCAAGTGTCGAGGCAGAAGCAGCCCAGTTCATGTCTGTTGCGCAGAAATTCATTGGATTACGACGTTCGAGCGAATAGCCCCCATCGTCCTTGACCGCATCACGGTACATGGCTGAAGAATAGGTGAGAATATCAATCGTATCGCCCAATTCATTCCTCAACACCAGCGTATTACCCGCATTGGTAAGGTCAGACGAACCTAGCATGGCCACCACCTGACCATAAAAATCGAGGGTGTCTGCACCAGAAGTATTGGTGACAATCAAGAAATCATTTGCGCTAATTGTCACATTTCCAAAACTTTTCACTGAACTGCCCACCACGAGCGACCAGCCATTTAAAGAAATATCATAAGAAGAGTTGTTGCGTAACTCTAAATATTCCACAGGCGGTGCGCCATCGGACGGTATGGGAGACTAAATGTATCGATTATATTATATGCAAGAGTGGATTCAATATCCGAAATTTGCGAGATAATCAGTTCTAAAGGAGTGTACCCAAGAGAATCAGTAATGAGAGTAATTTCTTTTTCATTGGTAGGATTTAGAACTACTTGATTCACCGAAATTATATCATTATCAAAATTTTTGATGGTATAATGGGCTATATTCTCTGCATCAGATTCAAGCAGTTTTTCCGAAAAAATAAGTTTTACAGTGTCTAATGCATTAGCTTTCACTTCAAGCAATGCGGGTGGATAATTTATTTGAATCACTTTTAAATCATCCAAACCCAGATACCCAGCTCGAGTGGAGGTATACTCAAATAGTAAACCTGTAGCGGCAAAGTCATCAGTTATTTTTCCCCGAATATTTTCTATGGTATTCCATTCTGTATCGTTTTTCGCTTTGTACTGAAGTTTCCAAATTCCAACAGGATTATATTCAATCTGAAAATTTACAGAATCTGATACTTGCCATGTATAATTTGTTTCAAACAAAAGCGTACTTATCCCATCTTTTAATTCAATTAAAGATAAAAGGCCAGAAGTATTATGATTGTTTATCCCAAAAGCGAAACCATTTTGGGCCAATTCCAGATTGGTATTATCTGCCAATAAAAAGAAATTAAATTTATTTAGGGACGAAGGATTCCAATTTCCGGTATAAATAGAAAATTCCCAATGTGTAAGTCCATTGCCTTGAACGTATCCGAATAAGTTGGTTGCTAAATGGCTTTTTCCTGCCACATTTGAAAGGCCATGTTTGGCATATGGATTGGCTGTGTTTGGAATTATCCATTCGGTAGTATCAGAATTCCATTTATTAAAATTCCCTAGATTGAAATTTTCATCCAAGTAAAATTTCCCACATATAAATACTTGCTCATTTAGCGATGTTCCTGAAAATGTAGAAAAATTGAGACTGAGCGTATCTTGTGTGTTGTATCGTAGACCTTGAAAATTAGCAATGCCGTTTTCAAAATTTATAGATGAGGTGTAGGGAATTTCTATTTCAAAATTACCTGCTCCCAAGGATGCTTTTGAAATGGAAATTTGTTCTACAGCATCTTCATCCAGATTCAGATTCGCATCTGTATATGATACTGAAAGAGAGAAACTTGAATCTACTGGGATGAAATTTGGCTTATTTAGGATAGCAATCTGATTTCCAATAACATCAATTAAAGATTCTGGAGAAATAACGTCTGCAGACAGGTTTGTTCTAAAAATTGAAGTATATAATTCTGTATCCCATTCATGGTAAACGGAAGGAATTTTGAACTGAAGGGTTTTTCCATCTTGTATACCATTACTTTTCAATACTATATATAGAGAAAAGGCTTCGGTTTGTCCGGAGGGGATCTCTACCGGAAAATCAGTAAACTCGAAAATCAATGCATCGTCATGAATTGAAATAATACTGTGCACCAGTGTATCAGCGTTGTGCATGATAAAAGCATCGGCCACATTCAGTGTCCAATTTGCGGAATTTGCTGAGCCGGGTACAAATCGCATTTTAGTAACAGAGGTTGTTGCATCATCGTTCAGACCTGCATCAGAAACCCTGAATCTGAATACTTCAGTAGCTTCTGTTCTCGAATCTGCTAATGATGAAATATTCTGATTTCCAATGGGTGATAAAGCGGGAAGTATATCCGAAAGATTTTCACCCAAAACTATGAAAGTATCTGTAAGCCCGGTTTTGTATCCGCTGGCACTGGCAGATAAGCCTCTTTCACCAGGCGAATCTAAAAGTAAGTAGCGCCATTGAAATACTCCGGAAGAAAGGCGTTTTACTAATCCTTCGCCGGCAGCAAGGAGGTCAGTACCTACACATTGACTCAGGGTAACAAGTGCGTCTGCATCGGTATCTATATTCAAATTTTTGTCGGTTGCCGTTATGTCTGCTGAGAAGTAAGTGTTAGTATATGCAGTATCAGGTACATTTGCAAATAGGAGCGTATCTGATATAACTCTTAGGGTAGAAATATTGGAAAATACTTTTGCAGGAAGAATGTCCAAAAGTGCTGAACCTTGTATGGCTTTCCAATTGTAATCTACAGAATCTATATAAAATTGAATTCTGCTATTGTCAATTATTTTGCTTTTATTCAGGTAAATAGCCAATTCAAAATCCTTGTTCGAATCGTTTTCAATTTCTATGGGCGTAGTGTATGTCAATTTCAGGTAATTATCGTTGATGACTACATCCGAGGGGAAATATACAGAATCACCATCCTCAATAACAGCACCTTGAATGGAATTGGTCCAATCAGCACCATTATATGGCATTGTATTTTTAAAATAAAATTCTTGAATAAAAGTAGAAACCCCACCAGATGCACCAGTGTCGGTCACATTGAACCTAAAAATCGGAACTTTTTCATGCACTGAATCGGCTACTGATGAAACATCTTGAGAAGCAATTTGCACCGTTGGCGCGCCTATTTCGCTGTCTACATCTCCTATCACTATAGGAAGCGAGGTGATTGTAGTAATGCCAGCAATATTTGTATTTACTTGTAATTGAATGGTATCGAATGTGTTATATGCTAAATCTGTCCATTCTGCAATGCCATTGTTGGTGGGCAGATTGAGTAAGGGATTGAGTGCCGATGTGAGTATACCCGAAGCACCACTCAACAGACCCAAGCTTATTTGTCCGCTTGCAGCAGTATCTATATTTCCATTTACATCGGTTATTGCGGTTTTTATGCCAAATGGAGAAGATAAGCCTGTCTGCTGGGTTTGACTTAATATTTGCAATTGAGAACCAATTACACTGAGTGTATGTATTTCGGAAACAATTTCTGCAGGAATGCTGGTATTGAAGGCACTGCCGCTGGTATCTGATGCAAAACTGAAACCAGTAGCAGGAATGCAAAACTGAAGCGTGGCACCTTTTTCTATACCAGTATCTTTCAGATAAATATACAAATCTAATTCCCGAGTTTGGCCACTATTTATAACCAAATCATCATTTACAAACGAAATAAGCAAACTCGTATCGCTTACCAGTAAGCTTGATGTAACTATTTCATTGCCATCTGCGTATAATCTGACTCCTTGAATGGTTGCGTCCCAAATTGCAGTGCCCACTGGTTTTTTATTCCGAATCTCGAGCATGCGTATTTTTGTGCTTTTTGTATCAGTAAGTGCATTATCGGTCAAGTTGAATGAAAATACATGAATTGCCTCAACTGGAGTATCTTTGAGCGATGAAATATTTTGCGAAACAGGTTGGTTAACAGGAACTTCGGCAATGCTACTCGTATCATATGCATGCTCTATGCTTTTTACAATTATATTGTCAATGTATTGCGTTTTTTCATACGAATTTTTATAAAGACGTAGCCTCAGGTTTGTCCCTTTCTGATGAATGTAAATGGTATTGTGTTGCCATGTACTTGTACTTTGCTGTATATCATGAATATTGACCCAGTTTGCACCAATGAGCACTTGTACAGCCAATCTGTTTAGGTCAGCAGTTCCATCGCTCGAAAGTTTTGAGTCGAATTCTATTTTGCCGGGATTATTAATGGGAGGAAACTCCAAATAATCGCCTAAAGTATTGAACGATACTCCCCGTAAACCTGTGTATTTAAACGTAGATGATGCGGAAATTCCTTTCCCTGTCCAAACACCTTGAACCGAATTTACTGTAAAATCGCTGTAGCTAAAGTCCGTCCATAAGTCGCTATTCTCAAAACCGGTTGTCAATTCAAGTGTTTCTACTACTACATCTTCAATGGTAAAAGTATTAGAAGCAACGTAATTCTCGGTAAGAGAGCCTTCAGAAAAAACCAAGTCTCCCGGTACTGTATTTTCGAAGAAGAATGTATGATTAGCAATGGCGTGCGGGTCAACATCAGCAGTGATGAGAATGTATGCTGTATTATTTTTTGAAAAAATTTTACTTAAACCCGAAAAGCTAATAGGACTTCCGGAGACAATGTTTGTGGTTTCATCCAAAAGGACATCAGATGCATCGAATATGGAATCAGATGAATACCAAAGTTGTAGGTTCGTAATATCATCGCTTCCAAAAGTGCCACTGGGTATGAAATTTACCTCATTGAGCGTGGTATTTTTGCCTGTAACGGATATTCTGAAACCACCAACTACAATATTTTGAGCATTTTGCGGTAAAGAGGCGGCAGGAATGGCAGCCGTATTTGCAGTAATTGCAGAAGTTGAAATGGTTCCAGTGATAGAGAGATCGTCGAACCAGAATTTTCTGATATTTGCACTTGTGTATTTGTATAAAACACCGAAATATGCAGCATTGGTATGTGTAGTATTGGTAGTAGTACCAACAGAAACGAGATTATTGAAGCCACCAGATTGGGTATCGAAAAAAACTTCCCATTCGCCTGCCATACTGCGCGTTATTCTAACTCCAAGAGTATCGTTAGTGCTTGTTCTGCCTGTATCCCAATTGAGCGAAGAGGCCAATATGGAGGTATAACTGCCATTGGTTACAGAGTAAAGTTTAACTATATCGTCGAATGTACTTCCTGTGTTTACGCCTAGTGCATATCCATTTATGTTGCCACCGCTGTTCAACATTTGGCTTGCATCAGCATCGGCATACAAAAAAACTATCCAACCATTGGTGCTGGAAGCCGTATTGGTATGTTTTATCTGAAACTGCCAGCTCATATCACCGACAGTTGGGTCTATCCCGCCCAGCGAAATAGACATATTGTCGTATGCAGCAGTAGCATCGCCACTATGCTGCAATGTATATGTGCCGCTTATGGTGCTGGTAGAACTGGTATATTTGGCCATAAATACTCAATTGCAGAATGCTGAGAGCCAGAGTCCAGAATAGTTTAGTCTTCACGTTATATCTTAAGGTTTGGTTAAAATATGTTAGGTATTTTCTACGGCAAATTTGGTTTTATATTTTTGACCTTTCATATCTGAAATTGTTAAAAATGGAATTTGTAGAATGAACAATCATTTTTAAATAAAAATCAGATATTTAATAATTTAAACCTTTAATATTTTTAAATAAAATGGGATTAAAAGTTGCTGTTGTAGGCGCTACCGGTCTGGTAGGTAATGTAATGCTTAAAGTACTGGAAGAGAGAAATTTTCAAGGAATATAGCATAGTAGGCATGTTACAGGCCATCAGCATGAAGCCACAAATAGCCATATTTTCAGCCGGTGGAAATACTTCCTTGGAGTGGGCTCCCCGCTTTGCAGAAGCAGGCACTTTTGTAGTCGACAATTCTTCGGCATGGAGAATGGATCCCGGCAAAAAACTGGTGGTTCCCGAGATAAACGCCGATGTACTCACCCCAGAAGATAAAATCATAGCCAATCCGAACTGCTCAACCATACAGATGGTGGTAGCTCTGAATCTTTTACACAAAAAATATAAATTGAATCGCCTGGTGGTATCTACATACCAGTCGGTTACAGGTACAGGGGTAAAAGCGGTGAGCCAATTGGAAGGTGAGCGCAATGGCACCGAGCACACCAAAGCATATCCGTATGTAATAGATAAAAACTGCATTCCCCAGTGCGATGTATTTACCGACAATGGATACACCAAAGAGGAAATGAAACTGGTAAACGAAACCCGTAAGATTTTTGGAGATGATACCATACGTCTGACAGCCACCGCTGTGCGTGTTCCGGTAGTAGGCGGCCACTCAGAAAGCGTGAATGCAGAATTTGAGCATGAGTTTGAAATGAACGATGTGATGCAAATACTCAATACCACCCCGGGCGCCATTTTGTACGACGATATACTGAATCTGAAATACCCTATGGCTTTGTATGCCAATGGCAAAGATGAGGTTTTTGTGGGACGTGTGCGCAGAGATGAATCGCAACCCAAAACGCTGAATATGTGGGTAGTGGCCGACAATCTGCGCAAAGGTGCCGCCACCAATGCAGTGCAAATAGCACAATACTTGCTCGATAAGGGTTTTGTAAAATAAATGATATGTTTTTTATTCTTTCAAAAATACTTTTATTCCTCTTCATGCCCATGAGTTGGCTGTTAGCCATGCTTCTATGGGCATTTTTCACCAAAAAACCTAAGAGAAGGAAATACCTTTTGGGGTTTGCTATTATTTTCGCCTTTATTTCATTCAACCAATATATAGCCATGAGTTTAATGGGGGCATGGGAGTTGAAACACAAACCTCAAAAAGACAAAGTGTATGATTATGCGGTAGTTTTGGGAGGTATGACAGATATGGGCAGGAAAGATGGCTTCTTTTTTCATAAAAGTGCTGATAGGCTCTGGCAAGTTTTACCCTTGTATTATTCGGGACAAGTAAAAAAAATATTGTTTACCGGAGGAAGTGGCAGAATAATTGAAAAACTCAAACCAGAAGCGGAAATTGTACAAGATTATCTTCGAAAGATTCAATTCCCCGATTCGGCACTTGTAATAGAACAAAATTCGCGCAATACATACGAAAATGCACTTTATACATCAGAAATATTAGGTGCTCAGAAGGACTCAGTAAGCATACTTTTGGTAACATCGGCATTTCATATGCGTCGCTCACAAGGGATTTTCGAGAAACAAAATTTTAAATTCGACATGTTTACAACCGACGAATATTATAGGGTTGGAAATTCGGATATCGAAATTTATCTTTTCCCTAGTTCCGATGCATTGCGAGTATACGAACTATTGATACGCGAAATCATAGGGTATGTGGTGTATGATGTAGTAGGGTACATTTAAAACTTTTAAACGCAAACAAATTTGATAAACAGAATACAATCATATATCCTATTGCACAATGGGTTCAATCCGGCTGCTCTATCCATTCTATCTAAAAATATAGCAGAGATGCCGTGAAGGCTGCCAAATAGTGAATAATGGAATGGGACTATTATTGTATTCTGAATGAAATAGGGTGCGGTAGCACATATTCATTGATAATTGAGAATGGAAAATTGATATTTCTTACCTACCGCTGCCATACGTATATCACTCAGACCTTTACCCACAGCAGGTTTGCTGACTGTTTGGATGGGGGTGCTGGGTGCTGTAGGTGTATGTATAACTCATTCGCATCTTTTGGTATGGCTAAGATACAAATTTTGTTTTTCTTCTTTTACTTTTTTCATGATAAAAAAGTAACAAAAAATCTAGCCCAATAAAAACGCTTTTCGTGTTTTCAAACTGGCAGCAACATCTCTAGCTACGCTTTATTGGGCTCCCT
>JAIFMY010000010.1 GCA_020048155.1 Bacteroidota bacterium
CAGCAACCCCTTTTATTACATTTCCATACTTATTGAATAGCCAGGCAATGGTGTACGCCACCAAATAGGCATATCCGATAGAGGGTATGTACGAATACCTGTCGGACATGATGACCCCGCCAACCGGTATAAGTTGTAGCACAAAAATTATATTTCCTGCAAAAAACAAGATGGAAAACAAAATATTTTTGTTCCGGAACCAAAGAAAAACAGACAAAGCAACCCAGGCAGCCATAAGCCCCAAGTAGGAGTACATATACGCAGGTACCGCAGGAAGCCCCATTTGCATTGGATAAGGATAAATAGCAGAAAGTGGCGAAGGCCACAAAAGCTTAAGAATATACTGATTGAATCCATATGCAGCGAACACGATACGCTGCCCCATGGTATAAGTATCTATTTGGTGCATATATCCTTTGCTTTGTTGCGCCCATATGGCTACCAGCCCAAATACCAATGCAATAGCAAAAAACGGAATTTTCTCGAGTATAACTTTCCATGAAAACAATTTACGACCAAACAACATATCTATGAGGAGCACACTAATAGCAAGCGATACTGCCATACCTTTAGATAGAACTGAAAGTACAAAGAACAACAATGATACAGCAAACCAGCTCCATTTGTTTTGGTAGATGTACATGATGTATGAGATAAGCGAAGAAATGAAAAAGAAGCTGTATAGTACATCCTTTCTTTCAGAAATCCACGAAACCGACTCCACATGAAGCGTATGCACTGCAAAAACCAAAGCCCCGGCGAGTGCAAACCAAATGGCATTTTTCGGAAAATGTTTTATTATTAGCAACCAAAGCAATATAAAAATAAGTGCAGAATTGAAAATGTGCAAAATACCATAGCGAGGGAAATCATAGTAAGCGGATGATAGTTTCCATCGAAAGGTTCAGTAAAAAAAAATTTGATTTGCTTGGCCGACAAATCGGTAAGCAACTGATTATTTATCACATACTTATCGTCGTCCAGGTTCACAAACTCATTATCGAGTGCATTCCTAAAATTGAGGAAAGTAACTAAAACGATGATACCCATGACTGCAAAAAAATACCAGTTGAGTGTTAGGCCAATTTTGCCCGAGTCCGCAACTTTCTTTTTTACAACGGGTTGTATATTTTGATTGCCCTTGGCCTGAGCGGCAACCGGGGCTTTAAATTTTTGATTATTCTTTTTCATACGCGCATTGCACAGTTTGTGAAAGCGAAAATAAGTTTTCTACATCAATTTTCAATATTCAAAAAAACTTTCTCTGCAGTTTTAAAAAACAAGGCGAATACAAACAAGGCTGAAACGAGTAAAAAATCAAGCGGGTGGCCAAACATGGATAAAATTCAACGCTTTGTATTTGAATTCGTTAAAATCTGAGATTCTGATTTTGGGAAATAAAAAAACCCGGTCAAGCCGGGTTTTTTGGTGGTCGTTTTTCATGCGGAGAGAGAGGGATTCGAACCCCCGGAGGCCTCACAGCCTCAACGGTTTTCAAGACCGCCGCAATCGACCACTCTGCCATCTCTCCGAGGGCAAAAGTAGATATATTTTTGAACCTGCAAAAAAAAATATCACCAATTGCAAAAAAAAATTCCATTCAATCCTACTTAGCTGAAATACATTTAAATAAATACGGATAAAGTATGTTAAATTCGTTTCAGAGTTATGAATAGATTTCCTACTTTTGAGGCTTATATAAGAATAGTACGCGTATGAAACTTGATGAACTCTCGAGTATATCTCCGATTGATGGCCGCTATAGGGACAAAGTGAAAGAACTTGCCCCTTATTTCTCGGAATATGGCCTGATACGCTACAGAGTTTTAGTTGAAATTGAATACTTTATAGCATTGGCCATATTGCCTTTGCCCAATCTGAAAACCGTAGACAGAAAACTTTTTGGTGAACTGCGTAAGATATATACAGATTTTACTGAAACCGATGCCCGCAGGGTAAAGGAAATAGAGCAAACCATAAATCACGATGTAAAGGCGGTAGAGTATTTCATAAAAGAGAAATTTGACGTGCTTGGTTTGTCGGCATTCAAAGAATTCATACATTTTGGACTCACCTCGCAAGATATCAACAATACATCGGTGCCATACCTTCTGCAGCAATCGGTATCACAGGTTTTTCTTCCGGCACTCGACGAACTTTTGCGCAAACTCATAAACCGGGCTGAAGAATGGGAAAATATCCCCATGCTTGCACGCACACATGGGCAGCCAGCCTCGCCCACCCGTTTGGGCAAGGAACTCAGCGTATTTATAGAGCGCCTTCAAAAGCAGATTTCCATGCTGCAAATAGTGCCCTGGTCGGCCAAATTTGGGGGTGCTACGGGCAATTTCAATGCCCACCATGTAGCCTACCCACATATCGACTGGCGCCAATTCGGGAATTCGTTCGTGAATCATGTGCTTGGCCTGGAGCGGTCGCAAACCACCACCCAGATAGAACACTACGACAATATGGCTGCACTTTGCGACAACCTGCGCCGCATCAACACCATACTCATAGACATGAGCCGCGATATATGGACATACATTTCACTCGATTATTTCAAACAAAAGATAAACAAAAAAGAAGTTGGCTCCTCAGCCATGCCTCATAAGGTAAATCCGATAGATTTTGAAAATGCAGAAGGTAATTTGGGCATTGCCAATGCCATATACGAGCATTTATCGGCAAAGCTGCCCATTTCGAGGCTACAGCGCGACCTTACCGATTCTACAGTACTTCGTAATATTGGTGTACCTATAGCCCATAGCTTGCTATCAGTGAAATCTATAGGAAAAGGCCTCGACAAATTGCTACTCAATGAGCCTGCACTCATAAAAGACCTGAACAACAACTGGGGAGTAGTAGCCGAAGCCATACAAACCATTCTGCGCCGCGAAGGCGTAAGCAATCCATACGAGCTGCTGAAAGACCTCACCCGTACCAACGAAGGTATAACCGAAGAAAGCCTTCACCAGTTTATTCATCAACTTGCTGTTTCTGAAACGGTAAGACTAGAACTTTTAGCTATTACACCCTTCAATTATACCGGAATTTAATTCATGAAAAAATTCGTTAAACTTTTCGGATTGGTAGTACCCTATTGGCGCGATGCTACATTGAGTATACTATTCAATCTGTTCTCCATTGTTTTCTCTGTATTCTCAGTTTCAATGGCCATTCCATTTCTTGGAATCCTGTTTGACAATCAGAATCTGGTCACTACAAGTGTTCCATTCGAATTTAAATACAATGCCTTAGAGCACAATTTCAACTATTGGCTGAGTCAAATTATCGTAGATTATGGTAAACCCTCGGCTCTCCTATATATAAGTTTGTTGGTAGTAGCCACGGTATTGTTCAAAACCACGTTCGCATATCTGGCCGATTTCTTCATAGCACCTTTGCGCAACGGAATAGTACGCGATATTCGCAACAAATTGTTCGATAAGATACTCATTCTGCAAATGGGTTATTTCTCTGAAGAAAAGAAAGGCGACCTCATTTCGCGCATCACTACCGATGTAAATGAAATAGAGGTTTCTATCATTCGTTCCCTAAACTCACTGTTCAAGGAACCAATGAGTATAATAATATATCTGAGTACACTAATTTTCATGAGTCCCCAGCTTACACTTTTTGTATTTTTCATGTTGCCCATAACAGGTGGCATTATAGGACGTATTGCAAAAAACCTCAGACGCAATTCTGCCGATGCCCAAAGAAGACATGGCTATATACTTTCATTGATTGAGGAAACATTGGGAGCACTTCGCGTTATTAAAGTATTCAACTCCGAAAAAAGAGTAGCCGACAGATTTGAATCTGAGAACCAGGGATATACCGATGTAATGGTTAAAATGTCGCGAAGAAAAGAATTAGCCAGTCCACTCTCTGAGTTCTTGGGTACGTTGGTGGTGGTAAGCATTATGTGGTACGGAGGCCAGATGATACTCAATGGTACAAGTGCCCTCACTTCACAATCCTTCATAGGATATCTGATGGTATTTTACCTCATCATAAATCCTGTAAAATCTTTCTCTTCAGTATACTACAACCTTCAGAAAGGACTTGCTTCAGTAGACCGCGTAAATGCAGTACTCGACACACCGGTCACCATCTACGATTCTCCAAAAGCTGAAAGCAAGCATCATTTTGAAAGTAAAATTGAGTACAAAAATGTCAATTTTAAATATCAGAAAGACTATGTGCTGAAAGACATAAACCTCACCATAGAAAAGGGAAAAAACATAGCACTGGTAGGACAATCAGGCTCCGGAAAATCCACCATGGTAGATCTTTTGCCACGCATATACGACATTGAAGATGGCGAAATTCTAATAGACGGTGTAAATATAAAATCATTGAAGATGAAAGATTTGCGTTCGCTTATGGGCAACGTAAATCAGGAGTCAATACTTTTCAACGACAGTATACGCAACAACATAGCCTTTGGTGTGGATACAGCTACCACTGAAGAAATAGAAAATGCCGCCCGTATAGCCAATGCACACGATTTCATCATGGAAACGCCAGATGGATATAATACCAATATAGGAGACAGGGGTAGTAAGCTATCAGGTGGTCAGAAACAAAGGCTTAGCATAGCCCGTGCGGTGCTCAAAAACCCGCCTATTATGATTCTGGACGAGGCCACCTCAGCGCTCGATACCGAATCGGAAAAACTGGTACAAGATGCCCTATACAAACTTATGGCAACTGTAAAACATGCCGACGAAATATGCGTAATGCATGAAGGCAAAATAGTAGAAAGAGGAAAGCACGAAGAACTACTTGCACTCAATGGGTATTACACCAAACTACATAATTTACAAATGTTTGCTTAAAAAAATTTGCAGCCAATGCCACAAACAATCGTAATCATTCCCACCTACAACGAAAAAGAAAACATCGAAAAGATGATTCATAAAGTGATGAGTTATCCCGAAAATTTTGAAATGCTCATCATAGATGATAATTCGCCAGACGGAACGGCGCAGGTAGTAAAAACACTCCAGCAACAATACACCAACCGCCTGCATATAATAGAACGTAGCGGCAAGCTTGGCCTCGGTACCGCATACATTACAGGCTTCAAATGGGCTTTACAACACAACTACCAATATATATTTGAGATGGATGCCGATTTTCAACACAATCCCGACGATTTGGCCAAACTTTACCAAGCTTGCCAAAACGGTGCAGATTTAGCCATAGGCTCAAGATACATAACCGGAGTGAATGTGGTAAACTGGCCAATGGGCAGGGTACTTATGTCGTATTACGCATCGGCGTACGTACGTATAATCACAGGCATGAGCATACGTGATACCACCGCAGGTTTCAAATGTTACAAAAATGCAGTACTCAAACATATAAACCTCGATAAGATAAGAATGAAAGGCTACGGATTTCAGGTTGAAATGAAGTTTACCACTTGGAAACATGGCTTTAAAATTGAAGAAGTGCCCATCATATTCATGCCACGCTGGGGCGGAACATCAAAAATGAGTGGGGGCATATTCAACGAAGCATTCTGGGGGGTTATAAAAATGAAATGGAGAAGCTTTTTTAGGAAATATTCTAAACTAAGTTCATCAGAGGTTTAATACCATTCCGGTTCTTATCAATTTTCTAAAACAATAGCTATGTTAAACATACCCTTATTCATCAGTGGTTCAGAAATTTTCGTGATACTATTCTTTGTGTTTTTATTCTTCGGTTCAAAACAAATACCTGAAATTGCCCGCATGCTGGGAAAAGGAATGAAGGAAATAAAAAAAGCAACCGATGAGATAAAAAAAGAAATAAACGAAGCAGATCCCACCAAAGACTTTCGTGACCTAAACAAGCCTCAATTATAGCAACTGACAATGATAGAAGTACGGAATATTCATAAAAAATTTGGCGAGATAGAGGTATTAAAAGGCATTAGCCTACTAGTAACAAAGTCGGAAATAGTAACTATAGTGGGAGCTAGTGGTGCAGGCAAAACTACCTTGCTACAAATTATGGGCTCACTCATGAATCCGGATTCAGGCGAAATTCTGTTTAACGATATTTCTATTCAAAGACTCGGGAAAAATGAACTTTCCGACTTTCGCAACAAGAATATTGGTTTTGTATTTCAGTTTCATCACCTATTGCCCGAATTTAGTGCACTCGAAAATGTAATGATACCCGCGCTTATAGCAGGAGTGAAAAAAAATATTGCCCGAAAAAATGCTGAAGATTTGCTCAGTTTGCTCAATCTTTCCAGCCGTTTTCATCACAAACCCTCGCAAATTTCAGGAGGTGAGCAGCAACGAGTAGCCATAGCCCGCGCACTTATAAATAATCCGATGGTGATATTGGCAGATGAGCCTACCGGAAACCTCGACACTGCAAACAAACAAGAGTTGCACGAATTAATTTTCAAACTGCGCGAACAACTCAATCAAACGTTTATCATCGTTACGCACGATCAGAGTTTGTCGGCCCTATCCGACCGAATTATTCTGATGAAAGACGGCAATATTATTTCTGATTCAGCTCCGCAAACCTCTACTTAACCCATTCAAAAAGGCCTTAGTTTATTTGAATAGTTAAAAGATTTCATTCCCGGATTTCAGTTTTGCACATTGCTAAGTATTTTTATTAAATTAGTAAAATATATTTTCAAGCTAATCTTTCGAAAAATACAATATTTACAATGTTTAAAAATCTGTATACTAGCACTATATTCATTGGTGCATTGCTATTTACAATCGTTGCCGATGCACAAAACAACTCAGTAGTGTATACTGTAAATGAAATTTACAAATCAGACACAGTATTCAGGGTACCGGAATCTGTACTTTACGACAAAACCAACCATGTACTATACGTAAGCAATATAGACGGTAAGTCAAGCGAATTGGATGGCAAGGGTTTTATATCTAAAGTAGCTACCGATGGCACCTTACTTCAGTTGAACTGGATTTCTGGCCTCGATGCGCCCAAAGGGATGGGAATAGTGGGTAAAAACCTATATGTGACCAATATAAATGAATTGGTAGAAATAGATACAAATACCCAAGCCATTGCCAACAGGTACCCTTTGCCCGGCAGCAAATTTCTGAACGATATAGACACCGACCCAGAAACCGGAAATGTATATGTATCCGACATGGGAAGCAACAAAGTGTATTCGTTTCGGAATGGTGTATACACACTTATAGTTACCAAAGACTCACTCACCCGCCCCAATGGACTGTATTTCAGTAACAATACACTTTACATCGGCCAATCCGGATCTATTGTAGCATACAATACAATTACCACCGAGAGCAAAATTCTGATAAACAACACTGGGGGAATTGATGGATTGGAACTAATAAATGAAGGAGAATTTATAATCTCCGATTGGGCCGGAAAAATTCAGATTGTTGGCAAAAATGCCCAAGTTCTTTCGGATACATCGCCCCAAAAAGTAAATGCCGCTGATATTGAGTATATATCTGAACTTCAAATTATAGCAGTTCCAAACTTTTTCAACAATACAATTACATTTTACAAACTAACACAAGTTTTACAAAAATAAGCTACTCTACTCATTATGAACACAATGCTTATGCGAAAAAAAGTATATTTTATAGCAATTCTGGGGATATATACCCTAGGTTCTTGCACCTACAACAACGAAGAAGATTTGTACGGAAAACTGGTATGCGATACCGCAAATGTAAGCTACCTCACTCACATAAAACCCATAGTTGAGCAACATTGTATATCGTGCCATGGCGAAAGCGTGCAAAATGCCGGATACAATTTCAATCTTGAATCAGACTTGATAGTAGTAGCCAAAAGTGGAGAATTGTTTGGAGTTATTAATCATATATCAGGATTTCCACCCATGCCCAACGGTATGCCTAAATTGGACGACTGCAAGGTTACTACTATCAACGCCTGGATTAATACTCAAAAGTAAATAGCATTTGAATATGAATAAAATACTATCAATCATCGCTTTCTTGCTACTCAGCATAAGCGCCGGCGCCCAAAACCTGGATAGTTTGCTCAACGAAATGACCGGGGACGACGATATAACCACATATGCAGAGGCTACCTTCAAGACTCAGCGTATTGTAAATTCACAATCTATCGAGAATAGCAATAAACACGAACTCACTTTTCTCATCTCCCACCATTTTGGCGATATAAGCACCGGCATTGAAGACTTATACGGGCTCGACTACTCTGTGATAAGGTTTGGGTTTGAATATGGATTGTCTGATTATATAACTTTGGGTGTAGGCCGAGGATCGTACGAAAAAGTATACGATGGTTTTGTGAAAATAAAATTGCTACGCCAATCGAGCGGACAGCGCAATATGCCCGTATCGGTATCATTATTTTCAGGTTTGGATGCCGTATCGGCAGGTTTTCCCTACCCCGAGCGCGACAATCTGCTTTCATCAAGATTTTCATACTCGCACCAATTGCTTATAGCCCGAAAGTTTTCGGAAAGGCTTTCACTGCAAATTTCACCCACGCTCATACACAACAACCTGGTAAAAACCAAACAGATGCCTAACGATAACTACTACATAGGCATGGGAGGACGATTCAAATTAACCAAAAGAACCAGTGTAAATGCTGAATATTTTGCACCAATAACAAAAACATACAAACAAAATGAAACCGAATTGTTGGCATTAGGATTCGATATAGAAACCGGCGGGCATGTCTTTCAATTATATTTCACTAATGCAGTAGGATTGGTAGAGCGTCAGTTTATTTCAGAAGTAACATTGAAATGGCCACGTAATATTCACTTCGGCTTCAATATTTCGAGAGTTTTTTCGTTTAAAAAATAAAAAGAAATGAAAAAGTACCTAAGCTATCTTTTTTTATTGGTGCTGGCAATAAGTTCAAAATACTTAGCAGCACAAGACATATACATTACCAAAAGCGCCGAAGTAGGATTTACATCGAATGCCCCACTCGAATTGATTCAGGCCAAAGCGAAACAATTGTCCGGAATTTTGGATATCTCTGGCAGAAGTTTCGTATTCTCGGTACCCATCAATTCATTTCAAGGCTTTAATAGCCCCTTACAACGTACTCATTTCAATGAGAATTACATGGAATCCAATCTTTATCCCAAAGCCAAGTTTGATGGAAAGATAATTGAAGAAATAGATTTAAAAAAAGATGGGAAATATTCGATCAGAGCCAAAGGTAAACTCACCATACATGGAGTAGAAAAAATACAGACCCTGCGATGCGAAATGACCGTTAAAGGAGGAGAGATTAAAGTAGTTTCAGATTTTATAGTATTTTTGAATGATTATAACATTAAAATTCCGACCGTAGTAAGTCAGAAAATTTCAGAAGAAATAAATGTAAAGGTTGATGCCGTATTAACCCAAAAGAAATGAACACACGACTCTTGAGAATAACCCTTATTTTTTGTTTTTTATTCGTACTTACTATAAGTCAGCTCCTTTCGCAAATCCCCGGATTGAGCAGTCTGAAAGTAATTAAGGGTAAAAAAAACTATTACGTTGACAATATTTTTCAAACC
>JAIFMY010000225.1 GCA_020048155.1 Bacteroidota bacterium
CAAGCAACAATCCATCAGTTGCCGAAAACTATATTGGTACATGTGATAGTGTAATGGGCATCATAGCTCACCGCAAAGAATTGGCCGAAGTACTGGAGCGTGTAAATTACGCTCTGAAACTCAATAAACCCAGTATACTCATGATAGCTAAAGGGGTAGATGTACGTATACCGGAAGAACTGAAAGACAAAATACAAATCTTGTGGTTCGATTCGGAGAACCTGCCCATGGTCTACCGCAACCTGAATGAGATAATTATTGCTAACAAAGTAAGTAACCCCGTTACAAAGACCACCACCGACAATACATTCGAGAAAGTAGTACTTTGGAGTGCCCTCGGGGTTGCAGCCATAGCACTGCTGGCGGCTATCAGCAAGAAGTAGTGGGAATATGATCATATAATGCCCATCACTTGCGTCAATCAGTGCAATAACGCTGCTAACATGCCAAAGACTTTGGGATAGATAATATAATCGGAGATTTATCCCGCTCATTTGACAAATCATACTCGTGCTTAATCACGGTACAGGCGAGAAAACCCTCCATATGCCTCTGGGGTATTTATCCCATAAGGCAGTTCCTCATACATAATAAAGCAGGAGAAGCCAGCAAAGCCTTATTCCGTAGCAGGCTCTGCCTTTGGGATGCTAAGCAGATACCACTACCCCACCCTAGTCAGGCGGAGGAGAGGGGAAATGCATTTTATCCACGAACCTAATAGCGGAAAGGTACACGAAAGTGGCGGAGTAGAAAAAACCATAGAAAATTGCAACATGTATGGTTTTGGTGCAAAAAAGTACTTATGCAAATTGCACGATGCCTACTTTGCATTGCAAACTGACCTATTTACAGTTGCAATATACATACTTCGCAAACAAATCATACCTATATGTAGCTGCAACGTACTCATATTACGTAGTAAGCATACCTAATGCACTTGCATCATGTGCATATTACAATTCACATGAGGGTCGTGCAACTGCTGCATCTCTAGTTTACAATACATATACAGGGTTTTACGAGTACAACATATACACTTTGCAATACAAACAAGGGTATTTACAGGTGCAACATATATATTTTGCAATGCAAATTGGTGTAAATGCACTTTCACGAAGTATATTTTAATGGGTAATTGGGTATACTTACACCTGCAATATGCATACTTTACAGCGTGCGCATATACTATTGCACCTGCAAGGTATACGCATTTTACTAAAAACAGGGGATAGTGCAGCTGCAATATATATACTTTGGATTAAAAACCATGCATCATGCAATTTGCACAAGTTTTTTGAACCCCAGCCAACAAGAATAGATAAAGAAAAACTATATGAAAGCGAATGTACGCAAAGGTATGCGCACAAAAAAAGCGCCACGAGGGCGCTTTTTAAAAGTAGTACAAAAACAGGCGTTAGTATTTTTCTTTGTGAAAACCCCTTTTGCGTATTTCCTGAATATAATTATCGGGGTAGTTGGCCTTGAGGATGTTGATAACCGAATTGAGGGTTTTTATAATAGCCTCTTTGTGCTGCCCTTTCTTTATAGAGCTATCGGTAACGGTATTGTCGGTATTCACAGCAGAGTCAATATATCTGCTAAAATCGGCAAGCATCTCTTGCCAGTGGGTAAGGTTTAGCTCGGGGGTGGTAATGGCCGGATTGTTTGCTACAAATGTGCAAATCATTTCCAAAGCCTTGCGGCGGTCTTGCTGATTGGTAGGGAATGTGTATCTGCCATTCATTACCTTAATGCCCACGTATTCCAAATACGATTTGTAATCGCTTTTGTACTTGTTTACAAGCAAGCGTTTGAGGTCGCTTACAGCAACATTTATACGCTGGTTGAGTAAGCGCAGCTCCTTGGTTATTTCTCTGCGCGATGCACCTGCACTCTTACCACTGGTGAGGTAGGTATCGTATTCGTCTATCTGAACCTCAAAAGTGCCCTTATCGGTCCATATAAGTCTGATATTATCCACGTCCCATATGGCCAGCACGCGCCTAGCCAATGCAATGAGATCAGTAGCTCTGTTGGGCAAACTTCCCGTACGTTTCGGGTTATAAGTTTCAGTGCCCGTTACACCCACAACTGGGGTGCCTTCATTTGGTTGAAAGAACTCCATACTAGTAATAATAATTTTTAAAGGTTTAACAATTTTGAATTTAAGCATTACTAAAGGGGGTGCCTCCGTTGAGGTCACTTACGCCTTTAGCATCATGCACATCAGTACGATGTGTTACTAAATTAAAATCGATAAAGTTTTCGTGCAAATATTTCTTCAAAATCGCCAAAATAGCGTGGTGTTATACAATGTTGAACCTGTGTGCATGTTTTAGAGGCATATTCAGGTATTTATATATTGGGGGGAAAATACATAGCCAGTGATATTTTTTATAAATAAGCGTATGGCCTGTATGCCACACCCTATGCGCCATACAGCGATTTAATAAATATGCTTTTCTAAACAAGCATTTTCGTAGTATTTAAATCTGCAAAAAGTTTCCCAAACCCCACCCCCACAAGCTTTCTGATTGAAATATTGAACCCCGTAAATAGGTTTTTATGAAAAATGATAAGAAAAAATGCCTGAAAGTGCCGTTTTACAAATGTAAACAGGCCTTTTGGGGCGATTTTCCGATAATTTTTACTCGCCGTCGGGGCAAAACGCCAAGAAACTATCCAAAAAGATATTTTCAAAGGGTGGTGATGACATAAAATGCAAAATACTGCATCTGAGTTTCGGCCTGTGCCATGCCTGAATCCTATTATTTATGCACGAAAACAGCTACAAAATGCTCCGATTACATACGCCCAACAACTAACCAGCAAGCTCACTCAAAAAAACTGTCTATGGTATTCCTGCCGACAAATAGAGTGCAAAGAAATATTTTTGATAGAAAATAGAAATAAATGATACATGGAATGTAAAAAATATTAATTTTGTACCCGATACTAAGAGCATCAAACTATTCAATATTATTCATACAGGTAGCTAAGCACATATAAACCAATAAAAATCAAAGAGCCATGAAAACGACACTCATTTCGGAGGTAAAATCTTAAACCAGAATTTCTGCACAGAAAACCTTTCCGCGTAACACAAAACACACCTAGGGCATAGAGCCTTGTCACACACCTAACTACCCTTCGATGGGTTTGGAAAACTGTTGCCACCAAATACCAGTTGATGGGTTTACTATCACAATTGGAGTGTAATTACCCCAATGTGCATGTGCATACAACCATATATACTCTCGGCTCCGAAAGGTAAGTGTAGCCTTTCGCGCCCTCAATAACCTTTCAAGGCTTTGAACCCCTTGATGGGTAATACCCGAGGTGAACCCTCTACGTATCAAATACCGACATTTTAACCAAATGCACCCATACATACTAGACATACTTCCGCACTTACCCCGAAAAAGGGTACGCCTGGATACTACTGCACAATTCACCGAAAAGGCATGGGTTGAAGTAGATACAGATACTGCCTTGCCCAAATACATATTCATGGGCAATGGTGAGTTGCTCATATCATCGGGCGGAAAAATAAAATCAGGCCTTTGGGAATATCTTCCTATGGCCGATACCATCATTTTGTCGCAGGCAGATAAAAAGCGAATACTCAACGTATCGTTTTTTGACAATGCCATCATATTGCTCCGGCATGAAGGCACTAGGGACAAACACTTGGTGCTGGCCAATGAAATGCTCATACCCAACTTAGATGTTGAAGGATACCTGATGTCGCTTGTACCCACTCCCAGCCCGCTCCCCAGCAAGACCATGCTCATCACCAATATGGTGCTGAAATGGAACCTGAGCAATGGCAAAATTTTGGAAATAAGCCTGCAGTATGGCCAGAAGCACCCCCAGCCGGGCGATGCAGTAACCATTGGTGGGCTGCCTGCCGATGATGGCACATACAAATCTGCCGATTCCGGACGCTATTTCGAAATAGAGAACGGTAAAATATACAGAATGTACTACAAAAAACTCATCCGTACCCAAAATGGCATAGAACTGAGCTTGGAGCAAGCCGCAGAGAATAGCATATCCAAGGGCGACCGTGTATATTTGGACGACCAACCCGCTCCCGATGGTACGCATAAACTGGGGCACAACCATTCCTTCCGCATAGAAAATGGCGGAGTAAAAAGGGTTTTGTTGTTCTGAAGTGGATCATATTTTCTTCTCTACCAGAGGGGTACCCGAAGGGCAGGGTGTTAATTCCACATTCGATGTCCTGCGGACGATCGAATCGTGGAGCGAGTTGCAGTTATATTTGACGCTCCAATGTCCTTTCGGACGATTGGAGGTCATTAGTTTCGTACCCGAAAACCACCCCGGCTTGCAGCCACCCCGCCAGTGGCGGGGAATTAGGCTACCGCAGCTTGGTTGCGTCCTAAATTCCCCTCTCTCAGAGGGGTGCCCAAATGGCGGGGTGTTATATACGCAAACTCATTTCAGGACGAGTTACAATGGACAATGGATAAGGGATGAATTATTCATAAAAAATTCGTGAATTCGTAACTAAGCCTTTACCCGCTTTGCGCATTCTCAATTCTCCATTCTCCATTCTCAATTAATTCTTATTCCTGCCTTATCTCTCCACCTATAGAAATGATGGTGCGCTGAACCGGAATCTTACGAATGGTTTGCTGAATGGCAGCATCTACCATCTTGGATAGTCCGAAGCAGCATGGTACTTCCATCATCACCACATGCAGCGATTTTATATTGGTGTGGTCTATCAGGTGTACCAGTTTTTGCATGTATATATCTTGTCCGTGGTCGAGTTTGGGACAAGCCATTATCATTTTCTTATCTTTCAGGAATTTCTGGTGAAAGTTGCCATACGCAAAGGCGCTGCAATCGGCAGCCAGCAACACATCGGCACCCACAAAGTACGAAGCAGCCGGATTGATAAGGTGCATCTGTTCAGGTGTTTCATTTGGTGCCTAGGCTCTATGGTGCGCTCCTGGCTACCCGGACAACCGCAAGCAGTATGCTTATGCGTTTCCACTATGGCAGGCTCATTCATTTCGGCCAGCACACGCACTATCTCGCGGGTAGAAAATGGGAAAGCCCCTTCGTTGGCTTGCAGGAATTGTAGTCCCTGGCGCAGATATTCGGTTTCATTGTGCTCGTCGAGGTGGCGCAGGTGGGCTATTACCACATTCTTCCCCTCGTTCACCACACGCTTCATCACTTCTACTTCAGAGTAGTCTTGCGCTTCGCGTTTTTCAATGCTTATGGCACCTACCGGGCAATGTCCGAGGCAAGCTCCCAGCCCGTCACACATGAGCTCGGATACCAGGGTGGCTTTGTTGTCGATCATTTGTAGTGCACCTTCGTGGCAGTTGGGTATGCAAAGTGCGCAGCCATTGCACAATTCTCTGTCTATTTTTACTATTTCGCGTATCATGGTTTTCTGTTTTAAAATGCTGATACAAATAAAATACTTTTGCATCTTTTATTCCATGATATATATCAAGCTTTGTATTTTATACATGTAATGAGTAGAAGGCGGATTTAATTATGAGTTGTGAATGATGAGTGCTTACTGAAAAATTCGTGCCTTCGTGGTTTACAAGATTTCGGAAGTGCGATTTCGGATTTCGGATAAGAATGGAACGCGGATTAGACTGATTGAACTGATCAATTCTGATATGTAGAGCTCTCTGCGAAACTCTGCGGTTAAATCTGCGTAACTCTGCGTGAAACAAAAATCCCCCTCAGCGAAACATTACCCTTGCGTCTTTGTGTCTTTGCGGTTAAACCTAGATCGATAAGAATGGAACGCAGGTCTGACTGATTGAACTGATCAATTCTGATCTTTAAAGCTCTCTGCGAAACTCTGCGGTTAAATCTGCGAAACTCTGCGTGAACCAAAAATCCCCCTCAGCGAAACATTACCCTTGCGTCTTTGTGCCGATGCTGTTAAACATGGAACGCGGATTTAATTATGAGTTGTGAATGATGAATGATGAGTGCTTTCTGAAAAATTCGTGCCTTCGTGGTTTACAAGATTTCGGAAGTGCGATTTCGGATTTCGGATAAGAATGGAACGCAGATTTGACTGATCGGACTTATCAATTCTGATCTTTAGAACCCTCTGCGAAACTCTGCGGTTAAATCTGCGTAACTCTGCGTGAAACAAAAATCCCCCTCGGCGAAACTTTACCCTTGCGTCTTTGTGTCTTTGCGGTTAAACCTAGATCTTTTCAATGAATGACTACTGTTCTTAAAAATCGGTATTCATGAGGCTGTCGAGCAGGCCGGTCTTTGGGAAATTGTGAAAAATATCTTGCTCAAGCGAGCCAAATTGCTCACTGCTGCGGCTAAACTTTATTTGTCTGCCTTCCAGATAGTGGATATGGTCGCACATGGTAGTCAGGCTCTCGAGTATATGCGAGGTGATGATGATGGTTTTCCGCTTGAGCTTTAGCCTTAGTATAATCATTTGCAATATACGCGAAGTCTCAAGGTCGAGCCCGTTGAAAGGTTCATCCAGTATCATGATGGGTTTATCTAATTTGAGTATGCCCATGAGCGCCAGTTTCTTTTTCATTCCCGTAGAATAATTGTCTATCATATTGCCCAGAGGCAACTCAAACAATCGGTTCCATCCCTGCACATCAAAATCGGGATTCGCAAATAGCTGGAGGTACTCCTCGCCGGTTATGTATGAATAGAAATAGTTCTCGGTTTCCATATATCCAATCAGTTTCTTGCTAAGCACCTGATCGCTCAAGTCTATGCTGCCGCTTTTGGGCTTTATGATTCCAAAAAGGGTATTGAGCAGCGTGGTTTTGCCTGCACCATTGAGCCCCACCAGCCCATGTATAAGTCCCTCCTCCAGTTTCAGATTGAGGTTTTGCAATATATTTTGGTCGTGGGTATAAGCCACAGTAAGGTCACTAATGGAAATCATTCAAGTATGTATTCAAGTTATTCACGGCTTTGAAATAATATACAGGTATCATCACAAGCAATATGGGGAGCAGAAACAAAGCAATGCCCATGATGATGGCATTACCTCTGAGGTCGGCCTGGGGAACATACAAGGCATACTTAAGCAATATGCCATAAACCAGATACAACACTCCCACAGCCAATATAGCAAGTGCAACAAAATAGTATGCCGGATGAAGTGCCACGAAAACAGCGCTCAGCGGCAACTGTATGGCAGCATATACTTTCAGGTTGCTGAGTATTTTGTTTTGTATAAAAAGCACAGGCGGCAACTCGCCGGCCTCCAGCATTTGTCTCGACTCGCATAGCTGATAAAAGCCACCAAAGCCAGTATATTGAGCGGAAACAAGAAATAGAAATTGGCCCTGAATCCGGCTTTCATCTCAAAATTGGGGTGTGGAATGCTCTTCAGTACGCGGTTGTTGAGGTTTATTTTGGAAGAAATTAAAGAAATACGCAGGAAGGATATAAGTACCAAACCAAGCAGGTGTATCCCCGCCAAATCGAAGTGCAAAGAGGCTATGCTCAGCACTAGTACGGGCAAGGTAAACATGAAGTACTCCGCAAAGTACAAGCGTTGTACACGTGGGTGAAGCATATCCAGAAAAACCTTGTCGGTACGTCTGATGTGAATGTAGAACACCAAGCCAAGCAGTCCTGCCACCAGCACCATGCCGCTATTACTACCCTGTAGTTGCCTGTATACAAAAGCCATGAGCAACACACCCAACACAGCCAGAAACGCCACCCGCAGCAGCCCTATTCCAGATATGCTGCGGTATGCTTGCGTCAGTCTTATTTTGAGTATAGCGCTTATCATGCTTTGTATTGTAAATATTAGTTTAGCATCGGGTCTACCTCTTTGTTCAGCGTGAACTTGAGCAATGTATACCCAATGATTCCAGCCAATAGCGACGAAATGAGTATAACCAGTTTAGCATTGTTGACTATCATCTCATCGTCGAATGCGAGTAAGGTGATGAATATGGACATGGTAAACCCTATGCCACCCAAGAAACCTACTCCCAATACCGATTTCCAACTCATATCCGATGGCAGTTTTGCCAACCCAAAATATACAGCCGTAAAAGAAAGAAGCACAATGCCCACCGGCTTGCCCACCACCAATCCCAGCAATATGCCGGTGCTGTATGATTCAGACAAGGTAGCGCCTATGTTACCGCTCAGCACTATGGCTGTATTGGCAAGTGCAAAAAGAGGCAATATGATAAATGCCACAGGTTTGTGCAAGAAATGCTGCAAGATGTATGAACTGGAAGACTGGTCGCCCTTACCAAATGGAATGGCAAATGCAAGCAATACGCCAGTGATGGTAGCATGTACTCCCGAATTTAGCATAAAGTACCACATAGCAACTCCGCCCAGCAAATATGGGATAAGATTGCGTACTTTGAGTTTGTTGAGCACCAGCAGCAGCGCAAATATGCCAAGAGCTATGGATAAACTGGTTAACGATAAAGACTTGGTGTAAAAAATAGCAATAATGAGGATGGCGCCCAGGTCGTCGATAACCGCCAGAGCAGTAAGGAACACCTTGAGCGAGGTGGGCACGCGCTTGCCCAGCAGCGACAATACCCCAAGCGCAAAAGCGATATCGGTAGCCATGGGTATACCGGCACCCGCCTGGTATGTAGTACCGAAGTTGAATACCATGAACAAAGAAGCGGGCAGCAAAATACCGCCCAATGCAGCAAACAAGGGCAGCATGGCATCTTTTATATTGGATAATTCGCCTTTGTATATTTCTCTTTCAAGCTCCAGACCTATGAGCAGGAAAAATATAGCCATAAGGCCATCATTTATCCAGTGCGTGAGGCTGTGACCAGCCAATTGTATGTGTAGCAAGTGCGCATAACTCTCGCCCAGGATAGAATTGGCCAGCACCAGTGAAACGGCGGTGCAGGTTATGAGGATAAGTCCGCCTGCCTTTTCACTATCAAAAAATTCTTTAAATAACTGAGTAGCTTTCATTATACAAAGGTGAGTTTGGTTAAAATTAATGTTGACATGTTGCCCATGAGTTGCCAAAATACTGCAGGGGTTGTTTGCATTTACCTGCATCATAACCAAAGACGACATGTATGGGATAAAAATAAAGAAAAGACACCAATTAAATGAATTGCATAACCTAGTATGGGACAAACAACCACGCAAAAACGGAGAAAAGCATCTTATCCACCATCTGAATGCAGCATTAAATG
>JAIFMY010000102.1 GCA_020048155.1 Bacteroidota bacterium
CAAAAAAGATAATTTTTGATTGATAGAAATATAGAATCATGGAATCATACAAAAAGAGAATTGTCTTGAATTACAAAATAATGCGCGGAAAGCCAATCATAAAAGGTACCCGCATAACGGTCGAAATCATTCTTCGCAAACTTGCTGAAGGGGCTACTTTCCAGATTTTATTAGAGATGTATCCAAAAATTACCAACGAGGATATTCTGGCTTGTTTGCTATATGCTGCTGATTTAGTTGCTAATGAAGAAATTATTGATTTGGATAAAGCCTCATGATTTTAGCCGACGAAAATATCGATTTCCGCATTGTAAAAGCTCTTAGAGAAAGTGGAATTGATACTTATTCTGTAAATGAGAAACATAGCGGTATTACAGATGAAGAAGTAATAGAACTAGCCCAAGAACTCAAGCGGATAATTTTAACTGAAGACAAGGATTTTGGCGAATGGGTTTTTGCTCATGATGTTAAAGATATAGGGGTAGTTTTTTTGCGATATCACTACTCAGAGTATAAAATTATTACTGAAATCCTGATCAAATTGCTGAATGACAAGAAAGAAGAATTGTTTAGCAAATTTACAACCGTTACTTCTAAAAAAATAAGAATTAGAAATTTATAAACGTCTTCACGATTCGATGTCCGTAACGGACGATCGAATGTGATTGGTCACACCAGACATCCAATCGTCCGACAAGACATTGGAGCGTCAAAACCTATTCGCGTCTTTTTTTACGATTCGATGTCCGTTCCGGACGATCGAATGTGGTGGGAGCATCAAAACCGTTTGATTCATGTTTTTTCCAAAAAAAATACTATATTCGTATAAAACTAAAATTTACTTACTATGAAAAAAAATCGCTTTACTCTGTTTATTGCAATCGGTACATTTTTAATAATCGGCTGCGGACCAAGTGCCGATGAACTCGCAAAACAAGCACAACAAGACAGCATACGCAAAGCCGACAGCCTGGACAAACAGGATAGTCTGGCCATGGTAGAAAAAATAAAAGCAGAAATCAAGAAAGAAGTTCCGGTAGTAAAATATAACGAGAAAAGCTTGGTTGGCCGTTGGTTTACCAAGATAAACGATCCCGCCACAGGTTCAGGCGTGATAGATGTGTATTGGAAAGCAGATAAAACCACCGATATTAAATTCTTGTACGACAATGGCCAGGTTTACAATACCAGCAGCAAATGGAAATACAACCACCCCTACTACGAAGAAGTATTCCCAGACGGCGCCATTGGCAAAGCAACCATTGCTTGGGTAAATGAGGATAAATTCAAACTCACCATCAAGCAAAATCAGGATACCGAAAACTACAGCGGTGTAACCCGTACTTTTGAACGCAAGAAATAATTTTTTGTTTAAAAAGCCACGAATGTTAAACTAATTTTTCGTGCATTCGTGGCTATTAATTTTTGATCAACCTCATCAGCGTTTTACAAACTTACCGCTGCCACTGGTTTTTATATTCACATCGTCTACGCTGCCCTGGTAGTACACCACCCCACTGCCACTGATGGAACCATTCAGATTGTCGGTCACATTGAGTTCACAATCGCCACTTCCACTCAAATCTACTACGGTTTCTTCGGTGATTAAATCGTAGGCGCGAACTGCACCTGAGCCAGAGCATTCCACATCATGGTCTTCAGCCTTGCCCGACAATTTTATTTGTCCGCTGCCCGATACATAAGATTCTAAATCTTCTACATTCAGCATGGCATCTATTTCGCCCGAACCATCCACATTGAGTTCCACGTCTTCGGAAGTAAACATATTTTCGAATTTCACTTTTCCGTTGCCATCTACGTCTATATCTGTTATGCTCTTCAAAGTAAGATAAATACGAACAGAAGATGCATCGTCAATGCATTTATCAAAATCTATTTTAAGTACCGAACCACTCTCCTTTGTAAGCACCAAATCAGTCAGGTTTTCGTTGGTTTCAATGCGCAAACTGGTGCTATCGCCCTGTTTCAGATAAACCGTAGCCCCGGCATCCAGTTCTATTTCAGTGATATTGCCTATGCTTCTGCTAGTTGATTTTACTTGTCCTGTCCCTTTTTCACAAAAGCTGCAAGCCCCCAAAAGAATGCTCAAAGCAGTAATAACAAAAAATACGTGTTTGTTCTTCATAATAAATGAATTTTATCGATAATTAATGTGAATGAAATATACAATTTTATTTGCAGACCAACAAAATATAAATTTTATCACCCTCATTTATTGTGCTTTAAATACTTTGTGTATTTTTTACACTAAAATATTTGGAAATACATTTATTGTACTTTATCTTTGTGTAAAATAAACACTAAGAAAAATATGAAAACAACATATACATACAACTACGAAATGCCATCGGTGGCAGTAGACTGTGTAATTTTCGGTTTCGTTGAAAGTGGACTAAAACTCCTACTCATAGAGCGAAATCTGGAACCCTACAAAGGCATGTATGCACTTCCCGGCGGGTTTGTACTGCCACACGAAACCACCGAAGAAGCAGCACAACGCGAGCTACTTGAAGAAACAGGCGTTCAGCAGGTGTATATGGAGCAATTGTACACATTCAGCCAACCCAACCGCGACCCACGAGGCAGAGTTATCACAGTTACTTATTTCGCGCTTGTAAACCCCGAACATTTCAATCTGCAATCGGGTACAGATGCAGCACAGGCACGCTGGTTCAGCTACGCACAAATGCCCCAGCTGGCTTTCGACCACTACCAGATAGTAAATAAAGCACTGGAAAGACTCAGGGGAAAAATAAAATATCAGCCCATTGGATTTGAGCTGTTGCCGCGCAAATTCGTACTATCGCAATTGCAAACTTTGTACGAAGCCATCTTGGAAATGCCATTGGACAAACGTAACTTCAGAAAGAAAATGCTATCGAGCGGTTTGCTTTTGGCCCTGGAAGAAAAACAAACCGAAGTAGCCCACAAACCTGCCAGGTACTTTGAATTCGATAAAGAACGCTACGAAGTACTTCAACAATCAGGATACAATTTTGAACTTTAATACAAACCAATAAATACCTAATATTATGAAAAAGAATGCATTGCTAATCATCGACCCACAAAACGATTTTTGTAACCCCGGCGACAACAACGGAAAAGGAAAAGGCGCACTCTATGTAGCAGGTGCTGACCAAGACATGCAGCGACTGGCCAGTTGGATAAACAAAAACAACGACTCGATAGACTTCATAGGCGTAACCATAGACTCTCACCAGCCCAACGACATATCGCACCCCAGCTTCTGGCAAGACAAAGACGGTAATTTTCCTCCCCCATTTACAGTGGTTACTGTGGCCGATGTAGAAAGTGGAAAATGGACTCCCCGATTCGACCCAAAACGATGCCTGGCTTACCTGCACTCGCTCGAATCGCAAGGCGAGTACCCACACGTGATATGGCCCACCCACTGCGTGATAGGCTCAGAAGGTGCCGCCATATACCAACCCCTGATGGATGCCATGATAAAATGGACCGTAAACGGAAAGTTTTTCCAGACCGTAGCCAAAGGCACATTTCCCTTCACAGAGCATTTCGGTGCATTCAGGGCAAATATACCCGACGCAGAGAGACCAGAGACTCAACTGAACCAAGGATTGCTGAAAACGCTCGAAACATACCAGAACGTATATCTGGCAGGTGAAGCAAAATCGCATTGCGTGGCCAACAGCCTGAAACAAGTGCTCGACGAAGCGCCTGAACTGGCCAAACGTTTCATAGTACTGGAAGATGCCATGAGCAATGTTACCGGATTTGAAACCCTGGGCGACCCTATCTACTTAAAAGCCCGCCAGATGGGCGTACGATTTGCCACCACTGCCAATGTGACATTGTAATTTACCAGCTACATATTTCCCTGGGCGCAAGCCCTGTCGCTCAGGGATTTTTTACAAAAACCAATTTTAACCCAAAATAAACCAAGCATATGAATTACCAGGATATAGACTTCAACCTCGATTTCGGAAACTTTGACCCCGAGGCCATTCAGATAGACGAAACCATAAATGCTGTTTTCATTGTAGATACGTCGGGCTCCATTGTGGATTATGTGAAAGAACTGAACGCAGCATTCAACGATTTCACCGAAACCATGCAAAAATCGCATATCGCTCCTAAATTATTTGTGTCTATAGTAGAATTCAGCGATGTGGTACGCGTAGCTTCCGGTTTTCAGCCCATCAGTTCTATACCTAAAATGAATTTTGGAAAAAAACTGGGCGGAGCCACAAAATTATACGATGGTGTGCTTTCGGGGGTAAAAAATGCACTCGACTACCGCTCCAACCTCGAAAACAGCGGAATTGAAACCAAAACACTCATCTTTGTCATCACCGATGGGGGCGACAATGCATCACAAAATCCACCTCATGTAGTAAAAATGCTGTTCGACCAGCTTCGTGCCGATGAGCGCAGTGCGTTTACATTTACCTCGATACTTTTTGGTGTAGGAAATGCGCAAGAATTCGAAGCTGCCTACCGCGATATGGGCATAGACCACCTGGCACGCATTGGCACCAGCGGAGCAGAAATCAAAAAAATGATTGGCTTCATTTCACAATCCATTTCCAGCGTATCAGCAGGCAAAGGCGGAATTGTACCTACATTTTAAAAATATAGAACACCGTTGTTTGGTTAAACCCAGAATATGCCATAGTACATAAATCTGTGAGAACTTCCCGAATTGTTCAATACTTTCGGGAAGTTAAATACAGAAAGTCCATATACTTTAAATAAATAATATTTTTAAATGTCGGATAAAGTGAAATATAGGGAAAAGTGGTTATCGCAAATTTTGCGATAACCACTCGATATAGCGATTCAATTTGAACGAAACATCATTAGTCGCAAATTTTGCGACAGTTCAAACCGAAGAGTACCGAGATATATAAAGACCTAAACGATAAGCACAACATGGGAGTTATAATACACCATGAACTAAAAAAGATGAAGTGATGAAAATACGAACTCACTTGGCGCGAGGCAGCCAGCACAAAGTCTACTGCGAAGATTTTCTGGTAATAAGCCAGCAAAACGATATCCTGCTCGCAGCCGTTTTCGACGGCTGCAGCTCGGGTATCCAATCGCACCTGGCTTCGGGTATTCTGGGAAATTCGGTTCTTCATTCATTTAAAAATATTCACATAGATGATTCGATGGATTTGGAAAGTTTGTCTGACCAGCTCATTCAATCGGCATTCGCCAAAGCTTGTCAGGTATTTGAAACATTGGGCATGATAACCGACCAGCAATTGTCGACCGCCCTCATAGGCCTGATAGACACCAAAAATGCACGGGCTATCATAACCATAGCCGGCGATGGCGTGGTGGTGATAAATGACGAAAAACACATCATAGAACAAGACAATACTCCCGATTATCCTGCATATCATTTCAAAGAAGTTTTGGCTGGCGCACAGAGTTACAATGATTGGTTGAAAAACCATGCCAGGCGGATTTCTGCGGGCAATATTTTCGACATGACCATTTCCACAGATGGTATAAATGCATTCGGATTTACTGGCCCTAAGAAAAATGATATTTCTACGCTTGATTATCTGGCCGTAGATACTTTTCTTGCAGAAAATCAGGCTATGCTTTCACGCAAAGTAAATATCCTCAACACTATGCATAACCTAGCCCCGCTCGATGATCTGGGCATCATTCGTATTATGTTTTAAAATTGACATTTATGCTACTTCGAAATATAGGCAATCTGAGCTA
>JAIFMY010000007.1 GCA_020048155.1 Bacteroidota bacterium
ACTGCAGTTTCTAATGTATATGCCGAATCGGTAGATATGTTTTTCGAGGAGTGGAACGATTTTTCGGATTTCAACAATAAGGTAGTGCTTATGGCCGACCTGCGCGATACTGTGATGCAGGAAGATAACAACGATGTGAAGTACTCCCGACTCTATTTGTCTGATGTCAGCTTTTTTTTGCCCGGCATTGCATTCGACCCCCAACCCACTTCATTTTCAGGGTATTTCTATGGGGCGCTCAGCAAATTTAAAGGAAATAAGATTAAGGTTCAGTATGGCGAAAATACAGCTATTGACTGTAATTTCACTACTACCGGCCTTCCCGATATAAACAAAACATACATTGCCTTTGAAGTTGAAAAACTAGAAACAAACCGCAACGATATCAATAAACTTATTTCTAATTTTTCACCCAATAAACAGGTTTTGCCTGAAATGATAAGCAAACTGGGGCAAATGAGTTTCAAAGGCCGTTTCGATGGGCGCATTACAGAATTTTTGACAGTGGGCGTGCTCAATACCCAACTTGGAACCATACACACCAACCTGAATTTGGAACCCCAAGGAAAGGACATTGCCTTTAGAGGAAATCTGAATGGAAAATCTTTTCATATTGGTAAGTTGCTGGGTATGGAGCAAAATTTGGGAACCATATCGCTGGATATGACTCTTATTGGTAAGACCCGAAACAATGAGCTGGAAGTGATAGCCGATGGTCAAGTGGTAGATTTGATATACAATAAATATGAATATAAAAATATTGCCTTGAATGGGCGATATTCGGACCAGAGATTTTTGGGACGCATAAGGTTACGTGAACCCAATATCGATTTCAATTTTGATGGCTTAATAGATTTTTCGGATAATTTCCTCGATTACAATTTTAAGGCCCGCTTGGCACATGCCAACCTGTATGCACTCAATCTGGATACCATCAATCCGCCCGCTATATTTTCTATAGATGGTTTGCGCGTAAAAGCTACTGCCAGCAATATCGACGATTTGGAAGGAAACCTGGAAATAGATAATGCACAGTATCGCAATCAATTCAGAAGGGTTCAAATAAAGAAATTGAACGCTTTCACCAGCCAATGGGAAAATGAGAAACAACTTGTTTTGTATTCAGACCAGATGAAGGTCATTATAAGTGGAAATTTCAAATATGCCGATGTAGTAAATTCATTTTCAGACCTTCTTACAATATATCTACCTTCTTTATCTGTAAAACCAGTTTCTCGAAAAGTGATTCCGGAATACAACAATGTAGGCCCATCTGACGATGGCATGAAGTGGATGGATCACATGATAACTGCAGAAATTAACATAAAGGATATAAATCCTATTTTACAGACTTTTTACCCCGATGCATATATTTCACCAAATTCTACTATTGTTGCCAATTATTTGATAAAAAACCTGAGCATGAATGCTCAAAACAATGCAGATAAACTTTGGTTCGATGTGACCCTTGAACGCATATTTGTTCCGGGTATTAACAACCTGGATTCTATGGATATATATGGAACCATGCGAAGAGATTCTATCATTATGCTATCGCAATGGGGGAATTTCAATAGCACGGGTAAAGGTGAGTACTCCGGAAGAATGGCTTTTGATGTGGTACTACGCAAAAATGAGCTTTTTCAGGATAAACGCTTGTATGGCATAGCTTTGCACCCGTCTATGATAGTTATTGAAGATAGTATTTGGACCATAAGTCATACATACATTGAGGTTGATACGAGCAGCATATACATAGAGCCTCTTCTGATAAGTAAGAAAAAAGAAGGTTTTTCTTTGTTCGGACGCTTAAGCGAAAATAGTGCCGATAGTTTATTCGTAAATGTATCCGGTTTCGACCTACGTAATCTGAACCGATTGCTCGGTGCCGGTGGTATTACTCTCGAAGGCATATTCAATGGCACATTGGGGCTTACACAGCCTTATACTACTCCCTTGTTTTTCGCACAAGATACCATCAGTGGACTGAAACTTAATGGCCAGGGGTTGGGCAACTTGTATATAAAGAGCGAATGGGATAATACCCTCGAAAGAATTGGGCTTTTTGTAAACGCATATACAGGAAAACTGAACAAAACTAAGTCGATAGATGCTAAAGGATATTATTTTCCCAAAACAGGTGTACTCGATTTTGATACCATTCACATCACCCGCTTTTTCATACAAGCCTTGCAACCTTTTGTAGATGGCATGTTGAGTGACCTGGCCGGCTACGTAAACGGACAACTAAAACTGAAAGGTACGGTAAGTGAACCTATTCTAACAGGCTCGCTCGAATTGGCAAAAAACAGATTTACAGTAGATTTTCTCAACACTTCATATAATGCTTCGGGTGTTATAGATATCTCTCCCAACGAAATAAGGCTCGATGGGGTAAATCTGGAGTCTGGCGAAAGGAGTGCGCTTATAGAAGGTGCTATTTACCACAACTCATTTTCTGATTTGCGCTTCGATTTTTCAATGCATACTCCCAATTTCCAGTTTCTCAACCTACCACCAAGCGATAGTGCCTTCTTTTATGGAACTGCTTTTGCTGAAGCGGAAGTTTCTATCACTGGTACACCGTCAGATATTGTGTTGGATATAAATGCGTCTACCAAACAAGGTACACATTTTTTTATTCCGCTTACGTCTAGTTCTTCAGTAGATGCCGGAAAATTTGTGATTTTTGAAACCCTTGAGAAAAATGAGGATAGCAACCAGAGCAATGAACCCGAATTTGGAGGCTTATCGCTCAATTTTAACCTTTCGGTGACCCCCGATGCCGAAGTGCAAATTATTTTCGATGAGAAAGTGGGAGATATCATAAGGGCTCGTGGCGAAGGTGACCTGAAAATGATAATCAACTCTAACGGCGACTTCAAAATGTATGGCAGCTATGTTATTTCGAAAGGCGATTACCTATTTACATTGAGCAATACCCTCAATAAAAAATTCAGGGTACAAAAAGGCGGAACTATAAGCTGGAACGGCCCTGCCGACGATGCCGACCTGAACCTGACCGCAGTATATACACTCAACAAAGTTCCCGTTTTTGACCTCACGCAAGAAGAAGAAAATCGGGATAAAAAAGTACAGGTAGACTGCAATCTGGGTTTGTCGCAAAAACTTTCGGCACCTTTGCTCAATTTTGGTATTGGCCTGCCACAAACCGAGGAAGACCTGATAACCCAACTCAATTCTTTGCCAAGCGACGATTTGAACAAGCAAATCATTTCATTGCTCATTCTCAATAAATTTCAACCCCTGCCCGGTTTGCGCTCTAGCATTTCGGCAACTGGTATGAATGTAAATACCGGTGAGCTGCTTGCCAATCAGCTTGGGCACTGGCTTTCGCAAATTAGCAATAACCTTGATGTGGGGTTGAAGTATGAGCAAGGCGACTCGGCATCAGGATCTGAGCTTGAGGTGGCCCTCTCTACGCAGTTACTCAACGAAAGGCTTGTTATAAACGGTAACTTTGGAGTTGGTTCGCAAACTACTGCCTCTGGTGTGGCCGGCGATGTGGACATTGAGTATAAAATAGATAAAGCAGGGAAACTCAGGGCACGTGCTTTTACCAAAACCAACGACCAAACCATCTACGATACCGAGCCCATCAGTTATGGACTCGGCATTTTCTTCAGGCATGAGTTTGATAAATTTTTCGAAAGACGTAACAAAAAGGACGAATACTACATTGAATCTGAAGAATAATCTCTAATTTGGCGCTCCGAAAAATATACATACACTTATAATTTTTAGAACATATGTTTACATTAATGATTGTTGTGTTTATTCTGGGCTATGCAGCTATTGCACTCGAACACCCTATAAAGGTGGACAAGGCTGCATCTGCTTTGCTAACCGGGGTAACGCTATGGGTGCTGCTGGTATTTGGTGCTGATAGCATAGTTCCTTCACTCTCCGGATTTTGGGAATATATGCATATGCAGGGCTTCATGCCTGAGCTCACAGCCGAGCAGTTCGATGCTTACATCAAAACCGCCTCACTCACTGAAATGTGGAGTAGCGATACCTTTTCAGGATTTTTATCTTCGAGCCACGCTTACGAGGGTAGTTCGTCCAATGCTTTACTCGATTACCTGGGGCACCATTCTTTGCTCGAGCACCTGAGCGAAATAGCTCAAATCTTGTTCTTCCTGCTTGCAGCCATGACTATAGTTGAAATAGTAGACCAGCATCAGGGTTTTACTGTGATTACCGACCTCATAAAAACAACACATAAAGTTAAACTGTTGTGGATTACCGGTGTACTCACTTTCTTCATGTCATCTGTACTCGACAACCTTACTACAACCATAGTTATTATTGCACTATTGCGTAAACTGATTGACGATAAACAAACCCGCTGGTTTTATGCTTCTATGGTAGTGATAGCTGCCAATGCCGGTGGTGCTTTTTCACCCATTGGCGACGTGACCACCATCATGCTCTGGATTGGAAAGCAAATAGGCACGTGGGATATCATTGCCGGTATTTTCCTGCCAAGTTTACTCAATCTTATTGTGCCACTTATTGTATTATCTTTCGTAATGAAAGGCCATGTAACCCGTCCGGTAGAGATTGCAGAAGATAATGACAACACTATAACACCCGGCGTACGTAAACTCATCTTCGCCCTTGGTGTTGGTGCGCTGTTGTTTGTTCCTGTATTCAAATCTGTGACTCACTTGCCGCCTTACTTGGGTATGCTTTTCGGATTGGGTGTGATGTGGGTGGTAACCGAAATCATACACCGTGGCAAAGAACACGATGATAAGCGCAAACTTAGCGTAGTGGGCATACTTACCCGTGTAGATGTTCCTACGGTATTGTTCTTCTTAGGTATACTTACAGCGGTGGCTGCACTCCAAACTGGTGGGCACCTGGCTATGGCATCGCAAGCGCTCGATAGCAGTGTGCATAATATACTGGGTATAGGTACCGTGATTGGTTTGCTTTCTGCTATAGTAGACAACGTGCCGCTGGTAGCTGGTGCCATGGGTATGTACCCGATTGCAACCCCCGATATGGTAGCTGCTGCTGCCGACCCAGCTTATATGGCCAATTTTGTGGCCGATGGCGATTTCTGGCATCTGTTGGCTTATACCGCAGGTACTGGTGGTAGTATTCTCATCATTGGTAGTGCTGCCGGTGTAGCCGCTATGGGATTGGAGAAAATAGATTTCATTTGGTACATGAAGCGCATAAGCCTCTGGGCACTGCTTGGATACTTCGCCGGAATCGCAGTCTTCTATATCGAAACGCTTTTTCATTGATTTAATCACATATATTTTTTAATATCTCAGCCCTGTCAGGTTTTCAAAACCTGACAGGGCTTTTTGTTTGGTAATGTGGTGTTTACAATCAAAACCAGCAGATGCAATTGACACCAAAGAAATTGCCCCAGATTTCGCCTACGCCAGCATATCCGGCCATTGTTTATTAGTTGTATACCCTATTATCGCAACTTGGTCATTTAGTGGGGAAATGGTTATTTCAAGGGTTGCGATTAAGATTGGCTCTTTGGTGGTCTTGAAAAATATCAGATATCACTTGGGCAAATTCTTAAAAGTAATATCTAGGGGCTGCTTAAAAACTCAGCCTCTCTCATAAGTCCTATTTAAAACAAATTCTATTCGATTATATTCATTTAGGGGAATAAGGTAATAAGGTAATCTTCGCTATTCGAAATGATTTTCTACTAAGGTTTTAACTGAAAATAAGGTATTTAAACCTTATCGATTGTTCAAACCTAAGTAGAAATTAAAATTATCAATTAATACAACCTTATTAATCATCTTATGTGCATGTATTACTTCATTTTTAGTATTTATTGTTTGTACCAATACATATAAAAAAAAACTGCTAAGTAATTAAATTACTGTGAGATTTTTGTTTTTCAGCAGACCCTATCTAAGTCCCGTTGGAAAAGGGCGCGTGTACTTTGATGTAGCTTAGGTTATGACCTCAGAGTAAAAAGTGAAAGCATAAAGCTGTCACCAAGGAATATTAAGATTCTTCACCTCATTCTGATAAAATGCTTCCAATTTTTCAACCAGCTGCCTTGAAATTGGTTTTGATATACCCGATACATTATCTTTCAATTGTTGCAATCTGAAATCTTGGCATCATGGTCGATTATTTTTTTTACCTTTTCAATTAAAATAGCCCTTGTTTTTATATCGGTTTTTGTCCATCTATTTCTAATATCATTAAAAACGGTATTCTCATCGTACTTTCCTGTAAGCCAGCCTGAATCGAGCGGAATCTTTACAATGATACCAACATTTTTTTCTTTGGCAAGACCAAAAGCCCTTGCTGCATCTTGGTGCAGAATGTTGAAAAAAACTTCAATTACTTTACTATTTGTAGTTTGTAGCAATAAATCTATTTCATGGTAAGTATCCAAAGATGCTCCGTAGCCTTTAATTTTCCCTTCTTCCTTCAATTTTTCGAGTATTTCGTAATGGTCATTTTTATTTCCATCCAAATATTCGTAAGGAGGATTATGAATAATAAGAGAATCCACATATTCCATTTGTAATCTTTTTAAGCTTCCCTCCAAGGATTTTCTGATATTTTTGGAATCGTAATTGGTACTGCCCGTATCTGTGTGGCCAAATTTTGTATTCACTACAAATTCATTTCTATCATATG
>JAIFMY010000004.1 GCA_020048155.1 Bacteroidota bacterium
CATTCGCTCACCGATAGCACCACCGGTACACGCGAGGGTTGCGAAATCTTGGGGAGCTTATTTTTCAGAGCCTTTTTTCCATTATGTTCAAACAAAGAACGTAACGCATAAATAGCAAGCTTAAAAGCCGTTTGTCCTGTTCGCGTAGATTTGAGATGATACAAATACGCATCGAGTTGTTTCTCTTTAAGCAAAAGCGGGTTGGTCTTAAAATACGTCGCAATTTGAGCGATATTGCGTGTATAAGCATCTATTGTTTTTTCACTAAGCCCTTTAATGGTTAGCTGTTCGATAAACCGTTGCAGAACCATTTCGAAATCATTAACCGTGCAAATAGCATCCGAAATCACATTTTTAGCCATAATCTTTTTATTTTTTGGTAATTATTATGGTGTAAATGTAGATTATTATTACTTTAGCTCCATGATTGGTTTAGTTCAACATACAACATGCGGTGTGTCCAGATAAATTCTGTAAGTCTAGTTGGTGGGAGTCCAACCTTGTGAATTATCCATTCACACAAGAAGATGATATGGCCTTGCATGGCGTGAACCTGTTTAGCTTCGTTAGGTGAATAGCAGTTGGTTAGCTGGTCGGCTACAGTGAAACCTGAAATCAGACGTGAAGAAATGGAAGAATAGCAACGTTTGAAGCTGTCGGAGTTATAAGGGACGACGTTCTTACAAAACGATTTACGGGGAACTGGAGAGAACTTGCCCATCGGAGGGTTTGGCATCCCGAAAATGTAAGAGACGAAACGCTAAGTCGATACAGATGAGCAAGTAGTCGGATGTGCTCGTAGTACCATTGATAATCAGGTAGTATAAACTGGAAGGAGGAAAGGAGCACTGCTGCAATTAACGACTTCGAAGAACGACAAACATGAACCAATTGAAAGACCATCTAAAAGGGGGAACTCAACAGAGCGTTTTCGCAAGAATCAGCGATGGGGAGCGCGTGTGTAAGTATCAGCGAGGTATATATCAAAAAGCCAAACAGGAAAAGGATTTCAGATTTTATCGTTTGTATGATAAAATCTATTTACCGTATTTTCTCAGAGAAGCATGGAAGCATGTAAAATCAAATGGAGGCGCAGCGGGAATAGACAAGATGGAAATAGCCGATATCGAGAAACAAGGCGAGGAAAGATTTTTGAAGGAAATAGAAGCCGAATTAAAGAACAAAACTTATCGTCCGCAAGGTGTACGCAGAGTATGGATAGAGAAAGCAAATGGCAAAAAGCGACCATTAGGCATACCCACCGTAAAAGACAGAGTTGTACAACAAAGCTGTAAAATGGTGATAGAGCCGATTTTTGAAGCCGATTTTTCGGAAAACAGTTTTGGCTTTCGCCCCAATAAATCAGCACAGGAAGCAATCAAAGCCATCAAGACGAATTTAACAGCAGGTAGAACAGATATTTACGATGCCGATTTAAGTTCGTATTTCGACACCATACCGCACGACAAACTGATGAAAGCCCTTGAAGAACGCATATCCGACCACAACGTGCTGCGAATCATCAAAAGCTGGTTAAAAGCACCCATACACGAAAATGGCAAGATAAGCGGCGGAAAGTCTACTAAAACAGGCACACCACAAGGTGGCGTAATCAGTCCGTTACTAGCCAACATCTATTTGAATTTACTGGATAGAAACGTAGAACGGCAGGGAAGTATATTCGACAAAGCAGGAATAAAAATTGTACGCTATGCCGACGATTTTGTATTGATGGGTAAAGAGATAACCGAAGAAGCAAAAGCGAAGATAAAGCAGATACTAGAAAAATTGGGATTGACCATAAATGAAGACAAAACCCGACATCTCAAAGCCACCAACAAAGGCGGATTCGACTTTTTAGGATTCAACATCCGCTACGATAAAAGTCAGTACAACAAAGGACAGAAATACTGGAATATACACCCGAGCAAACAAAGCGAGAAGAAATTTCGGGCAAAGATAAAAGAATTTTTAAGCACGAAATTAGCACGACCGATACAAGAAGTAATCAAAGGATTAAACGAGAAAATACAAGGGCATTACAACTACTACTTCATATCCAAAGTAAGTTATTTGCGAAACGAAACATTACGGTTTCGCAATTATTTGGAGATGAAATTGTATCGTTATACCCAAAGAAAGAGCCAACGAGTATGCAAGCGTTACGGCTATAACGTGTATGAGCATCTAAAAGACCACTTAGGACTGATAGATATCAATACAATTGCAAACCCTAAAGGCAGCCTGTGAATACTTGCGACGAAGATTGCAGGAGAGCCGTATGAGGGAAAACTTCACGTACGGTTCGACGAGGGTTACTCTGAGATACAAAAAGAAAAACAGAAACGAGAGACAAACCGAAGTACGAAAAGTAGGTTAAATTGTTGGCGTCTCACATAAATTGAGTAATTTTGTTTTGAGGAGTTTCTACTCTACATAATTGCGGGCTTTTGTGGTAGGTTGAAACATTGTGCAAGTAAGAAACATTTGTGCAACTTTGAAACGATAGTGCCTTGAAATCCCGCAACATACGCATATTGTTTTTCGTTAGGTACAATTCGCCGATGATATTCCGATAAATGAAATTCAATTTCTCACTAAAAATAATTACCTTTGCAAATAAAATTTCAATAAATTTATGATATGATTTGGAGATGGGATCAAGGGCGATTATTGTATTTTCAATTTGATGTTTTGAAGCAAATAGCATCAGTTTTAAATGAACTAAACGGTGTCAGCCTAAGTGAAAAAGGCTTTGACCCCTTACGCTTTCCCTTGGAAGAAAAAACAGGAATGCCCTTTTCCCCATCAAATTATAAAGTTTGGAGAAATTACAAGCGTGTTTTTGAGTGTTCGTTTCTTGCAACTACCATAAATGATAAACTTCAAATTACTGATTTTTGTCAGGAGATAATAAAAAAGGACGGACTAATTAGTGATATTGATGATTTTCTTTGCTTATATATTCCTCGTTTTCGGTTTCCATTTCCAGCATTTCAGGAATTTAGCCCTAATGATAGTCCAATATATCCTTTTTGCGCAATACTTAAATTTCTTTTAGCTAAAAGACAATTTGCGCAAGAAGCATTTATTTCAATTGATGAAGTTTTCAGTATAATAATTGGAAATAATTGCACAGGACTTGAACCACTTGAATTTTATCTCAATTTAAAACCTCAATCAATAAACATAATTGGTGACCAAAAACGGCAGGTCAGAGAAATGCTCATTTTTGCAAGTCAATTAACTATTTTAAAATGGTATAACAATCATTTATTTTTAGATATTTCTGATAGAGATATTGAGACTGCATCAATAAGTGAAAAACTAATTACCCCAATTATAATTCCGATAAGCCATTCGAGAGAAGAAGATTATTTGCGTTTAACTAAAATTACAGATAAATTAATTGTTTCAACAAGACTACAAAGTAGGGAAACCGCAACAGATGAATTATTTATTGAAGGTAAAAAGAAAAGAGTAACACATTTGAAAATTGAGCGCAGTCCATTTTTAAGAAAAATGTTTGTTGAATGCAACCCTCTACCAATTTGTCATATGTGTGGTACAAATATGACAATTAAATATCCATGGACAAACTATTTAATTGAAATTCACCACGTTTTGCCATTATCATCAAGTTTAGGTATTACAACGAAAGGTACATCAATTGATGATATTGTAGGGTTATGTCCATCTTGTCATAAAGGTGTTCACATTTATTATAGAAATTGGTTAAATGATTATAAATGTGAAGATTTTGAGAGTAAAAACCAGGCTAAACATATTTATTTGCAAGCAAAAAACGCAGTTGTATTATGAAAAAACTTAATAACAAAATAAATGTGCAAGAGCAATTACAAATACTGGAAACTTGCATAAAAAATGAAATCCCATTGCATCTTGAATTAGAGAAAAAATCTTATACGTATGAAAATTTACGATATAATAATTATGTCAATGGTTTTGCCCGACAAGGAAAAGCCGAAACCATCGAAGATGTTATCAGATTTAGTGATGATATTCCTGCAATAAGTTTTTTTTCCGGTGCAGGTGGGCTTGATATTGGTTTTGATTATGCTGGTTTTAAAAATTTAGCATCGGTTGAACATAATGAACTTTTTTGTAATACTTTAAAATTTAACAATCCTGAAAAAATTGTAATAGGTCCACCAGATTATCATGGAGATATAAAAAGAAAAGAAGAAATCGCAGAAATTTTAGAAAAAACAATTGGAATAAAAACACCTTTCAATGGAGTTTTTCATGGTGGTCCACCTTGTCAGCCATTTAGCATTGCTTCAAATCAAAGATTTAAAAAAGATGATATTAATTTTAAACGTAAAGGATTTGATGATGTTAAAAATGGTGATTTAGTCTTTGAATATTTATGGTTAATTGATTACTTTAAACCAACAGCTTTTTTAATAGAGAATGTACCAGGTATCGCTGAACTTGAAGATAGCTACCGTATCCAAGACAAATTGAATAATTTAGCCAAAGAAGGTTATAATATTTGGGGACCGCAGGTATTAAATGCAGCAGATTTTGGTGTTCCACAAAGTAGAACAAGAGTATTTATTATAGGTATAAAAAATTGTAATTCATTTACATTTCCGCAATCTAATATATTTCAATCCGCTTGTTTCGATGTGTTTGATAAACCGTTGGAAAATATTGAAAATCATCAAACACGAATTCATACAGCAGAATCGATACTTCGATACATACAACTTGATTTTGGAATAAGAGATAAACTTGGTAGAGTTGATAGATTAAATCCATATTTGCCTTCAAAAACTGTAATTGCAGGGGGTACAAAAGGTGGCGGAAGGTCACATCTTCATCCATATACACCAAGGACATTATCGGTCAGGGAAAGTGCAAGATTACAAACATTTCCTGATAGTTATATTTTTACAGGTGCATCAGCACGTCAATTTACACAAGTTGGTAATGCTGTTCCACCTTTATTAGCGTATAAAATTGCAATTCAATTAAAAGAAGCGATAAAAAAATGCAGCTAACATGCTATATAGCGTTCATTTTCAATATTTTGGCTTGCCGCAGGCGCAACACAAGCCAAAATATTGAAAACGCCGCATATAGCTTTTCGTTAAGGGCAATCAAAAATAATAAAACGACAAATGAATGATAAACTCACATATCAAGAATTAGAAAAAGAAAATGCAATTCTTAATGAAAAATTAAGAATTGCAAATTCTATTATAAATTCCCAAAATAT
>JAIFMY010000078.1 GCA_020048155.1 Bacteroidota bacterium
CATTTTCCGGCACCGGTATCATCAGGCTTCGAAACATAAATAGGCGTTACTATCCAATCCATATAATCAAATCCAATCTGGTTGAGGCTAGGCATCATAGGTGGGATAGGAACAGCCAGACGAGTCCACTCAAAATAATTGGTGCTTGTATCGGTCATAACCAGCGGGAAATCAGTTTTGTTGGATGTAGTGCGAAACCTGAGTTGCTGTTTTAACCTGCCGGCTTCAGAACCACCCATACTCAAATTTCCGAAATTGTACCCACCTGTATAATAATTGCCTTCAATAGAAATTGTATATTCAGTATCAGCATTCATGAATGTCTGCGGACGAATATGCAAATAATGGGCATCAGCAGATTTTTCGAGCACAAAATCAACCTGAGGCGTTATTTTTACCACCAAATCATCATCACTCATGCCAAACGGCGAATTATTGAACCATGCATCTACCGTTTGAGCACCTTTTACGAGTTGCAATTTGAGAGTAATGATGCTACTTACCGAAAAAACCGGCATCGCAGTGCTTATGTCGTTGCCTCCGGGTGAAACAAATGATACATATGCCCCGTCTTGCAAAGGTTTTATATCTGCGGGCAATAGGCACCGCTTGTCGGCAGAGTTATACAACGGATAATCATAGGGTATGTACCAAACTTGTCCGTGCTCACCACCAATGTATATACCACTATGGCTGAGTGCAGGAGAAGCATTCAGGTCGTTGCGGTCGGATAGTACAGGGTCGGAGGAAGTGGTATTGAAAACCCAACGTGGCAGACCAGTATCAGAGTTGATAGCATATAGGCACCCATCGCCGGCACCAAAGTATACTATATGCTTACCGGGTTGCCCGGGCATATCACCCACCACAGGCGACGAACGTATGGGCGAATTGGTATCGTATTTCCATCGGAGTTGGCCCCGGGTATCGAGGGCATACAGATTCCCGTCGGTAGAAGCAAGATAAACCATATTGGTTTTGCCTGTGCTATCAGGTACCAAGGCAACCGATGCATAAATATGATCATTGGTTTTGAACTTCCACTTTACACTGCCATCGGTGGGATTGAGTGCATACAAATAACTATCGAAACTACCAATATACACAGTTCCATCTGAACCAATGGCTGCAGATGCTGCTATGAATCCGAGTGTAATTTTATTCCAACGCTGCACACCATCAGGCCTCACTGCATGCACCAATGCATCATTAGAGCCCCAATAAATAGTGCCATCGTTGGCAATAGCTGCAATAGACCAATTGTTTGAATTAGTTTGGTATGTCCATTTCAATCTACCATCTGCATGCAATGCATAATAATTGAAGTTAGTATTTCCGGCGTAAATAGTGCCATCAAAACCAAACTGAATATTTCCCTCAAACCAATTATTGTAACTTTCACGTTTTGAAACCCGTGAGTCGAATTTCCAAATGATACGTTCCAAATCGGTTTTATTGTTTTGGGTTGAAAGTTTGTACAAATAACCATCGCCCGAAGGGACAATGACTGAAACTTCTCCGGTCTCGTCCGTGGTAAGCCCGCCTCCACTATCAATTATTTCTCCAGTTTTAAATTTCCAGTTTAAGTTGCCACGTTTCGAAATAGAATAAAAATAATGATCAGCTGAACCCACATATACGTTCCCATCCACATCGAGCACTGGTGTAGAAAAAATACCTTTTCCGGTCTGAAAACTCCAAACACTGTCATTTTTGTAGCTTCCCTGAAACGGGAAATATCCAGTATTGCGGTGGTCGCGTCTGAAAGTAGGCCAAGGCGAACTTTTGAGCACAGGTACCTCATACCCATAAGGTGCGGAAGGCAAATTGCCCAACTGAACTATGGTAGGAACGGGGTCGGATTGGATGGGGAAAAACAAAAGGAAACGCTCCAGAATTATTTCACTACCAGCATATTTGTCGGGGATGATGGCTTTGAGCAAAGTATCTGACCAAAAAACATTTTGGGTAACAAAATCTTCTAATTGCTTTTTATTCAGATGCAATGTACTTCTGCCACGTTCTGAACCAAAATTTCTTCCTTTTACAAAAAGAGTGTCCCCAACCTGTATGGCATTCACCTCATCTATCACAGGGACAAAATTTTCAACAAATAATTTCCATACAAGCAGAGCAGCTATGATGGTGATTATGTATTTATTGGTAAGGAAACGAACCAATTTATTTTTCCACAAAAACCTAAAAATTTTTTTCATGATTTTAAAGTATATTTTTTTCGCAGCCTGCTGAGCGACTGAGATGTAACTCCCAGATAAGATGCAATATACTGCAAAGGTACATGCAAAAGCATATCAGGGTATCTTTTCATCAAATAAATATAGCGAGTTTCTGCATTTTCGGAAATGAAATAATACAGTCGCTCCTGCGCTTCTACAAACATGTCTTCCACTATTCGCCTGCCCAAGCGCTCCCATTTTGCATCAAATGCAAATAGTTTTTGAAGATTTTCCTCAGAAATAATTAAAATTGAAGCATCGGTAATAGCTTGTATCCCTTCCACAGAGGGTTTGCGATGAATGAAACTTGGCAATGCTGTAGCAAAAGAATGTAAAGGCGTTATGTCGCGGGTTATTTCATCGCCGCGCAAATCATAATACACACGTAAGTATCCACTAGCAGTGAATGCTAAGTACTTAGCCGTTTCACCGGGTGTGATGAAGAAATCCCCTTTTTTGAGCTCCTGATATTCTAAAAACTGCATGCAATAATGCAGAACTTCTTCAGGCATATTTACAAGTGACTGTATCTTATTGAAAAGCGGTTCTATGAATTCTCTACGTTGCATAAACTCAAATATAAAAATAGTTTATAAGAACCGGGTTTTTTGTTGATAACTTTTTATTAAGCCATACCGCTATATATCTGATGTTTACAAAATCTCGTTGCATCCAAAAAAAAATATCCTTAACAAAAATTTGGAATGCTTAGCAATATGCCATAAAATTGAACATTCAAAAACATGGTTCAGGCCAAAATTTGAATCTTGATGTAGAACCAATTAATAATGGAATGAATTTATTCTGGCGTTCAACGCTCACATTTTATTTTACGATAGGAATCCTTGGTAATTATGCTAGCGAAGTTAATTTTGTAAGAAAAGCCCCGGGAATACAATATGTAAAATCTTGGAGAACAGACATTTCAATATCCAGTAAAAAAGATTTTTACGTCAATGCATTTCAAAATATTGTAATTCCTGAAGGCGAGCAGACTCTTGCCCATAATGCAGATATTTTTTTTACTGCCTCTTTGCCATCAACAAAGGCTAAAGAATCTGAAGGAACCAAAACAAGAAAAAAACGCACCCATAAAAATATCACCAGCAACGTATTAGCACATTCGACCACCACAAACTCGAAAATACAGAACTCCAAAACTTACACAGCCTATACAGATTATTTACTCACGCAACCAGATAGTATTCAGGCACTTTTGCAATATGCATTTCAATACAAAGGCATCAGATACCGACTTGGTGGAAGTTCTACCGCAGGTTTTGATTGTTCAGGCTTCGCAAAATTTGTTTTTTCAAACTTGGGCGTAGACCTGCCGCGTACCTCACATAGCCAATCGTTTATAGGCCGCGAAATACCGCTCGATTCAGCCCAAGCCGGTGACTTAATCTTCTTCGGACGTAAAAAGAATAATTCCTATTTCTCCACCCACACTTCAATAGTTGTTTCAAACACCAACGGTATACTCAGAGTTGTACACGCTGTGCGAGGTGGTATAAAAGAGGAGAATGTTTTCGATTACAATTACTACCGCAAAAGAGTGCTTTTTGTAAAGAGAATTTTGGAATAAATCCAAACCATTTACAGTTTTTCCTATATTCGAATATCGCTGATTTATTTGTAAATCAGATGTGTACAACATTCCATTAATCTATAATTGCGTCTATAACCTTCTCTCTCTCCTCAACAAGTTCTACGAAGAAGATTTGATACCATCCAATTTCAAATCTTTTATCAATAAGTTATCAGTTTGTTGCTTTAGCATTTCGTCATATTTGATGAGCAAGTTTTTTATTAAGAGCGACGACTTATTGGCGTCCAAATCCAAATCCTCATCGCCTCTATTTTCATAAGCCAACAGCAAATCGCTTATTCTGATATTAGAAATATCCATGGCAGGCACAAAACCATATTCTTTTTCGTTTCCTGAAACCGGAATTTCATAAAGCATTTTGGCATCAATAAGTTCATTCATAATCAGGCGACAGAGCTTGGCAGGTACACTTAGTTGTATGGTAATTTCGCGCAATGTAAGCGGTGCCAACCCTTGAACAAAACGAGCATAAACAGTATGCAACGCCTGCACAGCCAATATCTTACGGGTTCGTATTGTAGTGTTTTCAGAAAGATGCTTATACTCATATTTCCCAGAATTCTGAGCAGCAAACGATAGGCGTGCACCCCAGAGTATGATAGTCCATGCAAGTTGCACAAATATGAGGAACAATGGAAGTGCAGCAAAACTACCATATATAGCATTGTATCTGGATACTCCCACCTGGAAAGTGATATAGCCCCACTGAGTGAGCTGAAACACAGTTCCGCTTATGATACCACCCAACAAAGCAGATTTGAAATTGACATGCGTATTGGGCATAATCATGTACAAGAGCGAAAATAAAAGCCAGATAAGAACGTATGGTCCGTAATTAATCAGATTAAGTAAATAAGGCGAAAACATATTCAAAATCTTGATTGCCGAAACAAAATCCTGAAAACGGGTACTTAAAAATACTGTAGAACTGGTAGCCAGAATAAGCACTATGGGCGAAAAAAATACAATTGAAAAATAATCGGTAAATTTTCTGGAAAAGCCCCTGGGTTTCTTTACATCCCAAATTTCATTAAAAGCCAACTCTATATTGGTCATAAGTTGCATCACAGTCCAGAACAAAAAGACCAAGCCGACACCAGCAATGGCACCACCTTGAGTGGAAGCCAGCATATTGGTAGCGAAGGTAAGAGCCTGCTGCAGAACCATTTCTTGCCCCTGAAAAGCTTTGGTGAGCTCTTGGGTAAGAAGCTGTTCTATGCCAAATCCCTGTGCTATACCAAATACCATAGCCAATACCGGGACAATAGACAATACAAAAAAGTAAGTAAGCGCAGATGCCCTCAATTGAAATTGTCCTTTGAGCAAACCATCTGAAGAGATAATAATAACCCTTAAAGTCTGAATCAGATAGGATTGCCATTTTGGTAGTTTACTCACACTATTTTTCCAAATTTCGTGCTGCAAATAATTAACTATCGCTTTCTGGTCTATTTTTGGGATTCTTATCTTCTTGGCCATGATTAATAAGTTTTATACAAAAAAGTTGTTCCCAAACATACAAAATTTTCAGCACCTATGAAGAATTTCGCTCCCAACATTCCAAATTCGTATTTTGAGAAAAAGAAACAAAAAATGCAAAAGGATTTCAGCGCTTACACATATATTTGTAAAAAACTAATGCCATATGAATTACGATACCATACTTACCCGAAGTGAAGGGATGATTCAGATACTGACATTGAACCGTCCTGAAAATTTGAATGCCCTCAATACTAAAGTTTTTGCCGAATTGGAACAAGCTGTCAGTCAGTTTATTTCAACAGAAAGCCTTCGGGTAATGATTATAACCGGTCAAGGCCTGAAATCTTTTGCAGCTGGAGCCGACATCAAAGAATTTATGAATTTCGACCAGGCTCAAGGCGCTCAACTTGCAGCCAACGGGCAAAGAATTTTTAATATCATAGAAAAATCGCCAAAACCAATCATTGCAGCTGTAAATGGTTTTGCTTTGGGAGGCGGATGCGAACTGGCCATGGCCTGCCACATGCGATTGGCTTCTGAAAATGCTAAATTTGGCCAGCCCGAAGTAACATTGGGAGTAACTCCCGGATATGCCGGTACGCAGCGCCTTACCCGACTGATTGGTCGCACCAAAGCAACGGAACTGCTCCTCACAGCCAAAATGATACCTGCACAAGAAGCCCTTGCACTAGGCTTGCTGAACTATGTGTATCCGTTAGATCAACTTATGGATAAAACCATGGAAATGGCCAATCTTCTGGCCATGCAGAGTCCGGTTGCAGTTGCAGGTATTTTGCGTTGCATAAATGCCTATTTCGAAAAAGGCACCGATGGTTTTGATACCGAAGTCGAAGAATTTGGGAAATGTTTCGTATCGGCCGATTTCAAAGAAGGTACAACTGCATTTATTGAAAAAAGAAAACCAAATTTTATTGGAAAATGAAAATTATCACTTCGAAATATTTGTTCATCATTCTGTTTATTTCATTTTTAGGAATAAATGTTGTATTTGCTCAAAAAGGAGAACTTTGCTGGGCAATCACTGGAAAAGACATCCGCAACCCTTCGTATTTGTATGGTACTATACACATAGTTCCGAAATCTGAAATGAAATTTGGTGCTTCACTAAAGAACCTTATCAACCAATGCGATGTACTGGTGCTTGAAACCGACGTAAAACTTCCGATTGGAGAACAAATAAGAGTTGCAAAGCTTACATTTCTGCCAGATGGAAATACCATCAAGCATTATATATCGGATGCCGAGTATAACAGATATGAAAAATGGATGAAGGACAGCATGAAACTATCAGATGGTGATTTTAAAAAACACCTCCGGTTTAAGCCCTTTTTCAGCTATAGCCTCTTACTCACTCAAAAACTAGGACGAATAAAAAGCTACGACCAAGAGATTTATAGCTATGCTATGAAAAAGAATCTTAAGTTTGAAAAGCTTGAATCTATTGAATACCAATTAGCTGTCATAGATTCTTTTAGCATAAAACAGCAGTTTGATATGCTTTCTTTTGGCAATGTAATGGACGAATACAACCAAATGCTTGATGTATACAATAACGGCGACATAGAAGCCATGTACAATCAGGTTGTAGAAGGTTCACAATTTTCTGATATTCAAAAGATAATGCTCGATAACCGCAACAACAACTGGGTTCCACGCATTGTAAATTTCATCACCTTGAACCCAAGTTTTATAGCCGTAGGTGCAGCTCACTTGGGCGGTCCCAAGGGTTTGGTGGCGCAGTTGCGCAAGCAAGGTTACACGCTTACCCCCGTAAAAATTTAGTTTATGTTTATTGAAAATACATTCAAAGGAAAATACAGACCTGCATACTATGCCCTGGGACTAGCGCTCGTAATGCTCGCATTTCTAATTGGGAATATTCCTTACGGCTTTTATGCTATAGCATTAAAACAAATGGGTATAAATTCTACAATAGAATCGGATATGGCCCAAATAGGTATTTCCGGCATTACCAATGCCGAAATGTTTATTTTCTCTATGATTCCGTTCATTTTTGGTTTTATAGCCATTTTTCTCATTATAGTATATTTGCATAAAAGAAATTGGAAAACCTTAGTAACAAACCGCGAAAGAATGAGTAAAAACCGCATTTTTGCAGGCTTCTTCTTTTGGTTGTTGGCCATGCTTTTTGCCGAAATTATATTCTATGCAATAAGTCCGGAAATGTACACTTTTACCTTTGAACCAAATGGGTTTTTTACATTTCTACTGCTCGGTTTATTATTTATTCCATTTCAAGCAGGTACCGAAGAGTTACTTTTGCGCGGATACCTGCTGCAAGGCCTTTGGTGGATGCGCTACAGATGGCTTATAATAATTATGGCAGCGTCCATTTTCGGGATACTGCATGCAGGAAATCCTGAAACTGATACCTTTGGTGGTGCAGTTTTTATCTACTACATTGGTTTTGGAGTATTTGCAGGAATGTGGACTTTGCTCGACGATGGTCTGGAAATAGCAACCGGAGTGCATATAGCCAACAATTTGTATGGGGCAGTCATAGTATCGTCCAAAGGTTCGTTGTTTGCTACTCCCAGCTTGCTCCGCACCAATGAAATCTCTGTATGGCAAACCATCATTGCATGGTTTATCTTATCAGTCATTTTCACCTTGTTAGTTGGTAAGATATTTAAATTCAAAAGCATAAAATTCTTATTTCAGAAAATAGAAAAACCAGTTGAAACTTTATAATTCATAAAAACACATGAAACAATTTGGCGATTTTGAACCGGAATACACCGATCCCGTTAAATCTGCAATAGTAATATTACCAATCCCATACGATGGCACAAGCACCTATATGAAAGGCGCCGATATGGGGCCCGAAGCAATAGTAGAAGCCTCGTACAACCTCGAATTTTATGACATAGAAACCGATAGCGAAATATACAAACATGGTATATATGTAGCCGACCCGGTTACCGAAGACACATCGCCCGAAGCTATGGCGCAGGTGGGTTACAAAGTTGCGAAAGAATGGCTTGCAAAAGGTAAGTTTCTGGTAACGCTCGGCGGTGAGCATTCCATAAGCTATGGTCCTATACGGGCACATTCCGAAAAATACGAAGACCTTACCATACTTCAAATAGACGCCCATGCAGATATGCGCGAGACTTATCTGGGCTCGCCACACAACCATGCCTGCATCATGGCACGTGCCAAAGAATTTGCACCGGTGATACAGGTAGGCATACGCAGCATGAGTATAGAAGAGAAGGTGAATATAAAACCCGGCAGGGTTTTCTGGGCACACCAGGTGCACCGCGACCCGGATTGGATAAACAAGCTCATTCCCCTGCTTACCAAAAATACGTATATCACCATTGACTTAGATGGATTCGATCCTGCACTTCTTCCTTCTACCGGAACTCCAGAACCAGGTGGCGTAACCTGGACTCAGGTTTTCGACCTTATATGGGCAGTATATGAGCATTCCAATATAGTAGGTTTCGACATTGTAGAATTGGCACCTAATCCGGCAGCACCTGCCTCCGATTTTGTGGCTGCACGCCTGCTCTATCAGATGCTAAGTGTCATTTTTCATAAAAAACCTCTGCAATAGCAGTTCGTAAGCAAACTTATACAAAAAATAAAAGGCTGGTTGTGGTGCTATGAAATGAAACAAAGCACATCAACCAGCCCTATTTTCTTATTCCGTATAAAACCTGAGTAATTGGGTCAAAGCCCTGTTGCATACCGGACAAAACTCATTTACAGCATTGGTGCGCATTTTACAATTATCAACCGGACGGTATATTTTATTAAAAACATATCCACCACCCTCATAGGCGCCCACTTTGTTAGCATACGATAGTGGTGTAGGTATTGGAGTATTTTTATCTACCAAATCGGCCCACTTCGATTCGAAATTGACCAACGTAGTAAGATTTACCGACCAAGGCTCCACACTCAAATCATACAACGAAGCAGGATCTACAGTAGTATCATAAAAGTACTCATCGGCCAGAGCACCGAAACCATGGCCAAACTCGTGAGTAAAGACCTGTTCGGAATACTGATTGTCAGCGGAAAAAATATTGTAGTTATTGAGTATACCTCCTCCGCCATATTGCGCAGTATTTACAAGTATCACTATCTGATCGTATGGAACTGATGCTGCTACATCTCGTATTTCCCACACATCCATAGTAGTGAGATACCTATCTACATCAAACGTATAAAAATTGCTATTGAACTTGGTATTCATCCATATCATCTTCCCGGGCACATCCGTTCCGGACTCTACAGAAGGTGCATAAATCATATAGAAATTGACTTTTTCAGAAAAATCGGAGAATGGTTTTACCTTGAAAAAATAGCCAATAAATTTTTCACAATCACTCTTAAATTTTTTCATTTCCTTTTCGGTATACCCCTCAGGCATGAAGACAATGTCCAGACTTTTTTCAGGAACAGACTTTCCATACACTTTTTCAGATTTATACAAAACAGGAGTATGTTTTTGGACAAAATAGTCAGAAGGGGAAAATGGGATCTGAAAAATTTGATGGAAAACATTTTTCCTGTCACGTTTCAACAATACTATCTGACATTCGGTCTTAGGCATTGGCATCACCACCGATTCAAAAAAGGTACGATTGAGTTTTGTGGCCTCATCGGTAGTAAGCCACTCAGCAAACAAGGTAGAAAAACCACGAGAATATATAACCTTTTCGCTTGCATTCTCAAACACCCAAACCTGATAATCACCATACTCAAACGAGTCAATCAAATTTACCAACGAGCCGCCCCAAAATGGTTCACGTACAAATTTGCCGAAAGATACAAGCTGTGTATCCCTGCTACCAGATAGCAGAAAATCGAGGCGTAGCGTTTCACGTACAAAAAGCGAGTCGAATGAGACATTCGCCTGAGCGTTTCCGAATTTTAAACTGCCCAAAAATAGAAATTGAATGAGTAAAATTTTGTATATTACCTTCATAATAAATGTATTGTTAATCATTTGTATCAGTTAAAAATAGAACAATGAAATCACTTTTCAAAGTCATTTTATTCCTGTTTGTATTATTCATGTACTCGTCTGTATGCCAGCATGCTGTGCTATTTTGGTACGATGCACTGCCCCGTTATATTGCAGGCATTGTATATATTTTCATTTTACCTATATCTCTGAGCATAGTATTCATATATGTACTCAAATGGCTGGATGTGCTCATACATACTCCCACCCTACCAACACACAACTACGCTATGTCAGTAGGTATCATAGGAGCTACCATGTGGCTGGGCATCATAGGTCTCGTAGCGAGCGATGCCTTGAAATATGCTGAATTGCAAAAATATCCTGTGATGCATGAAATGCGATACGCCGATTCGGCAGAATACAGCAAAGCTTCCTATTTCTCACTCACGGGCAGTGGGGTAATCATGCAATACGCACATACTTACGTTACTACATCTACCCCAACCAAATCTACAGGTCAACGCACACATTGGCATCATTATGTTGTACCAATAGTACCAAAAGGATGGAATCCAGACATGCCTGTTAAAATATGGATAGGCATAATAGGAACATCGCTAGAAATAAACACAGAAAAACTATTGACCACTGATTTGATTGAAAACCCTGAGGGGTTGATAATACGCGATCCTTATGATGTACCAAATCTGAAAGAAAGCGCTGAAAAATGTGCTCTGAAATATGGATTAAAAATTTCGGATTCACCTATTTTCATATTGCCCTCGCCCGATTTTGAAAAAAGCAGCCGAAACTGGGGTCAAAGCTTTAAAATTGCGGTTGGGCTCAATTACCTCTTTTTTGTGATATTGCCTTTTATTTTAGTGCACCTTTACGTATTTAAGCGAAAATAAAATCACGAAAGTTTACTACTTTTGCAAAGCAAATTTCACAACTCACTACATGATATCAATCAATCAGTTAACCGTCGATTTCGGAAAATTCGAACTTTTCAAACAAATTTCATTTCTCATTGAAAACGGAGATCGCATTGGTTTGGTTGGAAAAAACGGAGCCGGGAAATCTACGCTTCTCAAAATAATAGCACAGGTAGACAAACCTACCAGTGGCGATATCAGCTATTTTACAGATACTACCATCGGATACCTGCCTCAGCAAATGGTATACCCTACCGGAAAAACCGTATTTGAAGAAGCCTATACCGCATTTGAGGAAGTAATAAAAGCAAACAAACGTTTGGAGTTTCTGAATACGGAAATCTCAGAACGTACAGATTACGAATCGGATGCATACCACAAACTGATCGAAGAAATATCGCATCTCACCGACAGAATAAATATACTTGGCGGGCATTCCATACAGGCAGACATAGAACAAACGCTTACAGGACTAGGATTCGAGCGCAGCGATTTCACACGTGGCACGCAAGAATTCAGTGGTGGTTGGCGTATGCGTATAGAGCTGGCCAAGCTCATACTGCGTAAGCCCAGCATCTTGCTCCTCGATGAGCCAACCAACCACCTCGACATTGAATCTATACAATGGCTCGAAGATTTTCTGAGCAATTACCCGGGCGCGGTTGTACTGGTATCGCACGACAAGGCCTTTCTGGACAATGTAACCAACCGTACCATAGAAATTTCTATGGGCAAAATATACGACTATAAATTCAGCTACTCTGAATATGTGGTACAGCGCGAAGAGCGCTTACAGCAGCAACAAGCAGCTTACGACAATCAGCAGAAAATGATTCAGGATACCGAAAAGTTCATTGAACGTTTCAGGTACAAAGCCACTAAGGCTGTGCAAGTGCAGTCCAGAATAAAACACTTGGATAAAATAGAAAGAGTAGAGGTTGACGAGACCGATAAATCTACCATCCAATTCCGTTTTCCACCAGCCCCACGCTCTGGTACCATAGTTTCTGAAAGCGCCGGAGCAACTAAAAGGTATGGCGAAAAAATAATTCTTGAAAATATAGAATACGTAATAGAACGAGGGGAAAAAATAGCTTTCGTGGGCCGAAATGGGGAAGGTAAAACCACGCTGGTAAAAATGATTCTGAACGAAATAGAATACGAAGGCACTCTGAAACTAGGGCACAACGTTAGTATTGGATATTATGCACAAAACCAGGACGAGCTGCTCGACGAAAACAAAACAGTATTCGATACGCTCGATGAAATAGCAGTAGGCCCCATTCGTACCAAAATAAGAGACATTCTGGGTTCGTTTCTGTTTAGTGGCGAAACCATTGACAAGAAAGTAAAAGTGCTTTCGGGAGGCGAAAGAGCAAGACTTGCACTGGCTAAACTTCTGCTACAGCCCTACTCATTGCTGTTGCTTGATGAGCCTACCAACCACCTGGATATGCGTTCGAAAGATATTCTGAAACAAGCACTTATGAGCTACGACGGTACCATCATCATGGTATCGCACGACCGCGATTTTCTGAATGGGCTCAGCAATAAACTATTCGAATTCAAAAACCGCAAAATAAAGCCTTTTTTGGGTGGAATATACGAATTTCTGAAAGTCAAGAAAATAGAAAATCTGAAAGAACTAGAGCGGAAAAATCCAAAAAATGAAATTGGAACAAAAGAAGTAAAAGTTTCAGCCTCCAAAAATCAGTTTCTCGACAAGAAAGAGTACGATAAAAAACTCAGGAAACTAAAAAACCAGATAAGCGATACTGAAAACAAAATAAGCGAAACGGAAGTAAAAATAGCGAGCATAGAAAAACTACTGAATGAAGGTGCAACACACACCACCCTATTCGAACAGAAACCTATACTTGAAATATATAAATTTTATCAGGATATGCTCGACCAATGGATGAACACCTGGGAACAACATCACCAGGAACTGGAAATTTTTGAAAACCCGGAATCCTAATTAAAACGCTAATCTTTGGATAAAAAAACACCCTGCTCATATAATAAATGAGCAGGGTGTAATATTTTTTAACGCAATAAAAATCAGGTTCTATTGACTTCCAATGTAATCAGTTTGTACCCTTTTCCGTGCACGTTGATTATCTGTACGTTCGGATCCTCTTTCAGATGCTTGCGAAGTTTGGTAATATACACATCCATACTTCTTGCATTGAAGTAATTGTCGTCGTACCAGATAGATTTTAGTGCAAAATTGCGATCGAGCACTGTATTTGCATTTTGGCAAAGCAGTTTCAGCAACTCAGCTTCTTTGGTAGTAAGTTTTATTTCTTTCCCACCAAACGTGAGTGTTTGTGTGTGCGAATCAAAATGATACAATCCTACATTGAAAACAGTAGAATTCGCCGCAATACCACTACGCTTGCTGCGACGGAGTACCGCCTCTATACGCAATAGAAGTTCCTGCATGCTGAATGGTTTGGTGATATAGTCATCTGCGCCCAGCTCAAATCCCTCAAAAATATCCTCTTTCATAGATTTAGCTGTGAGGAATACGATAGGAATTTCAGCATTTATTTGCCTTATTTCCTTGGCCAATGTAAAGCCATCCTTACGAGGCATCATCACATCCAGAATACAAATATCATATTGTTGTTTCATGAAAGCCTTGAAACTGGCCTCACCATTATCAAATAGCTCAGTATCATATCCTTTGGCCGACAAGTATTCTTTAAGCAACATGCCCAGATTTACATCGTCTTCGGCTAGCAATACTCTTAATTTTTGGTTCATAGTTCTAAGTTTATATTGCGAAATTAATCAATTCCATTTAAATTATATTCATAAACATCATACAAATTATCTTCAGGCAGAAGTAGCCATGGGAAATGTCATGGAGAACACCGAGCCCTTATTCAATTCGCTTTCCACTTTTATTTCCGCCTTATGTTCGTCTAATATCTTTTTCACGTAGCTCAATCCCAGTCCAAATCCCTTTACATCGTGCAAATTTCCGGTAGGAACCCTGTAAAAACGGTCGAATATGCGTTTCAGGTTATCACGACTAATGCCTATGCCCTGATCTTTCACGCTTATACACACACCTGCTTTGGTGACATATGTTGAAATTTCAATTTTCGGATTTTCGCCGGAATATTTTATAGCATTGTCCAGCAAATTGAAAAATACGTTCTTTATATGGTTTTCATCGGCATTTATCAAAGACTTTTGGGCATTGAGTGATAAGATAAGTTCAGCATTCCGGTTTTTAAGTTTTAGCTGAAAATTCTCGCAAACAGACTCTATCAAAGCATTTACGTCTATCTGTCTTATTTTCAAATTTATATGTCCTTTATCGAAGATAGCCATTTGCAACACTTTTTCAACTTGGTACGAAAGCCTAGTACTTTCATCTTCAATCATTTGGGTCAAAACATCAATATTCTTTGCTTCCAGAGGAATGGATTTGTCTTTAAGCATTTGCGAAGCCAATAGCACCGTAGATATCGGAGTTTTCAGCTCATGGGTCATATTGTTTACAAAATCATTCTTTATTTCCGACAATTTTTTTTGTTTGAATATGATATACAGAGTGATGGCAAATATAAATAAAATGATAGCCACCAGCACCATGCTGCTAGAAGCCATGAAGCGGAATGAATCGAAATCGGCGGAGCGTTGCAAAGGCAAGTGCATGTGCAGGTATGTTGGCTCAGCAAAATAATCATTCGGAAACAATTGCACTTTATAGCAATGCTCTGAGTCCATGTTTATATAATTATCAGAAAAAATGAGGATGGAATCGCTTTGGTTTTTTACCGCAAAAGCATATGTAGTATTCAGTCCATGATTGACAAAAGCTTTTTTTATGATATTATCTAGGGTTCTTCGGTCAAAGCGTTCATTCATATCAATCTTTTCATCCAACAACTTATCTATGAGTTGCTCAACCCAGATCGATTTTTCTTGTCGGTGGTCAATGGCTTTGAGTGTTTGTTCTTGCAATTGGTTCAATTTGTTATATAGAATTTTTTCGGGAGAGCTTTCCCCACCAGAAGTACTAAGTTTAAAGAGTGCTTCGTCCAGCGAATCAGGCCTGAGCAGGAAAATCTCGTTTGCATCAGCCGTATTCACCATTGTAGAATCTGTGCTGAAGCGAAACTCAATATTTACACTATCTTGTGGAGTGCGATATTTGTAATTGAACTTACCATACGTTTGTGGGCCATTGCGGTAAAACCCTTTTAAGGTAAGGGTGTTTTGCAACATGGCATATGTTTCGTGCGCCTCCAACTCCGATACTACTTGCTGCAGCGCATTATTTACTGCTTGCCTCAGCTGCGAGTCTCTCACCTCTAGCGCTTCACGTATCCAATAAGCTTGCACTGATATAAGCCCAATGAGCGTAGCTGCCATGCTTAGGGTAAGTACCCAAATCAACGATCTCTTCATGTAAATTTTTTGAATTGTAAACTAAGTTCCAAGCAAAAGTAGTTGCATTTAACGTATTGAATATAATAGCTTAACATTGTTTAACATCGCTTATCAGTTATTAACCCTGCATCCAAGTAGCTTTGTATTGTTAAATATAACAACATATGGAAACAACAATTAAAAATTTATTTACACTCGCTATTTTCCTTGTAGGAAGTATGGCCATTGCCCTGGGGCAACAATCAGACACTTGCCGAATTACTGTATACAAAAACGGTGAATTGGTGGTAGATTCAATCATCGTGCAAGACAATACGCTGAGCGATGATTTGAAAGAAATGGTAAGAGAAGTTACTGGAAAAGATGTTGAAACCGGTTGGGACAACATCGACGATGAGATGTTTACAATGGAAATTGGTGAAACACCCGTTATCTGGAATTTCGATGACATGAATGGACTCAGCGGCGAGCTTGAAGATGAGCTGAAAAAAGTGCAGGAATCGTTACAGGAAATAGATTTTGAGAACATTGACGACGCTTTCCTCAAAAATTTCGTTTTTGTACATCCTTTTGTAGCATTTCCACCAAACCCACCTATTCATCCCGGGATACATAAGAATATCAAAGTCATACATTTGTCCGATGGCGAAGTTGAAATAACGGAAGAAACTGAAGGCGAGGAACATGATGTATTGATTTGGAATGAAGACGGATCTAACAACAAGCAAATCATTCGCCTGAGCGAAGATTCATTGCTGATTATAGACGACGGAAACGAAACAAAAACATGGATTAGTAACGATCAGGATTCACTTGTACATGTTATTATTGAGCAGATGAATACTAATGAGTTTAGTAAAGCAGATTCGTCGGTTAAAAAGTTCAATCTTGAGATAAAAACCAATGAAGATTCTGACAATGAAGACATAAAAGTGATTTTGAAAAAACGTAATGGTGGAATCAGCATACTGAAACTAGAAGGCGATTCTTTGGTTTCAATTAAAAAAAGAGGTGGCCCATCACATTATTCTTTCAAACACTCCGACAAGAATATTCAGATATATACAAATGGTGAAAAGTACGTATAGATGATGCCCCACTTAGTAAAGAAGAGAAAAAATTACTGAAAGGTAAACTGGAAACCGGAAAAGATGAATTAAAATCGGTTCAGATACAATTCATGTTGCAAGACGATTCTGCAAAGTTGCTTATTTCATTCGAAGCAAAGAAAAAAGCAGACGGATTGGTTCAAGTACTCG
>JAIFMY010000014.1 GCA_020048155.1 Bacteroidota bacterium
CGTAGCGATGTACCGTTGGTAGCCGTGGGTGGAAACCCACGGAATATGGTAATAATCTATCTGGAATGCCGTAGGCATGGCCTGTCAATCTGTTTTACGGATCATACCTACGGCATTTTTAAAAATTCAATGTTTTTATATAGCAATTGGCAAAATACAATTTTTATGTTCAGATTTTCTTTTTTTAAATCCTTAATCAATAAGTATTTATGAATAATGAGTTTTAAAAATAGATTTTATCACTTAAAAGACGTTAAAAACTGCCTTTTGGATTTCTGTGAAACTGATTTTTGACGAAATTTGCTACCTAAAATGCATCAATATGAAGCACCAGCAAAGGAATCTGATTTTTTATGTAAGTACCATTTTGGTATTTATCATGGTATTGTACATGATAATATCAATGGGGAAACACTTGGAAGAAGGCCGGCAAATAGTTCGTACCACCGCAGATACCAGCAGCTGGGTACAATTTACCGAAAGCATACACCACAATTTTATTCACCCACTGGCTACCCTACTCGTTCAAATACTAGTTATCATATTTGCTGCCAGGGCTTTCGGTTGGATGAGCAGCAAAATAGGGCAACCTGCCGTAATTGGCGAAATCATTGCCGGTATTGTACTTGGACCTTCGCTGGTGGGTATGTACTTCCCTGATATATTTAATGCCATTTTCCCTGCACAATCCTTGCCCAACCTGAGCATTCTGAGCCAGATAGGGCTTATACTCTTCATGTTTGTGGTGGGTATGGAACTCGACCTGAGTATACTCAAGAATAAGGCGCAAGATGCGGTGGTCATTAGCCATGCGAGCATTATACTGCCCTTTGCTCTTGGTTTTGCCCTCGCCTATTTCATTTACCCACAATTTGCTCCACAAAACATTGAATTTGTTTCTTTTGCTCTGTTTCTGGGCATCGCTATGAGCATCACCGCTTTTCCGGTGCTGGCGCGCATTATACAAGAACGTAAAATGCACAAAACCAGACTAGGATCCATCATCATTACCTGTGCTGCTGCTGATGATATAACTGCATGGACCATACTGGCTGCTGTTATAGCCATTGTAAAAGCAGGTAGTGCCGAGAGTGCTCTATTTACAATGCTTTTGTCGCTGCTGTATGTTCTTACCATGATTTATCTGGTGCGTCCTTTCCTGAAACGGGTTGGCGATATACACTCCAGCCGTGAGAATCTGAACAAGCCAATCGTTGCTCTGTTCTTTTTCGTGCTGTTGCTCTCTGCATTTGCAACGGAAGTAATTGGTATACATGCACTATTTGGTGCATTTATGGCTGGTGCCATCATGCCACAAAACGAGAAATTCCGCAACGTTTTCATAGAAAAAGTAGAAGATATAGCGTTGGTACTTTTACTCCCACTTTTCTTTGTATTTACCGGCTTGCGTACCCAAATTGGTTTGCTAAACGATGTAAATCTCTGGCTCATAACATTGGGAATTATACTTGTGGCTACCATAGGTAAGTTTGTAGGCAGCGCAATCGCAGCCCGCTACGTTGGTCAAACCTGGCGCGAGAGCCTCATCATAGGTGCGCTTATGAATACACGCGGCCTCATGGAACTGGTGGTGCTCAACATAGGCTACGACCTGGGTGTGCTGGGACCAGAAATTTTTGCCATGATGGTGATAATGGCTTTGGTTACCACATTTACCACCGCACCGGCCATAGAGTTAATCAATTGGATATATAAACATAAGCCAGAAAATGAATCTGAAACTGCTACGCCTGTAATTGTTGGAAAACTCCGCAGGCTTATATCTTTCGGTCATCCGCAAAGCGGGAAAAAACTTTATCGCATTGCTCATCTGCTTAAGTCTGAACCTGGCCAAAATGACGTTACTGCCATGCACTTGTCCATTTCCAACAATGTACATGCTTTCAAAGAAGATGCCTTCATGTCCGAGAGTTTTCAACCCATCATGCAGGAAGCTGCCTTATCAAATGATTTGCTTGAGACTGTGTACAAGCCTACCCGCGACCTAGATGCAGATATTGCGCTTGAAGCCAACTCCGGAAAGTATGAAATTTTGCTTATTGGCTTAGGTAGTTCCATATTCGAAGGCAGCATTCTGGGGCGACTCCTTGGTTTGCCCGGCAAAATGATGCACCCATCGCTACTACTCAACTCTGTGAAACAGATAGATAGAATATTCGATGAATCTCCTTTCAATCAGCGAACTCAGCATCTGCTTAGTCTTACCCACATTCCGGTAGGTATATTGGTGGATAAAAATTTTGAAACTGCCAATCACGTTCTGGTGCTCATCATTCACCCTAACGACGAAAAGATAAGGCATTTTACCAAACGTATGGCATTGCACGGAAACAATACAGTAGTGGAACAAGACCTGAGAAACCTGCCAAGCAATGAACTGCATTCCAAGAACCTGAGCTTGGCTGAAGTAGTAAACCAAACCCTTGATTCTTTCAACTGGGAAAAATTTGACCTGGTAGTAATGAGTCTCGAAAGTTGGAAAGCAGCCATAGACAATCAGGATACCTGGCTCGAAAAAGCTCCTTCGGTACTTTTATTCGGGAACCTTGATAAATTACCGTAAAATAGTGCTTGCGCTATTTTAGACGTGGTAGGTATTGGAAACTTGCCACGTCTGACTATCTGCGAGTTTGTCAACCCTGTCAGCGTTTCGAACGCTGACAGGGTTGTTTGTTTGTATTTTTTGAGACCCACAGGGTTTTGGAAACCCCGCGGGAAACTTTGGAAAAGCAGGATATCCATCATTTTCAAATTCCCTCATTTTTAAATCTTGTCCACTTTTTGTCCCACCAGTTTCTTAAGGCTTTCGCGGTGGCTTGATTATTTTTGTCACTGCATATGTAAATTGCTAAATTTTTAAAGTTTAATAAATTCACACAAAAAAATGATGCCAAGAAGAAGTATTTATATAGCAGCAATGCTTTGGTTAGCCGCTATGATTATGATTCCACATTTCGGTATTGCACAAACCGAAGCCGACCGAAATCCACTGGGTTATGCCGTAAAAAAATCGGATGTGGCTTTGGTAAAAGAATTACTAAAAAAAGGTGCGGATCCCAATAAAACACACGACCAGGAAACACCACTTGCACTGTCAGTCAGTTTGGAATCCGACGAAATTTTCAATGTGTTGGTAAACACAAAAGGAATAAAACTGGACGCCATGAGCACCTACATCTGGACCGGAAACGGCTCGCGTTATTCCAGTACTGCGCTCATTACGGCAGTGAGTCTCAAAAAAGTAGGGTTGGTGCGCATTCTGCTCGATAAAGGTGCAAATCCCGACCTTTATGACAAGAACATTGCTCAGCAGGGTGATATCACCATGTCGCTAACTGCCCTTATGCATGCCATCATGCTTAACTGTCCCGAAGGTGTAGAAATGTTGAAAATGCTGCTCGAAAAAACCAAAAACGTAAACAGTGTACCTACATTGGTGAAAGATGGATATCCAGCTCCGGTGCTGGCTTGTGGCTACCCAAGGTACAACGAGGTGACAAAGGGAATGTTTAAAAATGGGGCAAAATTTGAATTTGGTCCTGCCAATAATACCGCATATACAGCCGTTGGGCATGCCATCACAGGCAACAATCCGGAAATGGTGAAATTTCTGATAGACATGGGGGCCAAACTGAACGATAAAACTGACAAAGCATTCATGCACCTGGCTATAGCGCTTGGCATCGAAAATGTGGAAACCATCGCTATCTTGCTCGATTCAGGTATCGACCCCAATATTCGGTATTCATCATCTAAGTATCCGGTTATCAATTACGGGGTGAAATGTAAAAACATAAAAGTGCTGGAACTGATGGTTGCCCGTGGTGCCGATGTAAATGCCAAAGACGGCATCGGACAAAGTGTGCTGAAATACGCCAAAGGCGGTAAAAAAGTGAAAAAGAATGTGAAATACTTGATAAAGCAAGGTGCTAAGGATTAGGTAAAACCATTGCCGTTTGCATAAGCATCAAATGAACAACGCAATTAACAACCCTGACGGTACATTTCATACTGTCGGGGTTTTATATTCAGGTGAAAATATATTAAGGTTTCACTTCTGAATGAAAATTAAGAAACAGCAAAGGCAATCAATAGGCTGTAGTCGCCTGCATCGGCGGAACGCAATGCTTCTATATAATTATTTCTTAGTTGGGTACTTTGGGTCAAACTGCTCATACCCCATTTGAGCGGTTGCATTTTGAAGACATTTGCCATGATGATGTCGGCCATCAATCGGCTATGCCTGCCATTGCCATTGGCAAAGCAATGTATTGAAACCAAGCGGTGCTTATATCTGATTGCGATTTCTATAGGGTCAAAACTAGAATGTTGAACCCAATACAATGCATCGTTATTCAGGCTGTGTAAAGCCACTGAAATTTGCCATTTATCTACTCCTATATTCTTATTCGACTGCCTGAATTTACCAGCCCATTTCCATACTTCCCCAAACATACGCTCATGTATCTGGCATACAACCGATTCACTAAAAACTTGTTCAGCCGAAAATTTCTTACCATATAGCCATTCAATAGCTTGCTGTATGTTGTGATGCTCAAATTCGTCCAGTTCTGCACGATTGGAAATCTGCTTTATTCGCAAGCCTTCCGCCTCGTCGAAGTCAATGGGGGGTTTGTCCGTAAATATAGTTAAAGTCTAATCCCATAGAAATTTTGGTATTTTCATTTTCAACTCTTCCGTTTTTTCTGAAATAGCCAATTCAATTTTCTGTCTTGAAATTTCTTGGGCCTCAAGCATCATAGTCTGGTGCGTGCGCATCACTATTTCTATAGCCTTTTCCTTTGCTTTACGCTCTATAAGTGCATCCAGAGTAGTGTCTTTGGGTATAAAGCCATATACCAATTGCATATCCAATGCATCTGCTACATTTCTCAGGTTTCTTAATGTTATATTTCCCGTTATTTCACGTTTTTCCAGTTCCAAAATGTTTTGTTTGCTTACCCCTAGCTTTCTGCCAAGTTGCTCTAAAGTAATTCCCAAAGCATTACGCACAGCACTTACCCACCCACTTGGCGGATTATTCATTTCTCTTAAAATCGGCAATTGCGCAAATTTTACATTTAGTTGTTGCCTGAGTATTCTACGCTTGTCCATAAGTAAATTATTTTTTTACTATACTTTGCAAATGTAAACATTTATATTGACTTTAATTATGTTTAGTAAAGTTATATATTTACTTAAATCAAATTTTTTTCTATCAATTCTTTTTACCGATAAAATCATACGTATCACAAATTTCGATCACATCCGAATTTTATAAAATATAAAAACAAATTTCAATTACATTTGAATATTTATGTATATTTGTGAGACTTTTCAAATGAATCTGAATTTGTATGAATACACTTGTTTCAAAACTTGAAAAATATAATCCTTGGGATGGAAAATCTTTGCCTACGGGCTTTGCAAGAGATTTGTATCTGAACAAATTTAAGAAATACTGTGGCAATAAGTTGGTAAAAGTGTTTGTGGGCCAACGCAGGGTGGGAAAAAGCTACCTGATGCGCCAACTCATACAGTACCTGTTGACCGAGCATAGCGTAAATCCCAAAAATATTTTTTACCTGAATAAAGAATATTTTGTGTTCGATTCGGTGCGCGATGTGTCTGATTTAGAAGAGCTTTTCGTGCAATACAAAAACACCCTGCAGCCTGTGGGGAAAATTTACATTTTCATAGACGAGATACAAAATATACTGGGTTGGGAAAAATTCGTAAATTCTTATTCACAAGACTTTACGAGCGAATATGAGCTATTTATCACAGGTTCCAATTCTAATATGCTCTCGGGTGAGCTGGCGAGCTTGCTATCCGGGCGGTATGTGGAATTTGAGGTATATCCCTTCGATTTTGGCGAGTACTGCCATTTCACACAGCAATCCGAAAGCAAAACCAGCTTCATGCAATACCTCTCTATGGGCGGTATGCCTGAAACTTATCATTTTGCCGAAGAAGAAATCATTCGCAACTACGTGGAAAGCCTCAAAAACACCATTGTACTGCGCGATATCATCAGCCGGAATGCTATAAAAGATGCGCAGTTGCTCGAAGATTTGTTTAAATACCTGATGAGCAATACGGGGAATTTTACCTCGGTAAGCAACATCATCAAATACTTCAAAAGTCGCAGTAAGCAAACCAATTACGAAACACTATCGTCGTACCTGAGCTATTTGTGCCAGAGTTTCATAGTGCACGAAGCCGAGCGGTACAACATCCGGGGCAAACAACTGCTGGGGGGCGACCGAAAATATTATCTCAACGATTTGGCTTTTAAAACTTATCTGATGGGGTTCTACCCTACCGATACAGGTGCATATCTGGAAAACTATGTATATCTGCGCCTCAAACGGCTGGGCTATAAGCTTACCGTGGGGGTGATAAATGGGGTGGAAATAGATTTTGTGGCCGAAAATGATGGTACCACGCAGTATTTTCAGGTAGCTTATCTTCTGAACTCAGATGCTACCATAGAGCGCGAGTTTGGCAACCTGCAACTCATTCCCGACCATTTCCCGAAAACAGTAATTTCGCTGGATGATGTTCGTTTCAACGATAAAAACGGGATTATGCACAAACGGCCTTGGGAAATTGTGTGAGAAGCTATATATCTTTTGGATTCAATATAGGCGTATATCTGGCATGTATTTAAAATCTTTCAAATTGTATGTAAATAAGGGAAGATTAAAGCATAAGGCCGTAGCGCCAATTATACTATCAGGTATTTGCAATTGATTACTCAAACTATATTGAGCAATTAATTTTACGGACAATTCTGAGATTTCCTCATTGAAATCTATTACATGATACTGATCAATAAATTTTTGCATGCGCCTTAATTCCGTTTTATTCAACATACCTTTTAGTAGCTCCATAGCAGTTATTGAACTCATAGCAACATTTTCAAATCCAATTTCTTTAAGTTTGGAAATTGTTCTAGTATCATTATTCAAATAGTGAATAAAGATATTTGTATCACAAATTACAAGTTCCGCTTCCATGCCATTTGTCGTATGTCACCCAACATTAAAGTACGATTTTTTAGCAAATTAGATGCGAAAACAGGATCTGGCTTGTGCTTTGCCCATTTAATTGGCAAGTTTTTATAACGCTTTTTGAGTATCGTTTCATGGACTTGTTTGGTTTCAATTTCTTTCACAAATTGAAATTTGGCAAGCAACTCCTCCAAGAATAATAAGTGTTCCTTGCCTTCAACTTTTATTATCATTGTTTCCATAGCATCTTTTTTACAAATTTACAGAAAAAGTTTTAATTGAATTCGGTGAAATGCTTTTTGTTTACAA
>JAIFMY010000042.1 GCA_020048155.1 Bacteroidota bacterium
AATTTTTTCAACGCAGTGCTTGAGGTTATGATGAAGATGACCATGTTTGTGATACAATTCACCCCACTTGGTATTATAGGCATAGTATCTGAAGTAATAGCAGCCAATAAGGAGAATCTGGTAAGTCTTGCCGGAAGTCTTGGGGCATATATGGCAACTGTTTTGCTTGCCTTAGCCGTACATTCGCTCATTACGTTGCCTCTGATACTGAGGTATATTGCTAAGGTAGACCTACGTAAGCATTTTAAAGCCATGCAGACCACCTTGCTTACAGCTTTTTCCACAGCATCCTCGGGTGCAGCTTTGCCGCTTACTATACAATGTGTAGAGCAAAACGCTGGGGTATCCAAGAAAATCAGCAATTTCGTTTTGCCGCTTGGTGCTACTGTAAATATGGATGGTACAGCACTCTATGAGTGTGTGGCTGCCATTTTTATTGCCCAAGCTTATGGCATAGAACTTACCTACACCCAAGAAATAATTATAGTATTTACATCATTATTGGCCTCTATTGGGGCTGCCGCTATTCCCATGGCCGGTTTGGTGATGATGGCCATTGTGCTCAATGCCGTAGGGCTTCCGCTCGAAGGTGTAGGATTGATATTGGCTGTAGACCGTATACTCGATATGTTCCGTACTATGGTAAATACCTTGAGCGATACTGTAGGTGCTGTAGTAGTGGCACGCTTAGAGGGCGAAGAATTGCTTATTTCACGCGATAAAAAATAGTTTTCCAATTATCTAAAAACTATTCCAATGATGATTTCATTTGGAATAGTTTTTTTGCGTATTTACCTGGGTCAATCGCAATTTTATTCAATAGAAATCGCATTTGTTGGTACGTGCCATGAGAAGATAGTCCGCTACCACAAGTGCGGCCATGGCTTCTACAATAGGCACTGCGCGTGGTACTACACACGGGTCGTGTCTTCCTTCGGCTTTCAGGGTGGTATCTTGGCCTTTGGTATCTACTGTTTGCTGTTCTATTTTAATGGTGGCCACTGGCTTAAATGCAGCACGGAAATAAATATCCATTCCGTTTGATATTCCGCCTTGCACCCCCCCCGAATTGTTGGTACGTGTAAGTATACGCCCATCCTGATTGTAAAAAGCATCGTTGTGTTCAGAACCTTTTAGCCCAAGTGAGCCAAAACCTGAACCTATCTCAAAGCCTTTCACGGCGTTTATACTCACTATCGCTTTGGCTAGTTCTGCATGCAATTTGTCGAAAACCGGCTCACCAATACCGGGGGGAACACCTTTTATAACGCAAGAAACGGCACCGCCAATGGTATCGCCGGCATCGCGCACAGTTTCAATAAGCGCAGTCATTTGGGCTACAAGTTCTGTTTCGGGGCACCTCACATCGTTGCTTTCGGTCATACTCAAGTCTAATTCTGCGTAGCTCTTGCTCATGTGCACATTGCCAATAGACGATGTATATGCCTGCACGGTAATATCGTAATGTGCCAAAAATTGCTTCGCAATGGCACCGGCCACCACACGCGCAGCCGTTTCGCGGGCAGAGGAGCGTCCGCCACCACTTACATCGCGTATTCCGAATTTTTCGTCCCATGTATAGTCAGCATGCGATGGGCGGTAAGTTTGCTGCATGGCATTGTAGTCAGATGAGCGCTGGTTGGTATTGCGTATCAGAAAACCAATAGGCGTGCCGGTAGTAGTGCCATCAAGCAAGCCGGATTGAAATTCCACTGCATCCAATTCGTTTCGTGGGGTAGTGAGGGCCGATTGTCCCGGCCTACGACGAGCCATTTCAGCCTTGATCATGCCCATATCCAGTTTTATACCACTGGGGCAACCATCAATAATACCGCCAATACTCGGGCCGTGCGATTCGCCAAAAGTTGTAAGCCTGAATATATTTCCTATCGTATTTCCAGCCATATATTTTCCATTTTCATTTTCAGCAAAATTAATTGTACATTTGATTGCATACTTCAATGCATATGAATTTATTTTGGAAAAAAGTCGATATTGTTTTTCAACAAGCAAGTTGTAGGAAATAATGACTGATAATAAACATATTATGAAAAAAAAAATATTATATATTCTGGTAACTTTGCTTACCGGAATGCTGCTGAGCACACAAACTAAAGCCCAATTGGGTTCAGATGATGCAGAGACAGGATGTGGTGCATCGGAATTTTCGCTGGGCTTGCTATTTTCGCCCCCATGGGCTCAAAATCATGAATATTTGTTCGATATACTTGACAAAGAAGGCTATTACACAACATCAGATTCTCTGGACTATATTGTATATCGGATTCCAATAAAATTATTTGTGTATAAGAGGTCAAAAAACCCATTGGTAACAGATGAAGTAATAAAAACCTACATTCAGGAACTGAACCATTATAATTTGTTGAATCGCACCGGAATAGTATATTATCTCAATGATAGGCCTGAAATAGAGACCAATGACCGCAAGGCCCGGCTTGGTTATTATTTAGAAGCACCATGGATCTCGCTTTGGAATTATGAACGTGGTTGCGTAAATGTGCATATAGCTGAATACATAAACAAAGGAAAAGGTACTGTGCGCGGAACTTATAACTATGCCACTAAATCTGCATTTGTAAAGGCCAACTCTTCCAGTACATCTCTTGCACACGAAATAGCCCACCATTTCGATTTGCTTCATCCTCACAGGCATTGGAAACGAGGCAAGATGAGACAAGAAAGTGTTGACCGTAATCGGAAAATTAAATTTTCGCTTTTCAGACATGGAAGAAATTGCGATAACAATGGCGACAAGCTTTGCGATACACAGGCAGAACCAAATCTGACCAACTTTGTGAACAAGCAGTGCGAGTATACCGGTACCAATACCGATAACTGGGGAGATGCTTACCATCCGGAAACAAACAACATCATGAGTTATCCCACTTACAGAGATTGCCGCAACGAGTTTACCCCCTCGCAAATAGCCGTGATGCTTGCTGCTGCTTCCAAAAGCAGACATGCCAGTGGTTGGAAGGTAAAAAACAAAGGCCAAAACGTGAATCAGCAATTGAATTTCGATTTTAATGAGCCAGACAATACCCTGAAAATGGCTACAGAATTTAAAATGGGTGAAAGACAATGGCATAGCTTTCATTCGATATACAAAGGCAAACGAAAAAAATCTGCAGTAGATGTTTGCGATTGGGTAAGGGTGTATATAGCCGACAACAAGCCGGTTACGCTCAGGCTTGTAAGCGCGCAGGCCGCTATGCCTACTGTAAGTTTGCAGGCTTTCAATTCTTCAGAAAAACTTGTAAGTACGGAGTCTGCCGATGCTTATACCATCACCATACCTTCAGGTTTCGAAGGCCAGACGGTGTACATCAAAATTACCAACAAATCGAAAAACCCTTATTCAGATTATTACCTGGAATGGGTTAAGTAATGAAGTCTACGAAGTATGATGAATGCTGAAGCTCATGAAACGCTGCCTTTAGGACTTTATAAGTTGTTGAAGAAATGCATTTCGGATAAAATAGAAACGCCGGTATTTGTAACACATCTGGAGCAGGTAAAAAAGAATTTAGATTTCTTTTGCCATACTTTTGGTTTTACGCCAGATGAGGTGTACTATCCGGTGAAAGTAAATTTTGAACCCCAAATACTTTTATTATTGCACAGCCTTGGCTGCCAATTTGAAATAGCTACATACCAAGAGGCTGAAAAACTTAACCAACTAGGCATACCGGCTTCGAAGATGCTGCTGGGGCATCCGGTATGCCCGTTTGACCAGATGCAAAAATTGTATAGGCTTGGTGTAAGGCAGATGGTGATAGATAGCCCGCAAGCAATAATAAAGATTGCAAAGTTGGGACGCGATGTGGATGTTCTGATGCGCCTGCAAGTAAGCAACAAAGGCTCTGAATGGTCGCTGGCAGATAAGTTTGGAGTTCCCGAAATTGACATCTATTATTTATTAGAAAAAGGGATGGATTTTGGATTAAAAATGCATGGTTATTCGTTTCATGTGGGTTGGAACAATCAGAACCCTGAAACTTGGGTGAAAGCCTTGCAACATGCCTCTACATATTTTCCATTTATCGACGGGAATGGTTATGAAAAAATAATACTCAATGTAGGGGGCGGATGGCCTGCACATATGGTGCAGCAGAAAGAAATTGCTGCGAACCTTGCCCAGGCTATTTTACCCCAATTTGAATCTTTTAGAAAAAATGGAGTAAAAATAATTGCAGAACCCGGTTCCTTTCTGGTTGCCAACTGCAGAGCCTTGCTCATGCAGGTAAACGAAATACATTACCGTGGTCTCAACAAATGGGTTTATATGAATACGGGTATACAACAAGGTTTTCATTGGATAATGGGGGGATTGAAGTATAATATATTTATGCCCGAAGCCGAACCCTATGCCACTGCCACCAGGTTTGTCATCACCGGTGCCAGCCAGGATAGCCACGATATTTTCGATGACAGATGTATGTTGCCTTCAAACCTGAAATCGGGCGATTATCTCGCAGTTTTTCCGGCAGGAGCTTATAACTATACAAGCGGATCTTATGGCGGGCTAAGCATGCCACCCGATATAATTCTGTAACCCTACTTAAAAAAAACTACCTTCGCGCCATGAAAGCAATGCTAAAGAAAAACTTAGCCAGATACCATACGCTTACCCCTACCGAAAGCAGAACTTTCAGGCTGCATATTGCCTATTCTATCATAGAGGGTATCATAGCAGGTGTGGTGATACTCAACGATTTTATATTGCTCAAGAGTTTGCAAGGTACCAAAGTGCAAGTGGCATTTCTGGTACAATCTGCTTCAATAGTACTTTTGGCGTCTGTAGTATTCAACGAGATGCTAAACCGAAGCCGCAACCGCAAGAAATTGCTCTTATGGGTGGCCATTATGTTCAGAGGGCCGTTGGTGTTTTTGGCAATGTTTCCGCAAAGCTATGAGCAATTGGGCAATCCGGTCATATGGCAACACTCATTTCTCATCATTTTGTTTATGTACTATTTGGCTCAGCCCATGATGCTTCCTACCATTTCGCTTTTCCTGAAAAATATATACAGGCATGAGTATTTCGGCCAATTGTATGGTTTTGCTACCATGACCAATAAAATAGTGATGCTCGTAGTTACTGCGGTTTTTGGCATAGCGCTCGATGCCGATCATTTTGCTTTTACCAAAATATACCCTGCACTTGGGCTTGCCGGTATTTTGTCCATATATCTCATTTCGCGCATTCCATATGTTTCAGCCACAGCCGCAAATATAAAATTGGCCCTGTGGCAATCGGTGAAGAATTTGGTGTTCGAAATGATTCATATTTTAAAGACGAATGCTCCATTTCGCGATATGCAAATCGGCTTTATGCTTTACGGAATAGCGTTTTTGTTGGCAGAGGCTATGTTGTCACTATTTTTACTCAATATTCTCAACTGCAATTTTACAACCGTGGCCTTTTACAAAAATTCATACAATATACTGGCCATATTGTTGTTGCCATTTTTTAGCCGACTAATAGGCAAGCTCGATCCTCGCCGCTTTGGAGTATTTACTTTTGCATCGCTTGGCTTGTTTTATTTCTTCTTTATGCTTACCGAGTATTTTCCGTACCATTTCCAGATTGGAGATATAGCCATATACCCCATGTTGCTCCTCTCATATGTTTTTCATGGCATATTTGCTGCTACCATGAGCCTGTTGTGGTTTATAGGGTCTGCATATTTTTGCAAACCTACTGAGGCAGGCACATATCAGGCAGTACATACATCGCTTACAGGAGTGAGGGCCATTTTTGCACCGCACATGGGTGTGTTTTTTCTTGCATATATCAGCTATACAGGTGTTTTTGTCATTGCTATTTTATTTTTGTTATCTGCCATACTCGTATTGCTGGCTTCTATGAAGTTAAAAAAGGTAATTATTTCTTAAAATATATTTCAATTACTTGTAAGTAAGCATAATATGTCATAGGTTTGCTATGCATTCATTAAAATCATACCATTCATGAAATCGATTTCACTATTCATATTGTCATTAATTATTTCAAGTACCATCATGGCACAAACAAATTTTCACAGTTTCAAAGCCAAAGACATTGATGGCAATGAAGTGATGTTAAGCAAATATGCAGGTAAAAAGCTGCTTATAGTAAATGTAGCATCGAAATGCGGTTATACCAAGCAGTACAAAGACTTACAAGAATTGTACAATAGTTTTGGAGGCAGCAATTTTGAAATTATTGCCTTTCCTGCCAACGATTTTCTATCACAAGAACCAGGTTCAAACGATGAGATAAAAGCATTTTGTACTCAGAATTTTGGAGTATCATTTACCATGATGTCTAAAATATCGGTAACAGGAGATAAGATTGATCCAATTTACCAATGGCTCACTCAGAAAAGCCAGAACGGAGTATTGGATGCACCGGTAAAATGGAATTTTCAGAAGTTCATGATTGATGAGAATGGTAATCTTGTTGATTTTTGTGAACCAAAGGAACTACCCACCAGTGATAAAATATTGAATTGGCTCAAAAAGTAAGTTTTTCATAGTTCAGGGTTAGATTTATATTTGAAAGCTATTGCTACGGCAATAGCTTTTTTCGTTATATATATGGGATTAAAAGCCCAAAGGGTTGTAAATGCGCCTGCGTTAGACTAATTTTGCAAGAATGAACAATAGAAATGTTTATGCCTGAACAATTGTTAGAAATTGAGTACTGGAAAAGTCTTTATGAAAATAAGGAGTGCCTTGTTGCAGTATTTTCAGATGCTTTATTGGCAAAGTTTCACAATTTAAATGAACCGGCAGAAAATATTATTTTGTCGGCTGTCTCAGATTTTATACGTCAATATGCCTATAATAAATCTGATCAGCCTGTTTCAGTGGCTTTGCCCGATGGCCGCAATGCACTTATTTCACAATTACAAACCCCACACGGAAATCTGATTGGCTATAAAGCCGTTGTTTCTGCCAGAAATAAATATCTCATAAGTGAAAGTACCGATGCTGTTAGTATAGAAACATTATCGAATCTTTATGGAAATATGCCTTACGGTTGTGCTATTTTTGTACACAAAGGTATGCCCTACGATGCCTTTCCGGTTGTTTTTGTAAACAGAATGTTGCGGAATTTGTTTGAGATTGATATTGCGGATGATGAAGAAATTGACATTTTGCAATTGATGGCAGATATCCCTGAATTTCAGAATCATTTGCAGCTGCTTATACATGAAGGCTTGTCGCAGGATTTTTCAACAGAAGTAGATAGGCGGCAAATGCAATTTCGAATAAGTTTGTTGCCACTTGGCCACCAAAAATATGCATTACTTGTTAGCAATACCACCGCATCGTACCAGATTCTGCAATCGGTTCTGAGTACCCAGAGTTACCTCAAGCAATTATCAGACCACATCGATTCACTTTTTTGGTTGAGTAAGTATAGTCCCAACGGCAATATCAGTTTGTTGTGGATCAATACCAAATCTGCGCATTTGCATGCCCTATGCGATGCCAATAGCGGCAGCAAACTCATTTGGTTTTCTGAACGTGTATTTCCGACAGACATGCATATTATTCATGATGCCAATTTTGTAAGCGCACCCAATCATCTGAACAGAAACCTGACTCTGCGATTATACGATGAGCAAGATAGGCTCAGGTGGTACTGGTTAAATACCTATGCGGTAAACGACAATACTACAGGTGATATACGCATAGCCGGTATAGCTACGGATATAACTCTGCGCGTAGAAGCTGAAGAAAAACTCTACAAGAGCGAAGAGAATCTGTTAGCCATGGTCAATAATTCGCCACAGGTGTATTTGCTCATAAGCATACAAGGTACTTTACTCAATTTCAATAGCTCAGCTTCGCAGTTCTTTCATAATATCTTTAATTTTAGTCTGTACGAAAACGTATCGTTGATGACTTTGCCCGAATTTGAAGAGAAAGATGCCCTGATGGAACATTTTATGCTATGCATAAATAATGAATATCAGCATTTTAATATATCTTTCAAAACAGGAATAGGGATTATATGGCTCGATGTACATATGATGCCGGTATTGGGACGCAATGGGCAGCTTTATGCTATATCTCTGAGCGCTTTAGATGTAACCGAACGTTACATGTCTGAGAAAATGCTGAAAGAAGCCAAAGAGATGGCCGAACAGGCCGACAAATTGAAATCCGAATTTCTTTCGAATATGTCGCATGAATTACGCACACCCATGAATGCCATCATTGGCTTCAGCGAGTTGCTGCGCGATGAAATGAAATCGGAAGAATATACCGAATATCTGAACATCATACACGAATCGGGGCAGCAACTGATGGTGCTTCTAAACGATATCATAGATATCTCTAAGATAGAGGCCGGACAACTACAAATACATGAGCATTCGTTCAATCTGAATATATTGCTATCGGATTTATACAATTTTTTTGCATCCAATCAGCTACTCAGCAACAATTCTATTGCCTTCACAGTGCACTATGCACTAAGCAATATTGATGCACACTTTATGGGCGACGAACAACGAATCAGGCAGATAATCACCAATTTTCTGAGCAATGCTTTTAAGTTCACATCCAAAGGTTCCATCAAGCTGGGTTATACACTCACCAACCAATTTATACGCATATACGTATCAGATACCGGCCCTGGTCTTACAGCAGTGCAAGAAGGCATTATTTTTGAGCGATTCAGGCAAGCCGATGGAAGCATAACACGCAATTTTGGAGGCACCGGGCTAGGTTTGGCCATTTGCCGTGGACTGGTTGAGCTCATGCATGGCGAAATAGGAGTAAATAGTGTGTTGGGTCAAGGCTCAACCTTTTACATTTCAATCCCCCTCAAAACCGTAAACCTTTATAGAACAGATGATTTTGCAATTGAATTTGCAAACCTTCCATATAATTGGAATGGCAAGGCCATACTTCTGCTCGATGAAGAAAAAGATAATATTTTATACATAAAAAAAATACTTACTCCCACCCAAATAGAAGTTCTCAGTGCAGTAAACGGCCATACAGCCATAGAGTTACTAAATTCTGAAAACCAGATTATGGCGGCTATTATAGATAGTAAAATGCACAACTCTAAACCCGATGAGGTGGCACGGGCTCTTACTATGGTAAGGAAAAATCTGGTTGTCATTTTACAATGCGAGAATACCGAAGTATCGGCTGATAGTAGCTTTGAATACCATGCGCAGATAAACAAACCCGTAGACAGAAACCACCTACTGAGGCTCATAAAACTAATGGTGAGGGAGTAACATAATCAATCTGAAAATCATGAACGTGAATAGTTTTCTTATTTCCTGCGTAAAAGATATTTTCAATAAGACCCAAGCAACCGAAAATTTGCCCATTTGGCGCGAAGAATACAAACGCTTGAGAATGTTGTATACACAGGCATTTGATTTTATAGATGCTGGTCTTGAAGGAATAGAAAGTAAAAACTTGGAGCTTAATCCGGAACAAATATTAGAAGACCTTACTTCATTCAATCCTCATCTTCAGTTTCTTGTGGATAATGTGACTATCCCTATAGACAATGCCCCCATAGGTGTAGCCATGCTCAAAGATGGCAAGATAATGTATAGCAACGACGCGGTAAGCGATATTTTTGGATACACCAAAGCAGAATTGCTTTCAATAGAACCGGGGGTCCTTATATCAGATGATTTTCGAGATAAAATAAACTACATGCACGGCAATATAGGTTTTGTAGGTAGCAATAGCCCGAGTGGATTCGATGTAAAAGTTGTGGCTAAAGGAGCGATAAATAAATGGATAAATATTTCAAGCACACAATTCATAAACAACGAGCAGAATTTCATCATCGATTTTATCAGAGATATAACCATTCGTAAAGATTTCGAACTGCGACTGCTCAATTCCGACAATCTTTATTTCAGCACCATCAATTCGTTGCGCGATTTCATTTTTGTAATCGATCGCGATTTTCGCATCCTATTGGCCAACGAAGCATATATGGGTTTTCACCGCACTATATTCGGCGACAAACCATTTATTAATGAGAATCTGTCGGATGTGAGGCCTTTTTTCGACGATAACACCTGGGAGGAGTACAATTCTGTGTTTTTGGTAGGAAAAGAACATGAATCGGATCAAAAATTTATCATAAAGGGAAAGGTATTTTACCTAAAAATAAAAAAATCGCCTGTGGTCATAAATGGATCAGTGGTAAGGGTGATAACCATCATCATAGATATTACCAAAGATACCATAGTTAAACAGACAATGGCTCTCAATGAGCAAAAATTCAGGCAACTGGCATATGAGGCCACCGAAGGTATCATCATGTCTGATTTGCATGCCAAAATAGTAGATTGGAACCGTACTATGGAGCGTATCACCGGGTATACCAACGAAGAAATGGTAGGCAAAATGTTGAATAATTTTGAACAGATGTTGCCTGACCATACACCTATAAGTACCGATTTGACAGCGTACCACCAACTCCTCAAAAATCCGGCCCCCGATGTTTTTAATGTAAAACGTGAATTCAGGCTGCAAAAGAAAAATGGCAATCTGGCAAATGTACAAATCACCCTATTCCCTATAAAAACCGATGCTGAGTATCTGCTCGGAATACTGCTCAATGATGTGACCGACATCAGACGTATAGAGCAAATGCGCGAGCAACGCCGGCAGGAAGTTGTAAAACTATCACAAGCAGCACTCGATATGATGGAAATACAGTCGCTGCATGGTACACATACATATATTGTAAACTGGTTGTCCAACAATTTGTTAGGCGCGCCAGTTTTTTATCTCAATATAGAAGAAATAAAAAGTACAGCCGAGTTTAGCGCATATACAGGCATTCAGACATCGCAACGGGAAATTCTCAACGAGGCTTTCCCTGCATGGGATAAGACTCATATATCGCTCACAGAGGAGTTTTTGATATTGCTTCAACGTGGAAAATTATTCAAACTCGAAAAAAATATTCCCGAATTTGTGCTGCAGAGCTACAGCAATGAGGAGCTCAATATGTTTAATCACATACTTGGTACTGTAAGCATATATGGCATAGGCCTCACTTGGATTGGACAGATTTTTGGGGTGATACTACTTCAGATCCCGGACGAAACTGCAACCGACCATACACCTGTGATAGAAGCTTTTGTGCATCAGGCAACCATAGCTGTGCGGCGCAAGATAATTGAAGCGGATTTGGCCAAAGCCAGAACACGTGCAGAAGAAGCCGACCATATGAAATCTATGTTTCTGGCCAATATGTCGCACGAAATACGTAGCCCGCTCAATGGGATACTTGGGTTTACAGACCTTATGCGTCGTATGCAACTGCCCGATAAGGCGCAAAAGTTTACTCATCTGATACACCAGAATGGGAACCACTTGCTTGAGCTTATCAACGATATTATTGATTTTTCGAAAATTGAAGCCGGACAGCTCGAAATAAACCCCGAGCAAGCTAATCTTTACGATTTGGTCACCCAAATAGATCAAATGTTCCGTAACCAATTGTCTTCGCAAGGCATTTTAATTGAGCAGCTCAAGTTTACTGTTGTTAATGAATTGGAGGCCGGAAACTCGCAGTATATGCTCGACTCACTGCGCTGGCGGCAGGTTATTATCAATCTGCTTAGCAATGCATTCAAGTTCACCACTGAGGGGGAAGTCAGGTTTATTGTTAAAAAACAAGAACGCGATTTGTATTTTGAGGTGTCAGATACAGGTATAGGCATTCCCCCCGAAAAACTGAAATGGATATTCGACCGTTATTCTCAAGTTGGGCCCCAAATCACCCGTCAGTATGGTGGTTCAGGCCTCGGATTGTCCATAACCAAAGGGCTGGTTTCGCTTATGGGAGGCGAGATAAAAGTATTGTCGCAAGAAGGTGCCGGCTCTGTTTTTAGCTTCAAGATTCCGGCATTGCATACACCATCGCAACCTGAACTAGAACAGGTATTAGCCGCAAGCCAACAAATAGATTTGAAAAATAAGCATGTTTTGCTCATTGAAGACGATATCATCAGTCAGGAATATATTTTGAATATACTTGAAAACCTGAATGTGAAACTTACTATTAAAAGTTCGGCTCGAAGCATAGATAAGTGGTTGCAAGAACTTGGCCATATCGACATTGCACTGATAGATCTTCAATTACCTGATGTCGATGGTTTTGATGTGATAAAAAAAATAAAAGAGTACGACGCAGCAATATATTGCATCGCACAAACAGCCTTTGCCACTGCCGAATATAAGAAAAGGTGCTTCGACGCCGGATTCAATTTTTATATTTCAAAACCATACAAAAGCGGCCATCTGGTAGAAGCCCTCATGCAAGCAAATTAGACTTGAGTATATGGTTATTTGAAAAACTGATTGAATATATCGTCGGTGAAAGTGGTATATACAGTCTGATGTCCTTTGCTCTGCTTTTTTACCTCATCGGCTATGAACATAAGTTTGTTTTTTTCAGCAGGTTTTAGATTGAGCAATACATTCCGAAACAAATAGTTGTGCATATATTTGCCGGAATAGCTAAAAGGCAGGTTGCTCATAAGGTAAAAAGTACCTGTGAACACTGGGGGGGCGGCAAGCAAATAATTGTGCTCAGTCCTATAATTTACACTTTTGTAAGCAACCGATGCTTGATCTATTATTACACCCACAGTATCGGAACCCGCATGCCTGAAATCTGAAATGATTTGGTTAAGACTAATGCCTTCAACCGAGATATCGCAAGATTTCTGTATGAGCGCAAGATTGGGAATAAAATAATTGATTGAGTCGAGATAAAATACTGTTCCAGCAAAGTACAATATAACTTTGCCGCTATGCTTTTGCTGTTGCACCAATGCTTTGCGCAAAGTAAGCAGAAAATCAGCCCTGTCAGTTTGGTTTACAATATTTACTTCGTATCCAGAGCCTTCAAACCATTCTATAAGTTCATCTTTCCGTTCGAGCGTCACATCAGAAGTCTGAAAAATCCAGACACTATTTTTCCTTATGGGGTTTGATTCTATTTTAACTTGAATTATTTCCGATTCGGTTTTTCCATAATCGTTGATAGCCTGAACCTGTATCAGGTTATTTTCTTCTTTAACCAAAGCAGTACATTCTATGATGATATCGAAACCGTATTCCGGATTTTTAGCAAAGTTTATCTGCATTTGATTATACACCAACTTATGATTTACATATAATTGTATATTGTGCAACGGAGTAGACGAACGTATACCAAACTTCAGGTTTACCAATTTTTGGGTAGAACGGTAAGAAGCATCGATGGGTTTAATCCAAAGTACTTCGGGTGCCAACTGTGTAGGGGGGGTTTCGGTAATAAATACATTTTTACGGAAAAGACCTTTAAGGGTATCCTTTTGGTTTGTATACACCCCGTATCCATCGTACATATCATCTTTCCAACTACCCAGATAAGATGCACCATTGCTCAGAAGTTGCAAACCAAAACCATTTCTATAATTATTTTTAAACATACCTTGAAAATAGTTTCCATGCTCATCAGTGTATCTTCCGAATCCATGAAAATTGCTCAGAAACCAAGCGCCGGAGTATTGCCAACCGCCAGATGAGATGTATTGTCCTGTGCCTTCGAAACAATTGCCACTAATGCAACCAAAAAAACCGTCGGTAGAAGCCACAAGTTTATGTTGTTTCCATATACCGTTCAAAATTCTTCCGTCGGGGTAGTGCATAGAACCCTCACCTTCTATAGTATCTTTTTTGAATTGTCCTTCAAATCTTTTGCCATCTGAAAAATAAAAAGTACCAATTCCATCTCGGTAATCGTCGCGGAATGGCCCCAGATATTTTTCACCATTTACGAATGTATGCAGACCAACGCCATGCTTTTTGTTGTTTCGCCAGGTTCCTTCGTATTCGTTTCCTGTATCGAAAAAGTTGTACCCCCATCCATTGCGTTTATCATCGAGCCAGAATCCTGTATATTTTTCACCCGAAACCCAAGTATATTCGCCAAAACCACTATGGCAATTGCCGGTTTGGCAAGCGTTTTTCAAGGTATCTGCAACCAAATACTTTCCATTTACATAAAATCCTTTTTGAGAGTATCCGAAAGGGTAGGTCAATTCGCCAATTCCATGAGGCAAAAAAGCCAGCATCTCGCCGGTGTAAGTAGCACCATACAAAGGCGAATTGTTGCGGAACAACAAACTTCCGGTGCCTTTAGCGCAGTTTCCGGCAAGGCATGTATCGGCATGAAAGGCAATTACGATATCATCGAGCGTTTTTCCATTTTTCCACATATTTGTTTTTTCGCTCCCAGAAGCCATTTTATATGTACCAAGGCCATTGGGTAAGCCATTGTACCAATTTCCTACATAAGTGTCGCCATTTGGATACCACATGGTGCCAAAACCGTTGATGGTATCGTATAGCCAGCGACCATCGTATATCATACCGTTGCTAAAGATTTGTTTTCCATTTCCGTGGCGCCAGCTACCAAGCCATTCACCGTCATATACATCGCCATTTACCCATTTGTACAAACCTACCCCGGTACAGCAATTGCCTTGCAGGCAGCCAAACGAAGAGTTGCTTACACCCGAAGGCACATTATTGGTCCATGTAGCCGACATAAAAGAGGAGTCAGCATAAAACAGAGTTCCACTTCCGGCTTTCTGGCCATTTATCCAGTTGCCTGTATAAATTTCGCCATTGGCACCATACTCGGTACCAAGGCCCGCCCTGGTTCCTTTTTCAAATAACCCTATATAAATGAGTTTGTTGTCCTTTTTGAGGAGGCCTTTGCCCTCGGGCATATTTCCTGCAAAATTGCCTTCGTAAGTATTTCCATCAGCAAGTTTAGCTATGCCATACCCATCTGCACAATTTCCGGAGATACACTGGATTTTGCTTTGGGCCGAAGCGAAGAAAGGAAAAAGAATACAAGCCAATACGAATAAATAACGGTACATAAGTCGGTATTTTTATGACAAAGATAAATCAATATACAAATTTTTCCACTAAGAAAAAAATCGCTCAAAGGTAATGGGGACTACATTAATTAACAAATATCAAATATAATACCAATATAAAAGGCCTGACTTATCTCTTTTGGGACTCCAAGGAGATTGGTACAGGCCTTTTCGATAAACTGTAGACTTATATAAAACTTAGCTTGCCATTTGTAAATCTTTATTGAGCCAACTCTGAGCCTTTTCATACGTGTCAAAAAGTTGAAATTCAATAGTCTCGGGCTTCAAATGCCTGAGTAAATCATCTATCACTATTTGAGTGATCATGTCACCACTTTTTACAAGAGCTATTTTCCCAATTCCATTTTTACTGATTACAGTATTTATGAATTTGTAAAAATGTGGTTTAAAGTCAAATTCACCTTTATATGTTAGGTTTTCCAAATTAGCCAATACTTTCTTGGGTTTGGAATATTTAAGATAATAAGCCAGATTTAAAAGTTTCGAACGATAATTTTGCTGCCTGAGCTGTGAACTAGCCTGCGACCATTGAACTTCTAGTAAAGATTTTGAAGTCAGGTAGTTCAGAGTTTGATATTCATCTGCGTAAATGATCATAATGCAATTATTTTACTCTTAAGATGCAATGCATGCCTTGCGCGTTGCGTGATGATCTATTTTTTTTTGGAAAAGAATAGAATACTTATGTGATGAGATTAATCATATGTCCTGCAAACGTTTTCCGTGTAAAAGAATTGGCAGGCACAAAGAACTATTTTACTTTAGCGCCTATAAAGCAAATAATTTAATTAATATTGTAAATAATGGTAAATCAGCAGCTTATAAATCCGAAAAGCATAGTTGTGGTTGGCGGAACCGACAATATAAAAAGCCCGGGCGGCAAAGTGCTCAAAAATTTGATTGATTCCGGATTTGCCGGCGAATTGTATGTAGTGAATCCAAAGCAGGAACAAGTGCAAGGCCTGAAGGCTTACAAAGATGTTACCATGCTGCCATCTGCAGATTTAGCCATTTTCGCTATTCCTGCCCGATTTATTCCGGAAACTGCAAGAATATTGGCTCAACAAAAAAATACAAGGGCATTCATAGTGCTTTCTGCTGGTTTCAGTGAGGAAAGTGCGGAAGGGAAAATGCTCGAAGATGAACTTGTATCTGTAGTAAATTCAGTAAATGGTGCGCTGATAGGTCCTAACTGCATAGGAGTGCTCAATACCAATTATGCTGGGGTTTTTACCACACCCATTCCTGCCTTGTCAACCTCAGGAGTCGATTTTATAAGCGGTTCCGGAGCTACTGCCGTTTTCATCATGGAAGCCGGAGTGCCAAAAGGACTGAGCTTCTCGAGCGTGTATTCGGTAGGAAATTCTGCCCAAATGGGGGTAGAAGAAATATTGGAGTATCTGGACAACAGTTTTGACCCCGAAACCAGCTCAAAAGTAAAATTGCTGTATGTAGAAAGTATTTCGAAACCCGAAAAACTGGTTAAACATGCCACCTCTCTCATAAAAAAAGGTTGCCGTATAGCTGCCATCAAATCCGGAAGTTCGGAGGCCGGAAGCCGCGCAGCTTCGTCGCATACCGGAGCTATGGCTAGCCCCGATTTGGCGGTAGATGCGCTATTTCGCAAAGCAGGCATAGTACGTTGCCATGGACGCGAAGAACTGATAAGCGTAGCTTCTTTATTCATGCATAAACCCCTGACCGGGAAGAATATTGCAGTAATCACGCATGCAGGCGGACCTGCAGTTATGCTTACCGATGCGCTTTCGAAAGGCGGTCTGAATGTGCCACCTATAAACAATGAACGAAAAGCAGAATTGCTGGAGAAACTATTTCCAGGCTCGTCGGTAAACAATCCGATAGATTTTTTGGCTACCGGAACCGCAGAACAGTTGGGACACATCATAGATTATTGCGAAAATGTTTTTGATGAAATAGATGCCATGGCGGTTATTTTTGGTAGCCCCGGTTTGTTTGATGTGTATGATGTTTATGATCTGCTTCACGAAAAAATGAAACAGTGCAGCAAACCTATTTACCCCATACTGCCCTCTGTAGTAAATGTGAAGAATGAAATAAAAGCATTTTTGGATAAAGGACGAATCAATTTTCCGGATGAAGTAATTTTTGGAAATGCCCTGGCCAGCGTGCATCAGACACCAAGCCCATTTGTTGCAGAAGAATTGAGCATAAAAGCTGACGTGGAAAAGATACGGAATGTAATAGAGCAAAATACCGATGGCTATCTGCTACCAGAGCAAGTGCAGCAACTGCTGGATGCAGTGCAGATAGACCGGGCACAGGAACAAACAGCCAAAAGTACAGAAGACGCTTTGGCTGCTGCTGCTATACTCGGTTTTCCTTTAGTAATGAAAGTGGTAGGTCCTGTACACAAATCGGATGTGGGTGGTGTAGTGCTTCATGTGAAAAATACAGAGACAGTTGAAAGAGAATTTAAGCGCATGATACAAATACCCGAAACTACGGCTGTGTTGCTTCAGCAACAGCTATCGGGCATAGAGTTGTATATAGGTGCCAACCGCGACGATGTATTCGGGCATATGATACTTGCAGGCCTGGGAGGTATTTTTGTGGAAGTGCTTAAGGATGTGCAACCCGGGCTTTTGCCTGTGGGCAAAGAAGAAGCCAGGTACATGATAAGCAAATTGCGAGGTGTGCACATGCTCGAAGGTGTCCGCGGCCAGGAACCTGTAGACATTGATAAGTATACAGATGCTATAGTGAGGCTTTCTGAATTGCTAAAACATGCACCTGAAATAGCCGAGATGGATATAAATCCGCTTTTGGGCAGCAGCAAGCGCGTAGTAGCTGTAGATGCCCGCATAAGGCTCGACAGGACGATTCATAAACATTGATTTTTTAAGAGGGCTCAAATGCACAGATTATGGTAAAAATGTGTGCATTTGGGGCCATTTTCGCCAATCAGGAAATCATGATGTCGTTGTTTGGATTGAGATAAAAATCAATCATATGCATCAATTGTTTCTCTGAAAGAGGTTTGGCCATATAGTCATTACACCCATAGTCTTTTACCCTTTTTACATCATTTTCCATTGCATTTGCTGTAAGTGCAATGATGGGTTTGTCGAAACCCTTGTTGCGCAATTCGCGGGTAGCTTCCAATCCATTTTTTATTGGCAATTGTATATCCATCAGTACTATATCATATTTGTTGCTAAGCGCCATATCTACAGCAAGTTGTCCATTAATAGCATGATCCAGTTTTACCTGAGTAGGTTTTAAAAGCTCATAAATGAAATAATAATTGAGTTGGTCATCTTCTACCACCAATATCTTCTTAGTTTTCCAATTGAAACTTGTCGATAATCTGGAAGGACCCGAAGAACTGTATCCGGATTGTTTTTCTTCTTCAATGGGCAAACTCAGAATAAATTCAGAGCCTACATTTGGTTCCGATACCACACTCAGTTTTCCGCCCAGAAGTTCGGCATAACCGTAAGAGATGGTAAGCCCTAAGCCGGTACCTCCAAATTTGCGGGTTGCACTTTCGTCGCCTTGTCTGAAACGCTGAAAAATAATGGGCAATTTTTCCTGTGTAATGCCAATGCCCGTATCGCGCACATAGAAAATGACATTTTCTCCTTTCTGTATCTTGTAACCAATAGTAATGCTTCCATCAAAAGTAAATTTTGAAGCATTAGAAAGAAGGTGCTTCAGTATGGTCATGAGCTTTTCCCTATCGGTGGCTATTTTTCGAATGGGTGTATTGGTATCTATATTTGTAAATACCCTGATATTCATACGCTCAGTGTTTTGGAGGCGTTCAGTTACATAATCTCGCGATTCGTCTATGAGTTGAATGAGATCCACCTCTGAGTATTCTATTTTCACCTGACTTGCTTGTAGTTTACTGGCTTCTACTATATCGGTTACTATGGCAAGTAGTTGTCTTGTACTCTCGGTGATTACGTTCAGGTATTTGTACCTCACATCGTCGGTCATGTGCCGCTCTTTAAGCAACTCGCTGAAACCCAAAATCCCATTCATGGGTGTTCGTATTTCGTGGGAAATATTGGCCAGAAAAGCAGACTTAAGCCTATCAGAGTCTTCTGCGCGTTTGAGTGCAGTTTCAAGTTGTTGGGTGCGTTCAGCTACAATGGTTTCTAGGTGTTGACGGTATTTATTGAGTTCTTCTTCAACTTTTTTACGTTCAGTGATGTCTCTTATTACACTTATTATACCCCGGCTTCCATCGAAATCGATATTTGTAAGGTTTACTTCCACAGGTATAAGTATATTGTTCTTTGTTTTGATCCGAGCTTCAAAAATGATGCTTTTGTTGTAACCACTGGTTTCGGGAATAAAGAAATTGGCTTCGGTGAAAATTTCGTGAATAGATTTTTCAAGAATTTCTTCTTTGTTGTATTCTAGTAAGTTAAGGGCTTCGTGGTTGGTTTCTATTATTTTAGAACTTGATGTAATAATAAGAGCATCAGAAATATGTTCGAAAAGAGTTCTGAACTTAGATTCACTTTGCTTAAGAGCAACTTCAGCTTGCATTCGTTCGTTTACCTCACGGCTGAGCAATTCGTTTTTGGCATATAATTCTTCGTTTGTTGCTTCTATTTCCTCGTTCGTTGTTTTTAGAACTTCGTTTATTCGCAAAACTTCCTCAGCTCGTTCCTTTACTTTGTCTTCAAGATTTAGCCGATATAATGTAAGTTCTTCTTCAGCTTTCTTTCGGTCAGTTATATCCTGAAAGACCAATTGGGTAGCAGGTTTTCCGTTGTAGAAAATTTTTGAAATGGCTACTTCAGCATCAATCACTTCACCTTTTAGAGTAATAAGTTTTTCTTGAGCTGCTTCCGAAAATATTTCATCTCCGCTATATAAACTCTGCATGCGGCCTTTTACGAATTCCAGATAATCATGATGCACAAATTCCAGTACACTTTTGCCAATGAAATCAGATTCTGAGTTTCCTCCAAGTATACGAATTGCGAATTTATTAATGAGTACTATCTGGCCTGCCTGATGAACCCCAATGGCAATAGGCGATTCATCTATCAATTGTTTATACCTGTTTTTGGCATCACGTAACTCTTTCTGTATGAGTTCAATTTCAATTGCCTGACTCTGAAACACACTTATTTGTTGTCGGATTTCGTTGTTAGCACTCAGTAGCTTATCTTCAACCTTTACTTTTTTATTCAACATTTGTCTGAAAAGGTAGATACCTGATAAGACCAAGAAAGAGGTTATGAATGGATAGTAATTGCTAAGAGAAGTGTGCCAATGGGCACCAGCAAAAAGCGATAATACCTCTAATACAATAAGCAAGCTTATGGCCACAAGAAACGCAAAATAATTTGCTTTAGTACCCACGTGTTTATACATGTTTCGCAGTAAAAACAGCGAAAAGATGTAAAATATGAGCGTAAAAATATGGATAACCAAATGCATATTATATTTTAACTATGCTAAAATAAGTAAAAAGCCAATCAAATTGCAACTTATCTATTATATTTTCAATCTTTTTGGAACATTCATCAAAATGTATCATTATTAGTAATTCATTGAACTAAAATGTACTAAATTTCGCCAATACAATATAGCATTCCATTTTTTACTGCAACATATATTCTTTTATTGTACACCACAGGAGTAGCATCTATTTCCCATCCCTCTATTTTGTCGAGTATTTGAATTTCGCCTTTGCTTCCCACTTTTAGCAATACTAGTCCCGTGTCGTGTGCTACCAGTATTTTATCATGTATAAAAAGCGGTGTGGAAATGGCGCCGCCAATATACATTCTTGATAAAATGCGAGGTGAGGGCAGCCAGTCTTTGCCATTGAACGATAAACTTTTTGCTTGGGTATCTACCATATTATGTGCAACTACGGTTAAGTATCCATCGGTACCTATGATGGCAGCCATGCGCAAGGCAGTACTATCGGCAGTTGCATCATTTACGGCTACCGAGCCAACAATACCTCCATGCCAGTGAAACCATTTTTCGGATAGAGTTGGCAAGTACCACACTATGGCTTCGCTTGGTGCCTTAGATGGGTCTAACATTAGCGCTCCGCCCGGCCCGGCAATGTAATCTTTTTCTATAGCTATTATTAACTTATTATCTGCTGTTGCAACAGGTGTACCATTGAGGTCGGCACCTATATTGAAGCACCAGGTGGTGTCCCTTTTGTCAAGATTGTACCCAATGATGCGTCCTGTACCCGTGGCTGTATATATGGTTCTACCAATCATAACCGGCGAAGACTCACATTCTATATTTGTACCATGTATAAGTGTATCAGTATCTTCAAAATATTTTATTTTCTTATAAATATGAGGTTGAAAATAACCATCCGATTTTTTTACCAATCCCGGATTGAGTATGGCAAAATATCCATTTTCGAGCGGAATGTATGCAGTATCGTTTATTACTAATGCTGAGGCATCTACATCCCGACTATAGCTGAGCGTGCGTTCCACATTGAAGCGCCACATTTCTTTACCAGTCAAATAGGATATGCCCCTGAAACTATAAGCATCTTTCGCATCTATACTCACTTTGGCCCCACGTCGGCTGCCTTGCAGTATTACATATTTCCATTCCGGGTCATTTGCTTTGGCATTGAACCAAATAGTTGGGCTACCTTTTAGTATATCATCAAATTTGTAATCCCAGATAAGCATGCCATTTTCAGCATCTATTTTTTTCAATCCATAGTCAAAAGAAGGCTGAATAAGGTATATGCGGTTATTTTCGGACACAATAAGGGCTTGCCCGGTCCAACCGGCACCTTTCCATATTTTATCGCCCCCATAAGCAGGGCTAATTCCTTGCCCCAATGCATGTTCCCAAACTATACTCAAACTGTTTGGGAGTTCATTACCATAATAATTTCTTTTTTCGTTTCCGAGATAAGTATGGGTTCTAAATTCGATTTCTTGCGAATGAACGAAAGAAGCATGCTGCAAAAATAGTACAAGAAAAACTAAACGATGATACAACAATATATTCATGATTTTACATAGAATTAGATATGGCGAGCCAAATATATTAGCTTTATATAAATAATTTTGATTTATTGGCTAAACTCTTTTTACATTGCCCGAATTCCTTATATTTGCAGTAAAGAAACCAAAAAACATGATACTATGGCTTTCGATTTAAATAAAATAAAAAGTCTTTTTGTTGTAGTGGATGAGGCACCCAAAAAAGAAGAAACAACCCCAAAGCAAGAAGAGAAAAAAACAACAGACACCCCGAAACAAGTTGTGAATCAGAAGGAAAATTCATCTTTACGTGTTGAGAATATTCCGGAAGAAATCAAAAGTGAAGGTACTTCAAAAATAAATCAACTCATTTTTGACAATCTTACTACGGCCATAAGCAAAGCCAATTTGCCGGGCGAGGATTATCTTGAATTTGTTGATGCGCTCAGAGCCATGAAGGATATACCGCTCACAGACGAGCTAAAAATGCAAACTGTATTTGCAACCCTTAGCACCAAAGGACTGACAGTACCTAAAATACTTGAAAGTGCAGATTATTATACCAAAATTTTGGAAAACGAAAAGGCCAAATTTTACGAGGTACTCAAGCAACAGACTCACGGTCAAGTGAATCAGAAAGCCAACGAAGTGAATGTGCTCGAAAACGATAACAAACGTCTGGCCGATGAAATAGCTCGCCTAACCGAAAAAATATCGCAAAACCAGGCTAAAATGGAGCAACTTAAAAAGGATATGTCCGGAAATGAAGAAAAAATTAAATCTACAGAATCTGACTTCCTCTATACTTATGATCTGGTGGCCAATCAGATTAAAAACAATGTTGAAAAAATCAAATCAATCAAATCATAAATCATAATTACCAATGATAGCCGATACTCAATCAAAATCGAAATCGTTCTGGAAACGCCCGGAAGGAATAACCGGAACCGTTTTTGTGATAGGGCTTATAGTTACTATTGTGCTATTCGCCAATCCTATTATGTTATTTATTATTAGCTTATTGCAAAACTTAATTACCACCATTGCACTATTTGTAGTACTGGGGGTGATGCTTTATGTACTGCTCGATCCCAATTTCAGGAATCTCGTTTGGTATATGTATAAAAGTGTAATGCGCTGGATAACAGGAATGTTTGTACAAATTAATCCAGTACTCATACTTGAATCTTATATCGATTATTTGTACAAAAACCTGAAAGAAATGGATACCCATATTGGGAAACTTAAGGGACAAGTTGCCAAATTAAGGCGCATAATAGAAGATAACCGTCGCGAGATGGAAGAAAACCTGAAAATGGCTGAAGCCGCCAAAAAGAAAAACAACATGGAATTGGTAGCCATCAATACACGCCAGTTTGGCCGTTTGAAAGAATCGAACGAAAGATATGGTGTATTGCTCGGCAAAATGGAATTGCTTTATAAGGTCTTGGCTAAAATTTATAAAAACTCAGAATACCTTATAAAAGATACCGAAAATGAAGTGCGTATGCGCAAACAGGAAGCAGCCGCAATAAAAGCCGGCCATAGTGCTATGCGCAGGGCTATGAATATCATAAAAGGTGACCCCGATAAGAAAATGATTTTCGACATGGCCACTGAAGCTCTCGTAGAAGATGTGCACAACAAGATAGGTGAAATGGAACGCTTCATCGAACTTTCAGGGAGTTTTATCGACAGTGTAGACCTGCAGAATGGTGTTTACGAACAACAAGGTTTGGAATTGCTCGAAAAAATGGAGAAAGAAGGCGTTTCTTTCTTGCTTGGCAATACCAATATTCCCGAATTGGATGATAATAAAGATGTTGAAAAAAGCGTAGACAAAGACCTCGGAAACATTAGTTCTTACAACAACCTATTTAGTTAACCAGCAATAGATTAACACAATGAAAACAAAACTGACCCCTTTTTCTAAGCTGCTCATAGTAGTGGCCATATTGGCCAGCGTAGCTGTGGCAGTAAAATACCTGAACCTCATAGATTTCAATAAAATAACCCAAAACAATCAAGGTAGCAATACAACCCAGAATTTTGATGCAGAGGGTAAAACCATTCGCATAGGTGTAGTAACCTGGGGTGGATATGCAGGTGGACAATATTTCAACAAAGGCTTTAAACCCAATTCTGAATCGCGTTACCTCAAAGAATATGGTTTCAACGTTGAATTCAAAGTAATAGATGATTTCAATGCCTCTCGCGATGCATGGAAAGCCGATGAAGTTGACTTGCTCTGGACTACCATAGATGCTTATACTACTGAAGCAGCCGGATTGGCTCAATACGACCCCAAAGTAGTGTTCCAGGCCGACTGGTCGCGTGGTGGTGATGCCATAGTGGTGCGCCGTGGTATTGATAAAGTATCGGATCTGCGTGGCAAAACAGTTGCCTTTGCTGAAATGACACCAAGCCACACTTTCCTACTTTGGATGCTCGAGGCCGGTGGTCTTAAGTATTCAGATATACAACCTAAAATTGTTGAAAGTGCTATTGATGCGGCAGACTTATTTAAAAAAGGTCAAGTGGACGCTGCTGTAGTATGGTCGCCTGACGATCAGGACTGTGTGGAAAAAGTAAGTGGAGCAAAAATTTTGCAAAACACCAAAAACGCTTCTCACATCATAGCCGACGTATTTATCGCAAAAAAATCGTTTATTGATGCCAATAGGGTAGAGCTGCAAAACCTGATAGAAGGCTGGATGAAAGGCGCTGCCGAAATAAATACCTCTGAAGATGCTAAGAAAGAAGCATCTAAGATACTTGCAGTTGGACTCAATATGCCTGAAGATTTTTGTTACAATGCAATCAACAATGTTCGCCTTTGTACTTATGGCGACAACCGCGTGTTCTTCAATCTCGATGGCAAAACCGATGAGGTTTCGGGTGAGGATATTTACAACCGCATGGAAATAAAATACAAAGAATTGGGCTATATCAAAGATCGTATACCAAATTGGAGAACCATTACCGACCCATCTTTCATTCGCGACATAGCTACGCTTACTGGTAACGAGCACCTTGCCGAAGGCAAAGCTACTTTTAATGAAGCTACTGCTGCCGACGAGACTTCCGAAGCCATTGCCTCAAAACCCGTTAGTATTTCTTTCCGTTCCGGCGAATCTATACTCGACGATAATGCCAAGTATATCATAGACAATGAGTTTCTGCCAATCGCCAAATCTTTTGGCAATGCACGTATACGTATTGAAGGGAATACCGACAATGTGGGTAATTATGAAATGAACAAGCAGCTCTCGTTTCAACGTGCCAGTGCAGTGGCCAACTATCTGATAAGCGAACATCATTTCGATAAAAACAGATTCATCATAGTAGGGAATGGCCCTGATAAACCACTTGCCGACAATAATACTGCCGATGGCAAAGCCAAAAACAGAAGAACTGATTTTCAGCTTCTGCCTAACTGATTTTAAAAAGCCAGTTTCTGCTTAATCACATGTTGAAAATGGGGTTAGGCAGAAACATCATATAATATTGTGGTACAGTGAATTGAATATGCTCTGATAGGTTTCAATATCTTCCGGAGCATATTCTAAACTTTTCAGGATTATTGCATAAAAATCAATTTAAACATTCACCTTAATCACCCAAAAACATGTTTAGAGCCTTGTTCAAAATAGGAGGGCAAATAGCAGGCAAGCAGCGGATGATGATTGAAATAATCGGATTCGTTTTTTTTGTATTCATTTGGTGGCTGGTAACCCATCCTTTTCATAGCCCAAACATACAGTACAATGCTGTTGGCGGGCAAGCACCATATAAGTTCGAGTTGAAAGGCCCTGGTGGTTTTTCATATACTTCCGACGGAAATTCCGTTGCAGGTAGTTTGGCTACAGGTTCTTATACACTTAGTGTTACAGATGGCAACGGTGCCAAAAATTTGCTGAAACTGGATGTGAAAACCGACTCTACCTACACCACGGTAGATACAGCAGCCAATACACCGGGTATACGTGCAGATATTTCCATCCGAAAACCATTTATAAACCCCGGAATTCTACCTTCACCTGGAGATGTACTTTATTCGTTCAAAACTTTGAGTGCTGAAAAAGTAAACGTAAAACTTTCAGAAAATTTTCAGATTAGCGACGATGTGCTTAAGCAACTAGCTAAAGACAGTATACCAACTGAAGTAATAAACAAGCTGAAACCATTGGTAGGAAAATCTTTTTCGAGCAATGATGAACTGACTACTGCATTAAATGACATACTTACACCTGCACAAACCGAAGATTTTAGTTATCAGATAGTAAATGGCTCGTTCGTAGGCAGCTATATGGGCGTGAGCAGTTTGGTTTTCAATACTTCGTATTCCATCATGCTCAACATACTTGGCTATTTGTGGGCTATAGTTCTGAGCCTTATGGTAGGTTTCCTGATTGCTTTGGTACCTTTTTTCAGAGGTTTGCTCAGCCGCTATATTGATGCTGTAAGGTTTATACCGCTGGCTGCTGTCACAGGCTTATTCATAGCATGGTTTGGTATAGAACTAAACATGAAACTACAGTTCCTTGCGTTTGGTATATTCGTATTCCTGTTGCCAGTAGTAGTGCAACGTATCGATGAAGTAGACAGGGTTTACAAGCAAACAGCTTTTACGTTGGGAGCCACCGACTGGCAAATGGTTCGTTTTGTGTACTGGCCCAGTGTTATTTCTAAACTCATAGACGATATGCGCGTGCTTACAGCCATTTCATGGACCTATATAATAGTAGCCGAAACCGTAAACAAGGACAACGGGATTGGTGCCCTCATATTCACTGCACGTCGCCACAGCCGCCTCGATGAAGTTTTTGCACTCTTGCTGCTCATCATCATCATCGGTTTTGTACAAGACCTTTTATTTACTTGGATAGACAAAAAAGTGAACCCGCATAAATACGCATAGGCTATGGGAGTAGAATTTATAAATACCGATTTACCAGATATAATTGATCTGAAGGGAATTTCGCAGACATATGACGGGGGAAAAAGCTACGTTATCAACGATTTTAATTTGCTTATTGAAGATAAGCCCGAAACTGGCCAATTTGTAGTGCTGTTAGGGCCTTCGGGTTGCGGAAAGTCTACTGTGCTCAGGTACATAGCTGGTTTGCAACACCCTTCTTCCGGCGAAATTATTATCAAAAACAAGCCGCTTTCCGATAAAGATCGTATTGGAATGGTCTTTCAGATGTATTCTTCTTATCCTTGGATGACTGTACTCGAAAACGTAGCCCTAGGCTTGCGTTTCAAAGGTATGGGCAAGGAAGAGCGTACCCAGAAAGCTATGGATATGATTAAAATAGTTGGACTGGAAGGGCATGAAAAGAAATTTGCAAAGTATCCTACATTATCCGGAGGCCAGTTACAACGTGTGGCTATAGCCCGCAGCTTACTAGTGAACAATGAGATTATACTCATGGACGAACCTTTTGGTGCACTCGATACCAAAACCCGACTTACCATGCAGGATTTCATGATTGACCTGTGGGAAAAGGTAAAACCTACCATCATACTCGTCACTCACGACATTTCGGAAGCTGTGTACCTAGCCGACGATATATATATGATGGGCACTGCACCGAGCAATATAGTTGAACATGTGGCTGTAAACTTGCCATTTCATCGCGACCGAACCATTAAGCGCGAAAAGACATTTGTAGACTTAGTAAACTACGTGGAAGACCGAATGATGAAAATTGCAGGTGGCGAAAAATAGCTCGTTTTATGTACACAAATGAATATAAACTAACATCCCGAAAGTATTAAAGCTTTCGGGATGTTTTTTTGCGAGGAATTTGAAAGTTTCGGAAAACAGAATGATTAGCTAGTTCAGCTCAAAAATGCTTCTGGTTTGCCCATATCACGCCACTGATAGTCGCTGATGTCGTAACCCAGAATTTTATCGCTATTTCGCATTCGCAGGTACATGTTTATGATACTAAACTTACCTTTTTCTTCTATCATATCAAAAATGCGGTTGTTGAGTATGTGAATGCCACTAAAAGCGTATTTACGGAAAAAAGGTGAATTTATATCCGTGATTTTTTCGTTGGTGAAGGTATTCATCCAACCCCGCAAAAGCATACTTTCGTCGAAAAGCAGGTAGCGACTTGTTTCGCGGCGCTGCACAGCCAGGGTAGCAAGTGCATTGGTTTCGGTGTGCTGTTTTATAAGATTCGAAATTGGAAAATTCGTAAGCACATCAACATTATAAATCAGGAAATTGCTCGTACTATTGAGTATATCTTGCGCTTTAAGTATAGCACCACCAGTATCTAGTAGTTTGTCACTTTCATCGCTTATTACTATTTCAAGTCCAAAATTGTTGTTTTTATCCAAAAAAGATAATATTTGCTCGGCAAAATGATGCACATTAATTACAAAAGATTGTATTCCTTCGGAAGCAAGTTTCATGATAGCGAGTTCAAGCAGGGTTTTGCCCTGATAGGCGACCAAAGCTTTGGGGGTATTGCTTGTGAGCGGTCCAAGTCTGGTACCTAAACCTGCTGCGAGTATAAAAGCTTTCATAAACTCAATTCACTATGTATTATTGAAATATGCAAATCTTCAGAAACTGCTAGTTGAGCGGCTATCCACTCTGTAGCATAAACCGACCGGTGCCTGCCACCTGTGCAACCATAGGCTACGCTGAGGTTAGAATACTTTCGTTGCTTATATTTTTCGATGGCAGAAAGTATAATTTTAAGGGTTTGTTTCAAAAACAGATCCATTTCGGGATCATTTTTAAAAAAATCTTTAATTTGCTCATCTTTACCAGTATATCCTTTTAGACTGTCTATCAGACCCGGATTTTCAATAAATCGGCAATCGAATACAAACCCCCCCCCGTGTCCGGATACATCAATAGGTATGCCCTTTCTGTATGAAAAACTAATCACATTTACCCTAACCATCGTCTTAGCTCAATTGATTGATTATTTTATATAATTCAGACAAATTTATATAGGTTTTTGCTGATTCGGTAACTTTTTTTAAGTTTTTCAATGCTATTTCTATACTGCTCATAAAGTGTGGTTTACGCTCAATAATACCCCTTAGCCCATAGGCGCCTAGTGTTTGTAAAATTCTGAGTAAAGCAAACATGTAGTATTCGTGTTCGAAGGATGTGTTTTTGTTCACTTCTACAGGCAATTGCCGGCTATAAAACTCAGCCATGCGCAACCTGAAATCATCGCTAAGGTTTGCTTTTGCTTGAAATAGCAGCGAAACTAAATCGTACCATGGATTTCCCTTTCGTCCACCCTGGTAGTCAATGAAATAAAATTTGCCGGCATGCTGCATGATGTTTCTTGCCTGAAAATCGCGGTACATAAACGATTTTAGCTCAAACCGTTGCAAATGAGCAATGAGCTTATCAAAATCTTGTTCCAGTTTCAGTTCGTTGTATGTGATATTGCACAATTTGAGATAATTGTATTTAAAATAATTCAAATCCCACTTCATGGCCATGGCATCAAATTCCTTTACCGGATAAGCAGACTCAAACGGGAAATAGGGTAGCCCTGAGAACTGAAATTGAATGAGTTGCTCAAGAACCTGCTCATACATTCCTGCTTTTTCCGTTTCAGAAACCTGGCTGATCAAGTCTAAGAAATGGATATTTCCCAAGTCCTCAATCATGCAAAACTTTTTGTCGGTACTCGTGTGGTATAGCCTAGCAATATGCAGGTTATATTTCTCGAAATGATGAGTAAAAGATATATACGCTTCATTTTCGTCAGCATGCTCGTTGTACGAAACCAGAAAACTGGTACCATGCGGGTTAAAAATACGATAATACCTTTTATCAGATCCCGAAGGAGGAATAAGTTCCCATGAGTGCGCTTTTTCCTTAGTAGATTGTTCGTAAAATTCCAGAATTTGAGAGGGTTCAATATTCATTTTAAAGTATTTGTATAAAAAAATGCAATAAAACTAGGTTCATGCATAGCAACATACTAAATTAATAAAAGATTTGATGAAAATATTGTTTCAATTGAATGATGTGACTAACTTGCAACCTCTTTTTTAAATATGAAGACAGAATGAAAAAAATGTTTCGCACCATACTGTTTATTAGCACTTTTATAATATTATTTCATCCAGGAATGAGGGCACAGAAACTAGATAAAATTAGAATTAAGATAGTTGAAACAACCGATGTGCATGGAGCTCTGTTTCCATTCGACCTCATTGAACAGAGCAAAACCTACTATTCACTGGCCAGTGTAGCTACTTATATGCGAGAGCTGCGGGCAGATACGAGCCAGCATGTACTTTTTCTGGATAATGGGGATATATTGCAGGGTCAGCCTGTGGTTTATTATTCCAATTTTGAAGACACCGCCTCGCAGCACATATGCGCCAAGGTGATGAACTATCTGAAATACGATGCTGCCACCATTGGAAATCACGATATTGAAGCAGGACATGCAGTGTACGACAAGCTTGTGGGTGAGTTTAATTTTCCCCTCATGGCCGCCAATGCCGTTAGAAACAATGATGGTAAACCTTATTTTGTACCTTACACGGTTTTCAATAAAGGGGGGGTAAAAATTGTTGTTTTGGGTATAGTGACCCCGGGAATACCCCAGTGGTTGCCCGAAAATCTTTGGGCCGGAATGCATTTCGAAGATATGATTGTATCGGCCAAATATTGGGCGGCTTATATAAAAGAACACGAAAATCCGGATTTACTTATTGGTCTTTTTCATTCGGGTACCGACCATACCTATGGCAACAAAACTGCCAACGATGCTTACAACGAGAATGCATCGGTGTTAGTGGCTCAGCAAGTACCAGGTTTTGACCTTATTTTCACCGGACACGACCACCAAGAATACAATGCATATGTAGATGGCCCCAATGGTAAAAAAGTACTGGTAATGAATGCTAAAAGCTATGCCAGATATGCCGCCGTTGTAGATGCTACCTTCATTTGGAACCCCGCTACAGATAAATACGATGCCGGTTTCAACCCGAAACTAATAGATATGAGCCAATACAAACCCGACTCAGCTTATATGGAAACTTTTGCCTCTGACCTCAGAACGGTGAGGGAGTATGTAGAGCATCCGGTAGGCATTTTTACCCGAAAACTTGATTCGAAGTCTGCTATTTTTGGCCCTTCCGATTTTGTGAATTTTATTAACGAACTACAGCTTGAAATCACAGGTGCCGAAATTTCATTTGCTGCCCCCTTATCTCGAAACGCAGTGATAGACACCGGATCTATAAAAGTGAGCGATATGTTTAAGTTGTATAAGTTTGAAAACCTGCTTTATACTATGGAATTGAGCGGTTTGGAAGTGAAAAATTACCTGGAATATTCGATAAATGGCTGGTTCAGCACTATGGAAAACGAAGATGATACACTATTGAGACTAAAAACGGACAAAAAAGGCACTCTGAACCTCGAAAATCCGTATTTCAATTTTGATGCAGCTTCGGGTATTGAATATAGTGTAGATGTAAGCAAGCCCTACGGACAAAAAGTTGCGATACATAAAATGAGCAACGGCAAAGAGTTTAAGTTGGATCAGACTTACAAAGTAGCAATTAACTCTTACCGTGGGAATGGAGGCGGAGGGCATTTGGTGCAAGGTGCAGGCATACCAGCCGACCAACTCGAAAAGCGCATCATCAAATCTACCGACCGCGATTTGCGCTTTTATATGATGAAATGGATTGAGAAAAAAGGACACATAACCCCAAAGAAGGTGAACAACTGGCAGTTGCGTCCTGCACGATGGGTGAAAAAAGCCATCAAACGCGAAGAAAATATACTCTTTAGTGGGTACTAATGGCATATGTTTATACCCGCAATTATTCTGAAATCGTGCATTTGATATAATCTTTGCAATTTCGAAAAGGCAAGGTATTGTTGGTGACGGATGTAATATTCTGAAATACTGATATTTAAAATTCTCAAATATTTAGTGTATCAAAATGTACTTACTATAGCTGTTTCTTAACATATTTTTCTTACCAAACTCATATTGGCAAAATGCAATCCCTTTTGTAAAATTGTACCAGAAATCGATTGAAAAAAATGATTGATTCATAAGACGATACAAATTAATACCTTTAATATGACAACTACCAAAATGACATCGCACGACTATATGGAGCGTGAAGAAAAATACGGCGCACACAACTACCATCCACTACCTGTAGTATTGGAAAGTGGTGAAGGCGTGTTTGTATATGACGTAGAAGGTAAAAGATATTTCGACTTTCTTTCTGCGTATTCTGCCGTAAACCAAGGCCACTGCCATCCAGTTATCATAAACGCACTTACTGAGCAAGCCAAAAAACTAACCCTCACATCACGCGCATTCTTCAATTCAGTTTTGGGCGAATACGAAGAGTATGTAACCAAATATTTTGGCTATGACAAAGTGCTGCCTATGAACAGTGGTGCCGAGGCCGACGAAACTGCCATAAAACTAACCCGCAAATGGGCTTACAAAGTAAAAGGTATACCAGCCAATCAAGCTAAAATAATAGTTTGTGCCGAAAACTTCCATGGTCGTACTACTACCATTGTATCTTTCAGCACCGATCCACAGTCGTACGCTGATTTTGGACCATTCACCCCCGGTTTCGAAGTGATTCCTTATAACGATATCCCTGCATTGGAAAAAGCCCTGCAAGACCCTAATGTAGCCGGATTTTTGGTAGAACCTATACAAGGCGAAGCCGGTGTATTTGTTCCCGATGAAGGTTATTTGAAAAAAGCTTTCGACTTATGTCGCAAACACAATGTACTGTTCATAGCCGACGAGGTGCAAACAGGTATAGCTCGCACAGGTAAACTACTTGCTTGCGACCACGAAGGAGTTCGCCCCGATATTCTCATTCTTGGTAAAGCCCTTTCTGGCGGTGTACTTCCTATTTCAGCGGTATTGGCCGACGATTATATCATGCTTACTATAAAACCTGGCGAACATGGTTCTACATTCGGCGGAAATCCCCTCGCTGGAAAAGTAGCCATAGCTGCGCTCGAAGTGATAAAAAACGAAAAACTTGCTGAAAATGCTGAGCGATTAGGTAAAATTCTACGCGATGGCTTGCGTAGCATCCACTCACCAATGATTGAGCTTGTGCGGGGCAAAGGCTTGCTTAATGCCATAGTGATAAAACCTACCAACGGCAAAGAAGCTTGGGACGTATGTTTGGCTATGCGCGACAATGGTTTGCTTGCCAAACCAACCCATCAGCATATTATCAGACTTGCGCCACCGTTGGTTATAAACGAGGAGCAAATTCACGAAGCTATAGAGATTATTAAAAAATCTTTGGCTCAATTTGCTTAAACTTATTTCGGAGTTTATTTAGTGGATTAGTTTATTATAATAAGCCTTCCGGCCATGCAGCCGGAGGGTTTTTTATTTTTGTGATAAAAAGTGCAAGAGTAGATAGATTCTAGCTATTGTACTGGATGAATAATTTTTACTTTTATAAAAAAAATAATTGTAAATGGTACGTTTAGCAACATCTTCTGATGCCAGAATTATAGCTGACTTTCAGGTAAATATGGCTTGGGAAACCGAGGAGTACAAATTGGATGCAGATACTGTAAAGCTAGGAGTGGATAATGTATTCCGAAACCCGCAGTATGGAAGATACTATGTGTACGAATCTGACAATCAGGTTGTAGCATCGCTTCTGATTACATATGAGTGGTCGGACTGGCGCAACCGCATGGTAGCCTGGATACAATCTGTGTATGTAAAACCGGAATACAGGGAAAAAGGCATTTTTGCCTGCATTTACAATCACATCAAGGAACACATTTTACAAACCAATGAATTTGCCGGATTGCGATTGTATGTAGATAAGACCAACATCAAGGCCCAGAAAGTGTATGAAAAAATGGGCATGAACGGCCAGCACTATCAGCTATACGAGTGGATGAAATGAAGACGCAATTATTTTATTTCCTGCGAGCGATATTCGCTACTTCCGAATGCCAGAATAGGGGTGAATATAAGACTAAGTACCACCATGCCAGTAGTAAACCAGCCATCTTTGCCAAATAATTTCATCAATTTGTGCAAGGTTACTATGTACACTACTACATTTACCAATGGTACCAGATACAAAAATATAAACCACCATGGGTACTGAGCTATGCGGTTGAAAACTATAAAGTTGAATACCGGTACTATGCTTGCCCAGCCAGGCTGGTCTGCTTTTTCGAAAATACGCCACCAAGCTACTACATGCACTACCAAAAATACAATATAAAAACTGAGCATCCCCATGCTTAGCCACGCCAGATATTCCAATACTTGTTCCTGAAATATGGGTTCGTTCATCTTAATTATTTTTTGGTTTAAATGCTGATATCCATATTTTACCTGAATTTGAGCAATACACCCTCGACCAGAATGAGAAGCAATGCTAAAAATATGGTATAAAACCACAAAGGCGTTTCTGTTTGAATTGGAGTATTGTTGCCAAACTGATTGGTGATTGTATTGAGATTACTCAGGTTCATCCCTTCAAAATAGGCCAATATTTCAGATTCTTCTATGTTCTGAATATTCGATTCGCTTCTCGGATAGTTTATCGAAAAATTATTCAGATTTAAACCTGCATCAGCAATTTGGTAGTTTCCGGCCGTCAGCCATTTGCCCTCTACCATAAACTGTGAACTGCCTTGATTGTTATTTTGGATAGGAACTTCAAAGGTGTTTTCCCCGTTTTCTGGTATTATAGTAGCGTTATTCTTCTCATTGTCAGATTTGTATTCGGCTACTTCAACCCCCATCATATCTGCTATGGTATAGTAGGTAGGCAATTCGGAACCCGACTGATTTGCAATTTGGAAAAAAGTAGGTGCAAAAAGTGGATGCGTGGCAAAATTACTGATTTTAGGATTGAGTGAAGTTGCCAGAAAATAAAACCTGCCCATTCCCAAACTGGTTTGTATAAGTACGGGGTATTCTTCGAGTGTAAGAAGCAGATTCTCGGTTTTCGGATTTTGATTGTCTAATAAAAGCAGTTTATTGAAAACTGGAAGATTCAGGTTCGATTGTTCTTTCTGGAAAACATCTTTATACAATCTCGAATTGTAATTTATTTGGTTTACAGCATTTTGTGCAGTATCCAGGGTTTGTATGTGAATTTGAAATGCTGTGTTTAACCAATTGTTGAGTGCTGAAGCCTGTGAGCCCAAATCCGGCAGTTGAATGATGTTACCGCCTTGTTTCAAATACTGGCTCAATTCCTCAATCTGAGTTTCGTTGGCTATTTCAATTTCGTTGATTATAAGTAAATTATAACCATTAATATTGCCCAATGAACCCAATTTTTGTTGTTCCGATTCAAGATTCATAAATCCATCTTCGGTATTGTACAACGCCCGTATATATTTGGAAGGCTGATTTTTCCATATCTCTTTTATCATAATACCATATGGGACATAAATACTGAAATAAAGACGATTATCAAAAGGCATATCTTCGTCGTCTATTTCTATATAGCCGCTCGTACTGGCTGAACGAGTATTGGGAAATTCGAAAGTTGCATTTGCAGAGCTTTTACCTTGCACATCTACAAGCTGAGTAGAAACCAAAGAGTCTTTGAGGAACATTCTTACAGTAACCGATTGAGGATTCTCTGACCAATTGTGAATGATAGAATTGAGTTTTTCCTTTTTATTCAGAAAATGGACAGGCTCTTCAAACCATGCTGTATCTACCGACAAGTTTCCTATATATTCGGGCTTCATATGCACAATATTCAGGTTGAACGTACTGTCTGAAATCTCGCTAGGACGATCGGTTTTAATACTCTGAAAATCACTTATATATATTAATCTTGAATTGTAGTTGCCATACAATTTGTGTATTTGGCTGGCTCTGTTGAGTACCTGTACTGTGGAACGCGAGAAACTGCTGAATCTGATGGCAGACAGTTTTTCAAGTATTTGTTCTTTGCTTAAAATGTATTCGTCCGAAGCTACAAAATCATTAGTAATAAGAATGTAAGCGGCATTTGAGTGGCTATTGTCCACAAAATTTTTGGCCTTTTCAGTAGCTTCATGCAGGAGAGTGTATTTGTTGTGGGTTATTTCCATGCTCAGCGAGTTATCTATGTACAAGATATTGAGCACAGGCAATGCTTTATTTTCGGCAATTCCCCTGTTTATGTAAGGGTAAGCAAAAGCCAGAACCAATGAAACAATGAATAAAATACGAAGCAACAAAATGAGAAAATGTAAGATTCTGTTTACATTTTTGTTGCTTTTTTTAAGGTTATTGAGAAATTGTGTATTGCTGAAATAAATGGTTTTCAGCGATCTGAAATTCAGGAAATGTATGAGTATGGGAATAGCTATGGCCAGTGCAGCCACTAAAAACAAAGGATACAGGAAACTCATGCGTTAGATTACAGGTTTGTTATAATACAAATTCCTGTCCTCGCCATAAGTTTGATTCGTTTTCTTAGCAGCCAGTTCCAAAATAGTCAGTTCCCACGGGTATGCACCTTTAAGTACATGTTCAAAAAGATTATCCGGATTTTTATATATTTCATAATACACATCGTGCAACTTGTCGATAGATTCGCGCAAAAATGCCTGAATATGATCAAATGACTCAAATTCAGAAATGGCTCTGTATCGGGCAAATTCACTTCCAAGTCCGCCTCGGTCAGAGGTATATACACTTTCTGGTTTGTTTATCCAATTTTTGAGGTTTTCTTTAAAAAAGTCTCTGTACTGCAATCGCAATTCCGGATTTTTACCATTGGTACGCACGAGTACATTCATACCTACATGGCTATAACCTTCGCTTTCAGCCTGTTTGAAATAACCAATATTGTATCCGAACAGGTAGGTCAATTCATCACGAACGAAAGCCAAACCATGAAAATGCCATGTGGGCGCAACTCTTTGGTGCGTCCACTGTCCTAGTTTTTCTATAAAATAGGGCTTTATTAGTCGAAATAATTCCTTGTTTACTTCTTTGCTAAGTCCCAGATTTTCAGGAATTTTGGATGATTCGCTATGCATAAACTAAACGTGGTAAACTAAATTGTTCGTTCCAAAAGTATAAAAAATAATTGAAATAATTGCAATTGTTTATAGGCATATTTAATGAAAAGTGCTACTAAAATGAAATCTGAAGTCTTAGGTTGAACAATCTTCCAGTAAGCCTGTTGGGAATGGCAAATTGCATGGTATTGTATTCGATGCCCGAAGCAGTTTGGTTTGGCACTATACGAACCCATTGGTAGGATGCTGTATTGAGTATGTCGAGCAGATTGAGTACCTCAAACCACAGATATACACCCTGATTATGAGATTTACGAATGATCTGCAATTTATTTTCGAGGAAACCAATGCGTGAGTTTATACCCAAATCTACCCGCCTGTATGGTATGGTTCTGAAAATGGGACCTGTTTCTATTTCATTGGGTGCGCTTATAGGGACACCTGTTCCGTAGGTCATATTTACAAAAAATCGCATTTTGTCCATACCGGGGAAATAATCCTGAAAATATATATTCACCAGGAAAAGTTGGTCATTGGGGCGAAAGCGCCATGTATCTTTTACACCGTGAACTTGCTCGCGTGAGCGCATGAGCGAAAATCCTAACCACGATTCGGCATCTGGCACAAATTCGCCATTTACTTTTACATCTATACCTGCGGTATAACCGTTGGCTTGCCATTGGGGGAAGTAACTTATTTTTATATTATCGGCCTGGTATGGAATGATTTGCTTCAGCCATTTGTAGTAAAGTTCTGCCGTTGCTTTGAACGGGCGATTCCAGATATTGAAATTTATATCGGTTCCGGCCATTATTTGCCATGAGTCTTGTATTGCAATATCGCTCAGGTTCATATTACCCGCATTTGTAAACTCTTTAAATTCTGGGAACTGCAAATAGTTTCCGCCACTTATTCGGTAAAGTATATCTAACTCTTTGGCTGGTTGGTAAGAAATATTGAAACGCGGACTAAAATATGTTTTCCCGTTGAGCGTGAAATGGTTGAATCGGCCGCCGGCGTTTAAACTTACTTTTCCGTGCTGCGAATTGAGAAATCTGGTATACACGGTATACGCCGTAAGTATGGAATTCTGAATTGTGATGTTTCCATTGTACGCATGCCACAATTCAAAATCGGTGGTAGTATATGGTAAACTATATCCGGTAGAGTCCAGAAGTGTCCATTGAGCTAGCTGGCTCTCAAATTGTTGATTCACAATACCCAGCCCAGCCTGAAGTCTGCTGTTGTACGAAAGAAACTCATAAGTCAGGTTCGATTGTATTCTGCTGGAAAGAAGATAATTGCGCGCATGTTCGAGCGTACTTCCTATGCCAATATTGAGCAAACTATCGCCATATTCGGGAGAGTCGAGCTGCTTGTTCAACTCATTGAGCCAATACTGCGCCAAAATGTCGAATGTTTCGCTTTCATTGGCTCGGTAATACGAAGTACCGAGGCTAAAAGTTGAATTTTCTACAGGTTTGTACGTATATATGAGTGCCGAAAGGGTAGTTGTGTATAAATCATCTTCTTTACCATCGAAATACGTCGATATTTTGAGCGGTTGGCTTGCTGTTCCAAATTCGGTTTGTCGGTTGGTAGGTATGAAAACATATCTGTTGCGTGCTGCGTAGGTGAAAAAATCGAAATTGCTTTTGCTGGAAAGTTGGTGGTGATAAAATATTTGTGCATCCATGAAGTTTGGCTGGTATTCGCCATTCGTTTCCAAAGAACCGAGCAAGTATTTGCTTTGCTTGTATCGCAAACCAGCAAGTAAGTAGTTGTTTTTACCAACGGGGCTCATAGCTGATACACCTGCCCCAAGCAGTCCACCATATGCATTTCCAGCAAATTCGCTCGGCTTTTTGTACTCAATACTCAGTACCGACGAGATTTTATCGCCATAGGAAGCATCGAAACCACCTGCTGAAAAACTTACCAACCCGGTGAGGTCGGGGTTTATAATGCTCAAGCCTTCCTGCTGGCCGGAGCGAATAAGAATAGATTTTGGAATTTCAATGCCATGAATATACACTAGATTCTCATCGTAATTTCCGCCACGCACCGAGTACTGGCTGCTCAGCTCGCCGGCAGAACTTACACCGGGCAAAGTTTTTATCAATCCTTCTATTCCCCCTGAAATGGCGCCCGGCAGTGTAGATGCAATTTTGGGCGAAAGATTCACAACTGGCAAGTGTCTGTCCTTTTCATATCTTACTCGTATTTCATTCAATTCTTTATCAGACACATACATAGTTATGCGCACAAAAGAAGTATCATTAGCATCAAATTTTTTTTGTACAGATGAGTACCCCAATAGAGTAAAATATATGCTAGCTTGGGTGGTGTCAGGCAGAACCAATTCGAAGCGACCGTACACATCGGAAGATGTGAAGTAAGAACTAGCAGGAATACCGATTTTAACATACTCGAGCGGCGCCCCCATGGGATCGATTACCGTGCCATGTATACGGTAATTTTGAGCCTGTATGTGTAAAGAAATGGCTGACAATATTGCCAGCCACAACAAACGAATCTTCATTCAGAATAGTTATTTAGCAAATATTTCGGCCAATTTGGCTTCAAGCTTTTCTCCACGCAGATTTTTTGCAATAATTACCCCATTCGGGTCAATGAGCACGGTGAAAGGAATACCTTGAATACCGTATAATGCAACTGCATCACTTTCCCAGTATTTCAAATCGCTCACATGGGGCCATGCGCCTAGTTGGTCGGCTTGAATGGCCTGCAACCAGTCTTCCTTTTCTTTGTCGAGCGAAACTGAAAAAAGAGTAAACCCCTTGTCTTTATATGTATTGTACATTCTTACCATATTGGGACTTTCCATGCGGCAAGGGCGGCACCATGCAGCCCAAAAATCTATCAATACATATTTACCTCTGGTACTTGAAAGAAGCAGAATATTTCCGCTGGTATCCGGGAAAGCTATTTCTGGGGCTACCGCACCTACTGCAAGTTTGCCAGCCAAGGAAACCTGGTTTGCAAATTCTGTAACATACTGGTTAGTCGGGTAGTTTTTGCGCAAGTCCTCAGAAACTTTTTTGAACAAGGTATAGTTTTCATCCATATCTAGTTTGTCTACAAAAAACATAACTGTAAGTTTGCCGGCATTGTTTTGTATGAGGTTTTTTAGAAAGTCTATCTTTTTCTCTTCCAGAGCAGTATATTCTTCAAGCAATTTTTGAGTGGTCGCTTCGTCTTCACTATAATAACTTTCAGAGTATACGGCATCCAGGCTATCTTGCTTCGATTCGTAAAAGTTGAGTGTGCGCAACGAAGCGTAAAACAATTCTGTTTGCTCTGAACCTGTAATTTTGGGCTCAAAGAATTTGTCGATATTGATTTCAATGGTTATATTCTGATTCGGGTCAAGAATAAGAATAAGATAGTTAGATTCGTCGAGTTGCAATTTATAAAAGTCACTTTCAAGCACATTGGCTTTAATGTTAAACTCATTCTTTTTGTTCAGCTCTGAGGTACCAATTACTTTGTTGGCTATCATGTCTACCAACTCTATTTTGGTGAAAGCTGTGTTGTTAAGCAATTTACCTTTAATTTGATTTACAGCGCTCACCTGATTTGTAAAGAAAACCAAGATAACGAGCGGCAATGCTATTTTTATAAAAAATTTTAACATGAGAAAAAGTTTAAAATGTATGATTTATGGATAAAAAATTCAAGTAATTTCGCACATTATAAGTCTTATTCAGTGTAAAATAGATCTTGTAATGTGGTCATAAAAGTAAATAAAATATGTGTTGACAAAATATAAAAACGCTTAAACTTCAAAATTTGTATCTCACATTTTAACCCAAACCAATAGAGTAAGTTAAAAAAAGTGATTTATATGAAATCATGTGTTAAAAAAGTACTCAAATTCAAATCCATACCCATTTACACAAAATTAGATTTGAAATTATGGGTAAATGAAATTATTTTTGCATGGCTTTCAAAAAACAAATTCATCTATGATACGAGTTTTAGTAGTTGTACTATTTGCTGCCATTCTGAGTTGCAACAATCAGCCAGCAGGAAACACCGGTAATGAGTTTGAAAAGGATTCGATGCAATCTGAAACCTCTTCACCAGTTTTTCTCATCCCATCGCCTGCCGAAACATTTCAACTTCTGATGAATGAAAAAATGCAAATGAAACCCATTGCAGGCAATAGTCCCGATAATGTAAACAAGTATCAGACAGTTTTTTCTAGGGCTGCGAATCTGGGAATATACTCAACAGATGCCACATATGCAGTGCTATCCGGACAAAACAACCAAATAGGAGGTTACTTCAAGACCATCAAAATATTGCTCGAACAACTAAACCTAACACATTCGCTCGACCAGACTACCCTAGATAAACTGGAGCAAAATATGAATGCAACAGATTCATTGTATGCCATGTCATTGGTGTTGTATGAAAAAATGAATACAGAGCTCGATAACGAAACTGGCCGACCTTTGCAAATAATGCTTATGTACGGCGGATGGATAGAAGGTATGTACCTGACTACTCAATTGATAGAAAAATACGACTCAAAAAATCCATTGGCACTGCGTGTGTCAGAGCAAGATTTGGTATTAGACAATTTACTGGGTGCCATAGAAACTGTGCCGCAAGATGCAGAAACGGAGCTGATCGCTGCAAACATTGTGGAACTAAACAGCATATTGCAAACCCGATATGAGCAAGCCAATGCAATGCTCACCCCCGACAAATACGCAGAGTTTAAAACGAAAGTGAAAGAATTACGCAATAATATAGTGAATAATTGAATATGAATGTTCAGCGATTGATTTTCGTTTTAGGTTTAATTTATTTTTCAGTACAATCGGTTTCCGCACAAAACAAGTGCGCAGCTCAAAGCTTATGCACAGCTGATTTTCTCGATGGCTACGATTTTAAAAGCCAATCACGGTACCTTGCGATGAAGCCAGGCGACTCTTCTGTAACCAATATAGTACTGTATGCAAACCAGAACTACCGTGTACTGGTGTGCAATGAAGATAGCGAAAATCCTGCACTTTTTAAGATACAAGCCAAAACAAAGCGCCCCGAGAGGCAAGTAAAACTCATAAGCGGCAACGATACCATTTGGGAAGTTAAGTACTACATAGAAACCAATGAAGTATTTCATTCAGCCGGCAATTCTATTGACGTGTACGATATTTCCCCACGCAAAACAGCACAATACACAGTAATAGTTTATCGTCCGCGTACTAAAAAACAAGTAGCAGACTGTGTAAATATATTAGTAGGAAGAGAATTAAGTAACTAAACGATTCAGATAAAATGGAAGAACAAAAAAACGAACAGAACTCAAACAAAGATCTTTATGCAATGCAAGAGATCATGCTGAAGCAGCAATCCTTGTTACTTCAGCAATTTGAAACCATGTCCAAAATGCAAGAGAAAGCAGAAGAAAAAAAGGATGAAATTGACCTAAGAAGATTGGTACCCGGATTTTTGCGAAGAAAAAAGAAAATATCAGACAATCAGGGTAATGAAAACTTAGAAGGAGCGTTTTTAACTTTACCAAAAATATTGCAAAGGGTACGAAAACTGGATTTTTCACAGTTATTCGCCAAACTTTCAATTATCTGGGTAATAAATATATTGAGAGTATTGGTAAAATGAAAACTCTCATTTGGGTTTTTGTAATTTTAGGATTTGGGTATGGGATTTATAAGTTCATGACTGATGATAAATTATATAGAAGCTCTATGTTAATTGACTCAGGAGCCATTGAAATGACTTTTTACGAAGCTTTGATAAATAGTTTAAATAAGCTTGCAGGTTCACAGAGTTATAATGAACTCGCCAGAAAACTGAATATTACCCCTTTGCAAGCAGAACAAGTAGTAAAACTGGAATGGAAAGAATTTGATTATTATCTGGATGTTATAAAAGAAGAAACAGACAGTACAGATGCTGAAATGAAAACCATTTTCTTCACCATTAGTGCTACGGTAAAAGATAACAGCATACTACCTGTAATTCAGGACAGGCTTTTTGTATACATGTCGCAAAATATTTTTGCGGCTAACTCTAAGGAAATTAAAAAAGCAGTTCTTTCTGAGTCAATCATTAAATTAGAAAGCGAGCTCAATGTATTAGATTCGTTGAAGATGGCAGTTGTAGATCGAATAGGAGCTAAGAATAATGATCAGTATTTTGTTAAAGAAGCGAATCTAGGTACTCCCGGAGGTATAATATTAAGTCAAAATCAGGAGCTTGAAGTAGAACCTCTTTTACCTTTTGAAAGAAGTCTGCAATTGCAGCGTGAACAAATAAGAATGAAATCGGATGTATTGAAATTGGAAAGTGATTTCAAACTTATCGACGATTTTGCAGCCATCAACAATCCTGTTTATCCCGGTTACAAGACCATTCTCTACTGGGCTATCGTAGGTACTATATTGGGCTCCGGTTTGGGTTTCTTAATCTTTCTATTAGCACCTGCCAAAACTAAAATGACAGAAACAGAAATATCAAATTCTGCAGTTTAATTAATGTTAGATTAAGAATTTAGGACTTTTATATAAATCTGTAAACCTTGATATGTTCAGCATATCAAGGTTTTTTTTATCTCCTTTGTGTGCCAAATGTATTCTTTTTATTAGCTTTGATAGAAAATTTTGAACTATGCGCATACAAGAATCTGAACTAATTATAAATCCAGATGGCAGTGTATATCATCTGCAACTCAAGCCCGGTGAGGTGGCTTCTAAAGTCATATTAGTAGGCGATCAGGGTAGAGTGGATACTGTAGCCGGTTTTTTTAGTTCCACAGAGTTTGTCCGTCAGAATCGAGAATTCAGAACCATTACCGGAACCTACAAAGGCGAAAGAATTACTGTTTTATCAACCGGAATAGGTACCGACAATATTGATATAGTATTGAATGAATTAGATGCGCTCGCAAACATTGACTTGCAAACCCGCACACCGAAAGAGAAAACTACTTCTTACACTTTTGTCAGAATTGGTACTTCAGGTTCACTGCAAGAAGATATACCTGTAGATATGCCGGTTATAAGCGAAATTGCATGTGGATTTGATGGCTTACTCAATTTTTACGATGGTTATGCCCGTATTTGCGACATTGACCATAGCCATTTGGTAGCTGCATTTGAAAAACTGGGTGTAAAAGGCATAACCATATCCGCCCCCGGGTTTTACGGCCCGCAGGGAAGGGTACTGAGATTGGATATTGTAGATCCGTATATCAATGAAAAACTACAGACATTTGCTTGGAACAACAAACGCATTACCAATTACGAAATGGAAAGTAGTGCTATTTACGGTCTTTCTGCATTGCTTGGCCATAAGGCTGTAACCATATGCAACATAGTAGCCAACAGGTATAAAAAGCAATATAGCCAAAACCATCACCAAGCCATGCTCAATACCATTAGCAATGTTTTAGAAATCCTTATCAAGCTCTGATATGTCTGATATTTCGCAGAATAAAATACAAGTGCTTATAAAACTTTTGGATGATCCAGATATACTGGTATACAACGAAGTTGAAAAAAAAATTCTGGAGATGGGCTCATCTGTGATTCCAACACTTGAAAAAGCATGGGAATCATCGGACAACAGTCTCCTGCATTCGCGCATAGAGAATATAATCCAACAAATTCAGTTTACCGAAGTATACACCGGATTTTCAGCTTGGCGTCAATCATTGGAACTCAATATTGTGGAAGGTGCATTTTGGGTCGCCAAGTTTATATATCCTTACCTTGAGATGGACCGAATAAATACCAAACTGAGTAGCATCATTTTGGATTTGAGAAACGAATTGAACCCTTCTATCACGCCACTTGGTAAAATTAAGGTTGTAAATCACATTTTGTACGATATCCATAAATTTTCTAGAAATGTGTCAAATCAAAGCTCCCCTCAAAACTCATGTATTAATGAAGTTCTCGAAATTGGAAGAGGCAATTCAGTGACATTAGCCATTATTTACCTTACAATGGGCTGGGCTGTAGGCTTACCGCTTGTTGGGGTTAATCTGCCCATCAATTTTATTATCGGATATCTGAAACCCGGTGCTGAAAGCCTGACAAGAAGTAAAATAAAAGCTTCGGACATTGAGTTTTATGTTAATCCTACCAACTATGGCGCGGTACTTAGAACCGCTGAAATAGACCAGTTCCTCAAACAGCAACAAATAGAAAAACGAAATGAGTATTATCTGCCTTGTAACAACATTACTATAATAAAACGTCTGATTTCTACCCTCATTCTATTTTACGAGCAAGGCCCATATGACAAGCTAAACAAACTCAATAAACTTATGGATTTACTATAAAAAAAACCTCCGATTTGGAGGTTTTTCAGGTGATCCGCCTGGGATTCGAACCCAGGACCCCATCCTTAAAAGGGATGTGCTCTACCGGCTGAGCTAGCGAATCTAATACTCAAAATTTGAATATCGATATTTTTCAGTGATCCGCCTGGGATTCGAACCCAGGACCCCATCCTTAAAAGGGATGTGCTCTACCGGCTGAGCTAGCGAATCAGTTGCTTAACTGAAAAGCGTTGCAAATATACGTTGTTTACTGAATATTGCAATACAAATTCATATTTTTTTAAAATATTTAAGTAAATAATTCTAAATATCATAAAAACAGATATTTATGTTACAGAATGTACCTTTAAAAGACGATATTACAGAGTCCTACAATAGAATAGTTAGATATATTCATCGAACACCTATCTTTACTTCTGAAACCATAGACTACATATCGGGAGCTTCTATGCATTTCAAGGCCGAAAACTTGCAAAAAGTAGGTGCTTTTAAGTACAGAGGCGCCACCAATGCCATTCTTTCTTTACCCAAAGAAAAACTTGTACACGGCGTTTGCACACATTCGTCGGGTAATCATGCACAGGCGCTTGCTTTGGCAGCCAAAAATATGGGGGTGAAGTCCTATATTGTCATGCCGTCTAATTCGCCACAGGTTAAGAAAAATGCTGTAGCCGGATATGGTGGGATAATTATTGAATGCGAACCAACACTGGCAGCGCGCGAATCTACACTCGCAGATGTTGTGAAGGAGCACCAAGCAGCTTTTATTCACCCATATGATAATTATGATGTGATTGCAGGGCAAGGGAGTTGTGCATTTGAAATTATCCAAGAACTTGGCCATCCAGATTATATTGTCGTACCCGTGGGTGGAGGCGGATTGCTGTCTGGTACACTTCTGGCAGCACATTATTTTTCGCCCCAAACCAAGATTATTGCCGCAGAACCTGAAGGTGCTTCAGATGCATGGAAAACTTTTGCAACTGGTGTTTTTCATCCTTCAGTAAATCCAACTACTATAGCAGATGGCCTACTTACGTCATTGGGCGAATATACCTGGCCTATTATCCGGCAATACGTATCAGATATTATTACCGTTTCGGATGAAGATATAATTGCGGCCATGCGTTTGGTGTGGGAAAGAATGAAACTAGTAATAGAGCCCAGTGCAGCTGTATCGCTTGCAGCGGTTCTACACAAAAAACAGATTTTTGCAAATAAACGTGTAGTTGCTATATTTACGGGTGGAAACGTAGATTTAAGCCGTTTACCTTTTTAATGATATGATACAAGCGGATACAAAAATAAGGGTCAGATACGCCGAGACCGACCAAATGGGATATATGTATTATGGCAACTATGCATCGTACTACGAAGTGGGACGTACCGAACTTATGCGAAATGTAGGTGTCACTTACAGCGAGCTGGAGAAAATGAACATCATGATGCCAGTAATTGAACTAGCCATAAAATACCGCAGGGCAGCCCGCTATGACGATGTGGTAACGGTGCGCACCATGCTGAAGGAAATGCCCGAAATGCGAATTCGGTTCGATTATGAATTGTATAACGATTCTGAGGAATTGCTGAATACGGGACATGTGACACTCTTTTTCATAGATGCCACTACCCGCAAGCCAACCAAATTGCCGCAGGAAGTATACGATTCTATAAAAGGCTATTTTGGTGAAGTCTGATATGTTTCTATTCGTTTATAACACCTGAGCCGCAAAGCTCGCCATTGAAATACCAAGCTGCAAATTGTCCTGCGGTGATGCCTCTTTGTGACTCGTCGAACTCTATAAACAATCCTTCCGCAAATTGACGCAAAATGGCTTTTTGCAATGGTTGTCGGTATCTTATACGCACCATGTATTCTCTCGTTTCGCCAGGTTGCAAGAAGAGCGATGGCCTTACCCAGTGTGTTTCAGTATTTTTTATAAAAAGTGCCTTTCTGTATAGGCCAGGGTGTTCATCACTTTGTCCGGTGTATACACTGTTGGTATTCACATCTATGGCTATTACAAACAAAGGTTTGGCTTTTCCACCCACATTCAGACCTTTGCGCTGACCAATGGTGTAAAAATGCGCCCCTCTGTGCTTTCCTACTACTATGCCATCTTCCGGTTTATAAAAATAGGGTTTGGCCATTGCTTCCAGCGAATCACCTCGTTTATGAAAATTGTAGTACACTTCAGGAATTTCGAATATAAAACCATCTTTGGCTTGAAGTTGCTGCTGTAGAAAAGTAGGCAAATCAACTTTTCCCACAAAGCAAATTCCCTGAGAGTCTTTCCTCTCTGCGGTTGCAAGTCCAAGGTCCGCGGCAATTTTACGTACTTCGCCTTTCACCATATGTCCTATAGGAAAAAGCGCAAACTTAAGCTGCTCTTGGCTTAGCTGGCAGAGGAAATAGCTCTGATCTTTGTTGGTATCAGCCCCCGCTATGATACAATATTCACCGTTTACTTCAGATTTTTGGGCATAATGGCCAGTGGCTACATAGTCTGCCCCTTTTTCGAGGGCTACTTTCAGGAAAATATCAAATTTGACCTCACGGTTGCAAAGTACATCGGGGTTTGGAGGTCTACCACCTCAAAAGGGATATCTAATTTTCGCGCTACAAGTTGGGCAAAGGTTATATCGTCATTGGCAGGACAATCGCCATGAAGCAAGCCAGTGGTATCGTGCCAGTTTTTCATATAAATAGCATGTACATCGTAGCCGGCATCCTTTAGCAACCATGCCGCCACGCTCGAATCTACACCACCTGAAAGGCCAACAACTACTTTTTTCATTGAAAAGAAATTTCGTTGCAAAATTGATATTTTTTCCAAGAAAACAT